>JBFKAE010000108.1:0-10931 GCA_041621755.1 Sphingomonadaceae bacterium | reverse complement strand
GTCAGATACTCGAACGCAAGTTCACGCACCTCGTCATGGTGTTCCGGCGCTAGCACATAAGTAAACAGCGCACCGGCCCACAGTGGCGTACCCTCGACCTTCATAGCCGCCAGTCTTGGGTTGCCGGTCAGTTGGTGCAGTGTCAGGCGCAGTAGATTGGGGTCTGCGAACGCAAGGGCGGCACGAATGCTGGCGTCGTCAGGACGGACGTTGCACGTCTCAATCAGATCATTCGCTTGAAGCACTGACATTGGCATATTCTCCAGATTGCTGAGGCCCGATTATACAGCAGGCGCATGATCAGCACCGTCGTGACCCAAACGTTAATGCGGTAGAGTTGTATGCATAGTAGATGAAACAGGCAAGAAAATTCACTTCTAACGGCATATTTAACACATTTTCACGCCGATTTCTGTAATATTGTATGCATAAATGGATTATTCCGTTGCGCTGTCGATCTGTTGCGTGATAGTCCAAAAGTTAACTGAAAGTCTGTCAGCCGGGTAAATTCCGGTTTGGCGTATAATGCGGCTTACTTCGATAAGCCTCGCGGAGAGATTGTATGAACGATGTAGCCGTATCAGCATCCATTCCCAGACTGGAGGCAGACCCATTTGACCTGCCGAATATCCTGTCCCCCTACGGCTTTCACGAGCAATTGCGTGAGACTGGTGCGGTTACATATATTGAGCAGTATGACAGTTACGCGGTGGGGCGCTACGACGAAGTTCGCGAAGTGCTAAGCGACTGGGAAAGCTTTACATCGACAGCGGGCGCCGGGCTTAGTGACATCCGCAAGCCGGGTGGCTGGCGCGAACCAGGGCCGCTGGTGGAGGCCGATCCGCCATTGCATACCTTGCGCCGCAGCGTGGTCAGCAAGATTATCTCACCAAAGATTATCAAAAGCTGGCAACAGTCCTATGCAGCTGGCGCGGCTAATCTTGTAGAGCGTCTGTGCGATCAGCGGGATGTGGATGGTGCGCGCGATATAGCCGAAGCATTTGTAATCGAAAATTTTCCTGCTTCGCTTGGACTTGAGCCGCACCGTGAGAATATGGTGATGGTCGGAAATTTCAATTTCAACGCACTAGGCCCTAAAAACGCGTTGTATGAAAAATCGGCAGCAGAGTTGGAATCAATCTCAGAGTGGTTCAATGCCGCCCAAGGCCGCGAAGGCATCAAACCAGGCAGCTTCAGCGAACAGGTCTATGAAGCTGCAGATGCTGGCGAGATTGAGGAAGAAGTGGCGCGCGGACTGGTGCGTACCGTGCTGCGCGGCGGCATGGACACGACCATCAGCGGGCTTGCCAGCATGGTCAGATTGATAGCGGAACATCCAGGATTCTGGGCTAAACTGCGTCAGGACCGTTCAAAGTTAAAGCTTGTGTTCGATGAGGTCATCCGCCTCGAAACGCCGATCCAGAGCTGGTATCGTACTACCACGCGCGAAGTGGTGCTGGGCGGCTTCATGCTGGAAGCGGACAAGAAAATACAGATCTTTGCAGGCTCCGCCAACCGTGACCCGCGTCGGTGGGAGCGGCCCGACGAATTCGACATCAGCCGATCGGCAGCAGGGCATTTGGCCTTTGGTCAAGGCATTCACTTGTGCATCGGCCAGCTGATCGCGCGGATGGAGGGCGAAAGTGTACTGAATGCGCTGCTCGACCGCGTGGAGCGGATTGAGTTGGTCGGGGAACCCACCTATCGTCCGCTCAACACCTTGCGCACGCTCGACACTTTGCCGGTGCGACTGATCCCCGCCTGAAGTGATCAGCCAAGACCGGGACGATATCTTGCAAGTAACATGGACAAGCCGATGAACGGGGTAATCTCCGAGTGGGTGCACGTAGCCTACGATGAAAACAGCAGCATGCGCGAAGTCTATGGCTTTCAGGGAACGCAGGGCCACGTCAATCTCGAAGGCATTCTGTTCAAACCGGAGAAGATCCCGTCCCGTACACTGTTGATTTTCATGCATCCTGCATCGACACTGCAATTGTTGCCCGTGCCGCGCGCGATGGCAGAGGCGGGGATGCATGTACTGTGCGCCGGAAGTCGCTATGCCCGCAATGACACACCACTGATCATGGAAAAAATCCTGCTCGACTATGGAGCCTATGTCAGCCACGCCAAGGAAGTCTGGGGCTATGAAAAAATCATTGTCGCCGGCTGGTCGGGGGGCGGATCCCTGTCAGCATTCTATCAGGCTCAGGCCGAACGGCCGACTGTAACCCAGACGCCCTCTGGTGAGCCGATCGACCTGCGTGGCCTCATCCCGGGTGATGCCATGATCTGGCAGGCGGCGCACCTGTCGCGTGCAGACGTGTTGGCCGATTTCATCGACCCCTCGGTACTCGATGAACATAATCCAACGCTTCGCGATCCCGAGCTTGACCTTTACGATCCGCGCAATCCCCATAAGCCGCCGTATGATCGGGTTTATCTCGATCATTTTCGCGCTGCTCAACTCGACCGTATTCGGCGCCGCACGGTTTTGGTCAAGGAACTGCTCGACGACCTGAAATCGGGTCGAACCGGTGAAATTGAACGCGGATTGCTGACTCATCGCACAATGGCGGACCCGCGCTGGATCGATGCAGGAATCGAACCCAATGACCGCAAGATCGGCTGGTGTTTCATGGGTGACCCTCAACAGTCCAATAGCAGCCCGGCCGGTGTCGCACGCTTTTCGACACTGCGTGCATGGCTGTCACAGTGGTCTTTTGATGATACGCAAGCAAAGGCGCTGGACAACGCCCCACAGATTACTGTGCCCTTGCTGGCGATAGAGAACTCAGCAGACGATGCTGTTCCGCAACCGCATACCCGCTTGTTTCACGACGCCGTATCGAGCGCTGACAAGCAGTTCAGTGTGATTCGCGGCGCGAACCATTATTATTCAGGTCAGCCCGGTGAATTGACGCAAGCGGTAAATCTGGTTCAGGACTGGCTACGGACACGCAAGCTGCTCGAATGAAGTTATGAGCACCTCAGCCCACCCTCCAACTGGGCAGATAAGACATTCGATCAAACTCTTCCCACAGGCCGGAATCGGTCAAAGTACCTTGACCCAGCCCTAGCGAGGCCGCCAAGCCCTGCGGCGCGGGTAGAGTCTTAAGGCGTGCTATCCCTTCGCGACGGGTTTCTGCATCCGGCCAGCTCAGGATCAGCATTGACATCGGCAAAGGTCCAAACATCAGATCACTGGCGATGACTGCAATCGCCCCAACCGAAGCGAAGATGTCTGCTTCAGGGCCGCACATCGCCTGCCGAAATGCTGCCCCATGTCCGATCATCGGCTGTGGGTGCCAAGCGCTTTCGCATGCCCCTGGGGCGTCTGGAAATACAAATGAGTCCTCTGACCACGGTGCAATCAGTGTTAGGTCGGTGCGCGTCACAAATTCCTCACCTTTTTCCAAGGCGTGCGCGGCATAAAAATGCGGATAAAAATTCGCCCAAAGCGCCTGACGTGCGTCGAAGCTGGGCCATTCGATCATCCAGGTCAGGATCGAGCCGCCGTCACGGTCCTCCCAAATTGCGATGGGCAAGGGAATGCCATGCTGCTCGAACATCGGCAGCAACATCTGCTGCATCCGATGATGCATCCTATCCATTTCCCCACGAACGATAGAATAACGTCGCCGTTCAATAATCAAGCCAGTTCCCCCTAGCTGTCCAAAAATACCTGTATGGCATCAGCCTTTGGCGGCGCGGTTGCGTCGTTTCTGTATAGCACTTTCCGCGTTGGTTTCGTCTATGCGGCCCGCCATGATCAGCTGCTCGCGGATCTGCTCCGCCGCAGCGGCGATATGACTGCGCATGATCGTTTCAGCGCGATATCCCTCTCCGTTGCAAATGGCCTTGAAGATAGCATGATGCTGCGCATGAAAGGCGCGCAGGGCAAACAGCCCTTCGGGGTCATCTTCGCTAAACCAGTGCGCCACCCGGCTTGAAGAATACGGAATATTGGTGGCGGTCTGCAATGCTTGTGAAAGCACTTCATTGTCCGCTGTCTGGAAAATCAGCTGATGGAAGCGGTGGTTGTTTTCACGCAGTGTTGGCTTATATTCCTGCTTGAGGCCTCCGAGCGACAAAATCCGGTCGGCATCGGCCAGCAAAGTCGCCATTTCTGCGCGCACGTCCTCGCTCGGCCCTTTCTCCGCAGCCAGACGGCAAGCGACACTTTCAATCGCTTCGCGCGTTATATAGGCATCCGCGACATATTTAATGGTGAAATCACGTACCGAATATCCGCGGTTTGGCTTGTATTCCACCAGACCTTCTTCGGCGAGAACAATCAATGCCTCACGGATGGGGGTGCGTGACACGCCCATCCTTTCACTCATGGAGACCTCGGTCAGTTTCTCTCCAGCGCTTAGTTCGTCGGCGAGGATCATCTCGCGAATCTGGTTCACTATCTGTTGCTGGCGAACCAGACTCGATTGTTGATCTAGCATCCGGTCAGCGGATACCACGGGCGACTGATTGCCATCGGAAGCGCTGGTTGTCACTTTAGTCATAGCCTTTCAACCACTCTTGCTTTTGAAATCTGCTCGCGATGCATCAGCAATGCCCAAAAAACGCGGATATTGCACGAAATTTATTCAGACCTTGTCCGTCACGTCCAGCGCTCCGGATATTCCTGGCAGGCCCGGAATTTCATAGCGTTGCAACCCGTCGGTTTCGGTAAAAGCAACCCAGACCGGGCCAGGCGCATCGTTTGTAACAATCGTTGCCACTGATCGTGCGATGAAGCCGGGGTCTTCCTGGCGGATTGCCTCACGCACGTCAGGTGCCGTCAAACCGGTATCGATCGCGCCTGGACAAATCACGTCGATGCGAATTCCGCGTTCGGCCAATGGTCGTTCCAGTGCCAGCGATAGACCAAGCACTCCGTATTTTGTCGCGGTATAGCAGGGGTCGATATCAAGCGGCAGCAGTGCGGCACCCGAAGCGGTGACAATTATCCGGCTTAGGCCCGGCACTGTCATTGTCGCCATGATGCCAAATGCCACCCCATCAAGATTAACGCTGCGAACCTTTTCATAGGTTTCTATGGAAAACCAGCCAAGAGGGTCATCCATGATGGCAGCCCCCTTGGGCCGCATCATTACGCCAGCATTGAGGTGCACTACATCAAGCCGCCCGTGGCGCGCCACAATCGCGCTTACGATGGAAGACCAGGCCTTGGCATCGCGCACATCCAGTACTTGAAATTCATGCGGCGCTCCTAGATCGGCAAACAGCATCTCTCCCGACACGTGATCAACGTCGGCACCCACAACCGTAAATCCCCGCGCGGCAAATTCGCGCGCCGTCGCCGCCCCGATCCCGGTCGCGGCCCCGGTTATCAGGATAACCTTTTCTGCTGCTGGCACCATTATCACGAACTCCCAATCTACGTGTTGCGCGCCCTGTAGCGCGGTGTTCAATCAGCCTTGAGCTGGTCGTTTGTTAGGCAAAGGCTCGGCGCAGCGCTGCGTCCCGGTCCTCCAGCATTCGTTTTGCCTGGTAGCCGTCTGGATTGTGCAAGTCGAACCCATGATGCACGGCCGGGTACAAATGGAACTCGGTCGTCACCTCGGCTGCCAGCAGACGTTGTGCATAGGCAAGATTTTCGTCGACAAACAAGTCGAGCTCCCCTGTCAGGATGGTCGCCGGTGCCAATCCGCCAAGGTCTTTTGCCCGCGCTGGCGCGGCATAGGGCGACACCTCGTCCGTGCCATAGGTGCTCCCCAGGTACGCCTGCCAAGCAAGAATGTTATTGCTACGGTTCCATAGTTCCGGATCTGTGACGAGATGGCTCGACCGGCTGACATTGCGATCATCTAGCATCGGATAGATTAGTAACTGATGGTGCAGGTGCAAACCTTCGTCGCGGGCGCGTAATGCCACCGCCGCCGCCGCGCCGCCGCCCGAACTTGCACCGCCAACCACGACACGTTCGGCATTGATGCCAAGCGTCGCAGCATTTGTCATCATCCACTGAAAGGTAGCAAAGCAATCGTCGTGCGCGGCAGGAAACGGGTGTTCGGGCGCGCGCCGCCAGATCACCGAGGCCACTAAGCATTGCAGGTCATGCGCGAGGCGCTCGCACCATTGATCATCCGGATTGGCAGATGTGAGCACGTATCCGCCGCCCTGGATCCATACCAGCCCTGGCAATTTGCCTGTGGCATTGCGGGGCCTGAACAAGCGAATGCGGGCATCCGGCGCTCTGGGCGCGTTGGGTATCTCATGGTCGGAACGCTCCACATCTGGATGCGGTTCGGACGTGCCGACCATAGCGAAAACGGCGTGCAGCGCAGCGCGAGCAGCGGCAACATCGCTTAGATCAATCGGCGGTACCTGCTTTATCACCGACAGGTATTCCGCATCCACGCGATCCAGTACAGACACATCACGGCTCCATTGAAAGGGGGACGACAATCAGGAAAAAATCAGATCGCCCTGATTCTGCTCGCGCAGCATTTGCCACAACTCGCTTGGGCCAAACGGACACATAACCGATGACCGCCGATAGCTGTTCATGAAGAAATTCTGCGCACGATCATCGGTATAGATCTTCAACCTTTCGCGTTGATCCAACTTTTCATTGTACTGTTCAAACGCGAACTGGCTTACTTCGACTGATTTTTTGCCGGTCAGGATCAGTTTGGCGAAACATTCCAGCGCGAAGCGCGTGACCATCTCTTCGTGGTTCACGATCCCGCCACCTTGAGCCGGGTTAGTGTTAGGACCAAAAAGGATGAACATGTTAGGAAAGCCCGGCATCGTGCTGCCTGCGACATGGGCCCGACAGCCATCCTTGGCCCAGAATTGTTCTACCGTCAGCCCATTGCGTCCAGTGATTTCCATCGGCCACAGCAGATCGTTTGCCCGAAAGCCGGTCGCCTTAACGATGATGTCGGTTTCATACTCTTGTCCCGCCACCACTATGCCATTCTTTGTGATGCGCTCGACCGAACCGCTTGCCAGAGTAACCTTGTCGCTCATCAGCGCATTATAGATATTGTATTTGGCATCGACCAGTATCGGTCGCGCCGAAAACGGCGGATGTGGCGGGGTCATCGCCTCGATCAGATCCGACCGGCCGGCGAACTTTTCCGCGATATAGGCCTTTCGCCCGGCGATCACTTCGGCATTAATTGCGCTGCGGCTGACGCCATCCTCGCTGACCCACGTGGGGTCGAGATTGAACACCTCGCCATAGACATGTTCGCCGGTGAGCCAGTTGGTGCGGAACCGCATGAAGTTGATATGATAGGGCAGGTTGCGATCCAGCCAAGTCACCTCTGGGTTGAACTCCGACAGATAGCCCGGAACCTCGAAAACCCACTGCGGCGTGCGCTGCACCATGACGACATGCTCGGCCTGCCGGGCCATCTCTGAAACCATCTGGTAGCCAGTCGCACCTGTGCCGATCACGGCCACGCGCTTCCCGGTATGGTCCAGATCCCGCGGCCATCTGGCAGTATGAAAAACCGGGCCTTCGAAGGCGTCTTCACCTGGGAAATCGGCAATATTGGGCCTGGCTAGTAAACCTGTGGCTGATATCACTCCGTTGGCCCGCCAGGTTCGAGGCCCCGTAGGTGTGACTGCATCGATAATCCACAGCGCCTCGCTATCGCTCCAGGTCATGCTGCGCACTTCGGTTTCGAACTGAATCTTGTCGCGCAAATCGTGCGTTTCGGCGACCCAACGAAAATATTCCTCGTTCTGGTGCTGCGGCGAGAATGGGTAATCGAACACGAAATCAGCGCCGAAAATGTGAGTGTAAGCCCGACTGGGCGTATCCACTCGGGCACCAGGATAGCGATTTTCAAACCACGTCCCACCCACATCGTCGTTCTTTTCGAGGACGAAGAACGGGATGCCGGCGCGCTTAAGTTGCACAGCGGCGCCCAAGCCACCCATGCCCGCACCGATCACGGCAACGCTGAATGTGCTCAAAGCTTCGGCAGGCGGCGTAGCTGGCCATGTCAAAGAACGTGCCCAGGGATCGATAGCGGTTTCCTCGATCCACATGGGAAGCTCGTTGGGATCAAGCGTTTCACCTGCGGTCAGTGCAAGGCTCGTTTCAAGTCGATCCAACGGCCCGGGGCCAACAGGTAGCGCGCCCTCATCGCGGTATCGTTTCAGGAACGCAGATGCTCGTGAAAAGATAAGCTCAGCATCCTCAGGAGTGGCAGGGATGGCCGCTTCTGCCATAAATATCCGCTGCTTACAGGTCTGGACATCAACCAGTGCTTCGTCCTCGGTTAATTGGTATATTAGGCCCCGCAACGCCATCGGATCCGACTGCCGCACAGCAGCGTCGATCTGTGCATCGCTGGCCTCAAGCAATTCGCTACGAACCTGGTTTTTGTCGATTGCCTTCGCTGTCGTAGCAGCGGCATCCTTCACAGTTACATTCACACTCGCACTCCTACCCCGCAGGTCGCTCGGCAGATCCCGGCGCCTGAATCACCATATCTCGTGTTGTCCGCGGAGATCGCGGCAACTTTCGGTCCCGACCATAGAGAATACGCCTCTAAATTGCACACTAAAGAATGACTCGAGATAACTTCTGCCCGATTGCCCAGCTTCCACAATCTCCAGAATTTATATAAGATTTTATCCAGAAATACTCTTCTACAAAAATATAACTTAATTATCAGCATATTATACTATCATTCTTGGCGACAACCGAAGTGGCATGCAGGGACGTGTTTCAACCACCTTCCGGCTTAGAAATATTTCAATTGCATGTCGCGCGAATATTGCATACATCTTTTGTGACAGCAAGACTTGTGACGAATCATTGAGCCGAGCACAGGCACTACCCAGGGAGGGATGATTTTATGAAACGTATGAAATTACATTTGTTTTTGACCGCATCTGCAATGTTTACTGCAATAGGTCCCGTATATGCGCAGCAAGCTGCCCGCGCCGATGGTTCGGAAGAGGCTGCAGGCAGTCTGGATCAAATCGCCGATATCGTCGTCACCGCCACGCGCCGCAGCGAGCGGTTGCAGGATGTGCCGATCGCAATTTCCGCTTTTGGTGCAGCTGAACTGAAATCCACGGGAACGTCTAACGCGCAGGATCTGGCCGCCGTAACTCCAGGGTTGATGATGGCAAACCAATCTGCCGCGCTCACCCCATTCATCCGCGGCGTCGGCGCGACCGACAACACTGTCGGGCAAGAAGCGGCTGTCGCGACATATGTCGACGGCGTCTACATCAGCTCAGTGTACGGCTCACTCTTTTCCTTCAACAACATTGAGCGGGTAGAAGTACTCAAGGGGCCGCAGGGCACCTTGTTTGGTCGCAACGCGACAGGTGGCCTAATCCATGTGATTACCCGTGATCCCGATCAGGTAACCAGGGTCGAGGGCGGTGTTTCTTATGGCAGCTACGAGACGGTTTCTGCCAGACTTTATGCGTCGACCGGGCTGGGTGACAATGTTGCCGGTGATATTGCGATGCTGTACAAGCATCAGGGCAAAGGCTGGGGCCGTAACGTCAATCTTAATCGCGATATCGGATTTGGTGGGAACGACTTTGCTGCCCGTAGCAAGCTCCTGTTTACCCCCAGCGATGATACGACAATCAAGCTCAGTGCAGATTATAGCCAGACCAAGGGCATCGACATCGGTTCAGTCAAAAACCTTCAACCCGGGGCAGTCGGTCGAGATGGAAATGGCCCGACCCCAGGGTTCCACAACGATCGTGCCGGCTATGATGAATATGCGGATACCAAGCAGGGCGGCGCTGCGCTCAACATCATGCACGACTTTGGCGGGCTTGGCGTAAATTCGATCACATCGTATCGCAAGACAAAGGTCGTGCAGGCATTCGATAATGACGTTACTCCGCTCCGTCATATCGATGTGCAAATCGATAACCAGACCTATCGCACCTTCACTCAGGAACTGCAGATCCTTTCTCCTTCATCCAGCCCGGTGAGTTGGATCCTTGGGGGATTCTACTTGCGCGACAAATCGGGTTTCGACGGGCCTCTCGGGCTTGGCCTGTACGGCGCAGCTGTGGGTGGCACGGGCGTATTGATCAAAAGTGATATCGTCACGAACTCTTGGTCGATCTTTGCCGAAACAACAGTTCCCCTAGGTGACCAAACTAAGCTTACTGGCGGTATCCGATACACGCATGACAAACGCACGATTTCGGGAAGCACCGATCTTGTCGGAACTAATAATCCGGGCGATGGCGTAGTCATACTAAACCTTGCGCCGCGCACCACCTATCCCTCTTTCTCTGAGGGCAAGCCTACCTGGCGGGTGAGCCTGAGCCACAATTTCACTCCAGACGTCATGACATATGCGTCCTATAATCGAGGCTTCAAAAGCGGCAATTTCAACACCACAGCGCCTTCGGCACCACCGTTCAAATCTGAATCGATCGATGCCTACGAAGTTGGCTTCAAGATCGACGCATTCAATCGCCGACTTCGGCTGAATGGTGCCGGGTTTATCTACCAGTACAAGAACCTGCAACTCACCAAGCTGTCGGGCAGTTCGCTCTTTATCACGAATGCAACTAGCGCCGACGTTAAGGGTATAGATATCGACGGTGAATTGGTCGCGACCGATTGGTTGCGGTTGCGTTTTGGCGCGGCTTTGTTGGACGCGAAGTTCAATGAGTTCACCGGCGCGCAGTATTCGATTCGCAACCCAGATGGAACGAACACCATTCTCCAGGGTGGCACGTTGACCGGAAATGATCTGACTCGGTCTCCGAGTACAACGTTGAACGTCGGCGCCTTCGTCTCGTACCCGGTTGCGGACGGAATGCTGAACGTCAACGCCAACTATGTGTATAATTCAGGGTTCTTCTGGGAACCTGACAACCGCTTGAAGCAGCCGTCCTATGGGCTGCTGAATGCGCAAATTGGCTGGTCAGCCGAGGAGGATCGTTGGGGAATCACT
>JBFKAE010000107.1:0-10942 GCA_041621755.1 Sphingomonadaceae bacterium | reverse complement strand
TCCGCGGTTTGAGCGCTGATCGCTTCAAGACAGGCGCGCACGATATGCGCGCGCGTTGTGTTGCCGCTCAGCCCCGCAATCATGCCACGCGCCTGTGGCTCCCAGTGTGGCGCACCAAGCCCCGCGAAGGCCGGTACGAAACTGACGCCACCACTGTCATCGACCGATTTGGCCAGTGCCTCGGTCTCTTTGGCCGATGTGATAATGCCAAGCTGATCGCGTAGCCATTGTATTGCACTGCCGGCGACGAAAATACTGCCTTCAAGCGCATAGGCCGCCCGTCCCTGCAACCGCCATGCGACAGTTGAAAGCAAGCGATTATGCGAGACAGGAGCGCTCTTGCCCGCATGCGCAATCAAAAACGCACCCGTCCCATAGGTCGATTTGACACTGCCGGGCTGAAGACACCCCTGCCCGATCGCAGCGGCCTGTTGATCGCCTGCTGCGCCGGTGATCGGCAGCATCCGTCCACCGATCAGCGACGTTTCCCCAAGCGCCCCTGCGCAATCCACAATGTCCGGCAAGGCCGCGCGCGGTACGCTGAAGAGATCGAGCAAGCCATCATCCCATTGGCACGCCGCCAGATCCATCAGCAATGTGCGCGCAGCGTTCGTTGCATCGGTGACGTGCGTGCGCCCCTCTGTCAGTCGAAAGATCAGATAGGATTCGATTGTGCCGATCATCAAAGTTCCGGCCTGTGCAGCGTCGCGGACGCCTGCCCAGTTCTCCATCGCCCAACGGATCTTGCTGCCCGAAAAATAAGGATCAAGGAGCAACCCGGTTTTCGCCTGAATTGCCGCTTCGCGCCCTTCTGCCTTCAATGCGGCGCACATGTCCGCCGTTCTGCGATCCTGCCAGACGATGGCCGGAGCCAGCGGTTCGCCGCTCTGCCGATCCCAGAATATGGTGGTCTCGCGCTGGTTTGTAATTCCGATTGCGACAATCGAATCGACGCCGACGTCCCTAGCGACACGATTTGCGGCGCTGAGCGTCTTTTCCCATATCTCCGCCGCATCATGTTCGACCCAGCCGCTTTGCGGATAATGCTGGGTTATTTCGGTACCGGAACTCGCTACAATCCGGCCTTCAAGGTCAAAGACGACCGCGCGTGTCGATGTCGTCCCCTCGTCGATGCAAAGAATATGTTTCATTCCCGCTTTCCTAGCGCGCAAAGCCAGCCTAGGTAAACGCCTGTGAACAGGGGCAGCTTCGACCTTCTTATTATTGGCGCGGGCGTCAATGGCGCTGGTATCGCTCGCGATGCCGCCGGGCGCGGGCTTCGCGTTGCACTTGTTGATGCAGGCGATATTGGTGGCGCGACTTCCTCAGCATCGACGAAATTGATTCATGGCGGCCTGCGTTACCTTGAGTTTTATGAGTTTGCGCTGGTCCGCAAGGCGCTTGCCGAACGCGAAGTTCTGCTCGACGTCGCGGCGCATCTGTCACGACCGATGCCATTCGTTTTGCCGCTTGGAAAGGATACGCGGCCATCGTGGATGATCCGCGCCGGGCTGATTCTCTATGACAATTTGGCAAAAAGAGATCAGGTGCCGGGGTCGAGCAGCCTCAAGCTGCGTGACGACCATGCCGGACAGCCGCTCGACAAATCCTTCACCCGCGCCTTTCGGTATTGGGATGGGTGGGTCGACGATGCGCGGCTCGTCCTCTCCAACGCCATTGGCGCTGCGCAAAAGGGCGCGGAGATCATCCTGCACTGCGCGGTCACCGATGCAACTCGTCATTCAGATGGCTGGAACATCACGCTCGCCGACGGCAGTACGCTCTGTGCGGGCTGTGTCGTCAACGCCGCGGGGCCGTGGGCGGGCCAGGTTGCATCGAAGATATTGAAACTCGACGACGCACCGAAGCTACGCCTCGTACAGGGCGCGCATATTTTGACGCGGCGGATCGGGCGCGGCGAAGACAGTTATATCCTGCAACAACCCGACGGGCGGATCATTTTCATCATTCCCTATGAAAAGGATTTTTCGCTGATCGGCACCACCGAAACGCCAATCGATGATCCCGGCAAGGCGGTCATTACCGAGGCAGAGATCGATTATCTGCTGACCGCTGCAAACCGCTATCTTTCGCATCCTCTGGAACGCGAGCACATTATCTGGAGCTATGCTGGCATACGCCTGCTGGTTCTCGAAGAAGGCAAAGCCGCGCGCGAGACGTCGCGCGACTGGAAATTGATCGAGCACGAGGGCGCGAAGGCACTGACAGTGCTTGGCGGCAAGATCACGACCTATAGACTGCTCGCCGAAGCTGCCCTGAAGCGTATTGCACCAAAGACAAAACCCTGGACGGCAAAGGCGCCGCTTCCCGGCAGCGATTTTCCGCGCGGCGACAAGCAGAACGGCCAACTCGCCTTTAAGCGGTGGTGTGAAAACCTGCGGCTGCGCTTTGCTGATTATGACCCCGGGATCGTAAACCGGCTGGCGCATTTATACGGTACGGCCGCCGAATCCATGCTCGAAGCAGGGCTTGGTGACAATCTTGGTGGCGTTTTTACTGCCGAACTTGAACATATGGTCGCCAATGAATGGGCGCGAACGGTCGAAGACGTATTATGGCGACGCAGCAAACTCGGCCTGCACCTTGGCGATGATGCCAAGATCGCCGTCAAGGACTGGTTTACCGCACACTTTACCTCTGGTTAGGGTTTTTGCCCGTATTCTTCCCATGCACAGTTGGAGAAACGGGTCATGGCAGACATATATTCTGAAGAGACCGCAGCGGCGGACTATGCGAGCCGGACTTCGATCGGGCTTCTCGACGCGCTGATCGATGCCATGACACTTGCGCGTCCGGGGGCGGACGCCTGCGCCTTTGCCGGCGACCTGAAACGCCTTGGCGATGGCGCGGCACGCGCGGCCTACGAACTAGAAGCCCTTCTTGACGGTGCGGCGCCTGCGCAACCCGCGCAGCCAGAACGCGAGGCCCGCATACATTTCGGCTAGGTGTTGCAAGTCCACGACACTTGGGCGCTTGCGCAGGGATTTATGGCGCAAATGCAATAATATAGGCATCGTCCTGCGCACGTCTTTTTCGATAAGCTACTGAAAATTATGCCTGAAATGGCCATAATGGCTTGCGGGTTTTTACTTTACATTTAAGATCAGTGACCCTATGTAACGCATCCGCTGCCCCATGGGACTTCCACCGCAAGGCAGTGATTTGTCAACTACCCACTGGAGGTCCCTTGAGTTGCGAGAATTTCATAGCGCGCTGGGGGTAGCGGCGGCTCTTAAGCCAGACGCACCTGTCACCCTCATTCGTCCACACGCTGCACATCGTGCGGCCCGTTTTTTCGTCGAGAATTTTCCGGGCCTGTCGATGTACGCCGTGAAGGCAAATCCATCGCCCGAAATGCTGCAGACCCTTTGGGATGCCGGCATCACGCATTATGACGTGGCGTCGATCACCGAAGTGCGTCTGGTCCGCAGCGTCTTGTCCGAGGCGACTTTGTGTTTCATGCACCCGGTCAAATCGATCGAGGCAATTTCGGAAGCTTATTTCGAACATGGTGTGCGGACCTTTTCGCTCGACAGCCATGAGGAATTGCAAAAGATCGTAGCCGCAACCGGCGCGCCCCAAGATCTGACGCTGTGCGTGCGTATGCGCGTGTCCTCGTCCCACTCCAAGCTCAGCCTGGCCTCGAAATTCGGCGCTTCGCTTGATGAAGCCCCCGAATTGCTGTTGGCAGCGCGGCAGGCCGCTGACGCGCTTGGCGTCTGTTTTCATGTCGGCAGTCAGGCGATGAGCCCGCAAGCCTATAGCGATGCGATTTCGCTCGTCCGCTCGGCCATTGTCGAAGCCGGTGTTACCGTTGACGTCGTCGATGTCGGCGGCGGCTTTCCTTCCATTTATCCGGGTATGGAACCCGCGCCGATGGAAGCCTATTTCGAGACCATCCACCGTGCGTTCGAGGACATGCCGATCAGCTATTCGGCAGAGCTTTGGTGCGAACCGGGCCGCGCGCTTTGTGCGGAATATGCAAGCGTGCTTGTGCGCGTCGAACAACGCAAAGGCGATGTGCTTTATATCAATGACGGCGCCTATGGCTCGCTGTTCGATGCCGCACATGTGCACTGGCGCTTTCCGGTCAGCCTTGCGCGATCGGCGCCAAGCGATGCGGAAATGACCGAATTCAGCTTTTATGGCCCGACCTGTGATGACATGGACTATATGGCGGGTCCATTCCTGCTGCCGTCCGACGTCAAGGCCGGTGACTATATCGAAGTCGGCATGCTTGGTGCGTACGGTGCAGCAATGCGCACGGCGTTTAACGGTTTTGGCAATGGTGAAACCGTGGTCGTAACCGACGAGCCGATGGCAAGCGCGTATCTTGTCACCGAAGCGAAACCGGCCAATGTTACTGCGATAGGCAGTTAATCGTCCGGCTCTTCACCTGAGGAGCCGACACCCTTCCCGTTCGGCGCTGGGATAATCCAGCCGCGGGCGGCGTTTGCATTTTGAAGCGCCGAGCCAGTACCCAAAATACTGACAGGAAAACCATAAATGACAGATTCCCGTATCGACGCGCAGCGCAAGGCAGAGCTTTTGTCCAAAGAAGTTCAGCACATCGACATTAAAAGCTTCGATGCGCGCCCCATTATCGACCAGATGGGCGGCATGAGCTTCACCAGCCGCGACCTTGCGCGCGCAACCCGTATTTACAACACCATGCTTGAAGACAAGGATTGCTCGATCTTCCTCGTCATCGCCGGGTCGACATCTGCGGGTGGCTGCATGGATCTTTACGCCGACCTCCTCGCCAATAATATGATCGACGGCATCGTCGCGACAGGTGCATCGATCGTCGACATGGATTTCTTCGAAGGGCTTGGCCACAAACATTATCAGGCTCTTGAAATTCCTGATGATAATGTTCTGCGTTCGCTTTACATCGACCGCATTTACGACACTTATATCGACGAAGAACAACTACAGGATTGCGACGGAACGATTGGCGAAATCGCCAACAGTCTTGAACCCAAGGCCTATTCAAGCCGTGCCTTCATCCGTGAAATGGGGCGTTATCTGTCGGAGCACGGCAAGAAGGACAACAGCCTCGTCAAGCTCGCCTATGAACATGACGTGCCGATCTTCTGCCCGGCCTTCGTCGACAGTTCGGCTGGCTTTGGCCTCGTCAAGCATCAGGTCGATGCGATGAAAGCGGGCAAGCCCTATATGGTACTCGACGCGATTGCCGATTTCCGTGAACTCACCGATATCAAGATCAAGGCGGGCACAACCGGCCTGTTGATGATCGGCGGCGGTGTTCCAAAGAACTTCATTCAGGACACGGTCGTCTGCGCCGAGATCCTCGGCCATGATGACGTTGAAATGCATAAATATGCTGTGCAAATCACGGTTGCTGATGTGCGCGATGGTGCATGCTCGTCCTCGACGCTGCAGGAAGCCGCGTCATGGGGCAAGGTTGATACCGCGCTGGAACAGATGGTCTTCGCCGAAGCAGGCTCGGTCATGCCGCTGCTCGCGTCGGATGCCTATCACCGGGGTCACTGGAAATCCCGTGCGAAACGGGCTTTTTCAAAAATGTTCGACTGATTGACTAGTAGGACAAGCTGATGCACCCTCCCCGGCGCAATCTGGGGAGGGTCGTTTATTATGTATAGTCCAATTCTTGCGCCAGCCATCGTGCTCGTGCTCTGGTCGTTCGTCATCATGGTCTGGATGGCCGCAACGCGCTTGCCCGCCGTCAAAAAAGCCGGCGTTTCAATTTTCAGCAGCGTTGGCGGACGCGGGCAGGATCTTGAGGGCGTCATTCCCGACAATGTGAACTGGAAAGCCCATAATTATGCGCATCTGATGGAGCAGCCGACGCTGTTCTATGCCACGGTATTTGTCCTCGTGCTTGCCGGTGTTGGAACCGGGATCAACATGATGCTGGCCTGGGCCTATGTGGGGCTTCGCATTGTGCATAGTCTTGTTCAATGCACGTCGAACAAGATCATCATGCGGTTTCCGCTGTTTCTCCTGTCATCGCTGGTCTTGCTCGCTATGGCAGTACGGGCTGCACTGGTTGTTATCTGAGCCTCAGCGATAAAATGCCGCGACCAGTTCGACGTGGGTGGACCAGCGAAACTGGCCCACTGGCCAGAGCTCATGTAATGCAAACCCCGCCTGTGACAAGGCCTCAGCATCTCGTGCGAACGTATTGGGATTACAGGAAACATAGGCGATTTTCTTGACGCGACTTTTGGCAAGCTCGGCGACCTGCGCCTTTGCCCCCGCGCGTGGCGGGTCGAGCACGATGGCATCGAACTTCGACAGCGCCTGTGCTTCGAGCGGCGCGCGAAACAAATCGCGGTGAAGAACATTGATCGCGCGGTTCGCGGCCTTTGCTGCAACGTCGAGTGATGTCACAGCCGCCTTTGCCGCGTCTGCCGCGACGACCGACGCATATTCAGCAAGCGGCAGCGCAAATGTGCCCACGCCACAAAAAAGGTCGGCAACCCGCCCTGCGCCCTTGCAGATATTGAGGACCGCCGCCTGCAACGCAACCTCCCCGTCGCGTGTCGGTTGCAGAAACCCGCCAGGCGGCAGGCCGACGGCAACGCCACCAAGGCGTATGGTTGGGCTGGCATTTTGAATCGCGGTTTCCTGACCCGCATCCGTATCGAGCGTGATACGGGCAATTTTGTTCGCCCTTGAAAAGGCTGATAACGTCTCGATCTGATTGACGCTGAGGTCAACAGATCCGCCAAGCACGATATCAAATCCGGAAAGCGTTTGCGTGATCGTGACGGTTATGGTTCTGCCCTTTGCAAGGAGGCCGGGAAGAACATCTCGCAATGCACTGATAATGGACCATAATTCTGGCGTAACAACGTGACAGGCCTTGAGGTCGATGACATCATTGCTGCTGCTCGCATTGAAGCCGAAACGAAAGCCGTCCGCATCCCGGATCGCGCGCAAGCTGGCACGGCGGCGACTATGGGAAGGTGACAAGTAGGTCGGGTGCGTCTGTTCTGGCACGATCCCTACACCTGCAAGCGCACCTGTTATGCGTCCGCTCACGAAGGCGCGGAGCGTTTCTTCATCGGTGTGTTGCAACTGGCATCCGCCACACACACCAAAATGCTCGCAGGCGGGCACAACGCGATGCGGTCCCGGTGTTACAACGTCGCCCATAACCGTATCGCCGGGCACAGCGCCTGCAATATAGCGGCCCGCTTCGGTCACGCCATCGCCACGCGCGGCGAGCCTGACGACCTGTTCGGCAGTGCTCATATACGGATCAGATCGATCAGGTCTTCGGCGATCAAGCCTTCGCGCCCCGAAAGCGCCGCTTCGCCGTGCAACCAGACCGCAGCGCAGGCGGCCTCGAAAGGTGGCATCTTGCGCGCAAGCAATGCTGCGATCATGCCGGCAAGCACATCGCCACTGCCCGCCGTGGCCAGACGCGGCGAGCTGTGCGCGTTGATTGCCGCACGACCGCCGGGTTCTGCAACGACGGTATCAGCACCTTTCAGCACGATGATATTGCCCGAACGTTCGGCTGCAGCGCGCGCGCGGTCAACCTTGCTGCCGCTTAAATCCCCGAAAAACCGGACAAACTCACCCTCATGTGGTGTCATGACGTCACTTTTGCCGAACAGTCGCTCTGGGTCATCAGCAAACAGGCTAAAAATGTCGGCATCAAGCACTGTAGGCTTGCCGAGGCCAAGCGCGGTTTCGGCGCGCGCCCGCGCCTCCGCACTGCGTCCCAGCCCCGGACCGACCACAATGGCGTCGACGCGCGCAGCCTGCACATCGTCAAGCGCTGTAACGACCAGCGAACCCGGTACTGTCTCGACGCCGGCAAGCGTGACATAGCCAGCCCCTGCCCGTTGTGCCGCACGCGCGGCAAGCGTCGCGGCACCGGCCATCTCGCCGCCTGTGACGAGGACATGGCCCCTGCGATATTTGTGCGTATCAATGGCGAGCGGCGACAAGGACGGCCTGCCGATCCTGTGCAGGCCGGTTTCTATTCTGCCAAGCCCGATGTCGGCGATGACAACACGCCCGCAATAGCCTCGTGAAGGCAGCAGCAGGTGCGATGGCTTCATCGCGCCAAAGGCGATTGTCATATCGGCATGAATGGTCTGCGAAAGACAGGTGCCATCGTCGCTTGCGATGCCACTTGGAAAATCCAGCGCAATGACGGTCGACGCCGTCTTGCGCAGGTGTTGCAGTGTCTTGACCAAGCTGTCCGATAGACCGCGCGTCAGGCCCGTTCCGAACAGCGCATCGACGAGAACCGGCGCCGATTGTTCTATTGCGTCAAGCGTTACGGTTTTCCCCGTCCAGCACGCGGCGGCCATTTTCGCGATTTCTGTACCCGGCGCAGCCATTGCTGCAACAGTGACGTCAAAGCCCTTTTCGACCAGTATGCGCGCGGCGACATATCCATCGCCGCCATTATTGCCTGGCCCGGCCAGGATGAGCGCCCGTCGGTCCATCGTAAAAGCTGCAATCGCCGCGGCCGCCGCTGCGCCTGCACGCTCCATCAGCGTGTATTCCGCCGTACCGGCAGCAATTGCCCCGGCTTCGGCCCGGCGCATCTCTGCAGCGGTCAGGACAGGCTCTTCCACGCGATAGGGTTGCAGCGTTTTCATAGAAAACCGGTTCCGCCGCAAACATCACGGCTTGTCAATCGCCGCGATTGTTGCGAGAGCATGCGCTGATATGCATCGACTAGCACTTGCCCTCCCCTTTTTATTGTTGATCGCGTCTTGCACGCCATCGCCTTTTTATGTTTCGCGTACGCAAACGACGCATGGCGAAATTCCGCGAGACACTTATGGCGAGCCGGTCTGGTCGGCGATCCCGCCCCAGACCACGCGGCCCTCGCAGCCACCCATGAGCACCCTGCCCCAGCCCGAAATCCTGCCTTTACCCACAACACCACAGTGATACGGCGTTAAATGTCGGCATAGACATGCCGCTCGAACTTTGCGCCGGGGTGCGTACACGCGCCGGCGCTCGCTGGCCCAACATTTTGCGCATAGCGCCAGAGCGCGCCTGACTGATAGTCATTGACGCGTGGCTGCCATTTTGCACGGCGGCTTTCCAGAACAGCGTCATCAACTTTCAGATCAATCGTACCTTCTGTGGCGTCGATGCGGATGATGTCGCCATTTTCAACCAGCGCAATCGGGCCGCCATCGGCAGCTTCGGGTCCAACATGGCCGATGCAAAAACCACGTGTCGCGCCCGAGAAGCGCCCATCCGTGATCAACGCCACCTTGTCACCCATGCCCTGTCCATAAAGCGCGGCAGTCGTTGCGAGCATCTCGCGCATACCCGGTCCGCCCTTAGGCCCTTCATAGCGAATGATGAGGACTTCGCCCTCTTTGATCTCGCGCTTTTCGACGGCGGCGAAACAGTCTTCTTCGCAATCAAAGACATGCGCAGGGCCTTCAAAGACAAGCCGCGCCATGCCCGCAACCTTGACGATGGCGCCATCGGGGGCAAGCGAGCCCTTAAGGCCAACGACGCCGCCCGTCGGCGTGATCGGGTTGTAAATATGGCGAATGACCTTCTGGTCGGGGTTCCAGCTGACCTCTTCGATATTCTCGCCAAGCGTCTTGCCGGTAACGGTCATGCAATTGCCGTCGAGAAACCCGCCTTCAAGCATGGTTTTCATCAGCATATAAACGCCGCCTGCATCGTACATATCGCGGGCGACGAACTGACCTCCCGGTTGCAAATCGGCAAGATAAGGCGTCGATTTGAAAATCTCCGACACATCGAACAGATCAAAATCGATGCCCGCTTCTGCCGCCATCGCGGGCAAATGCAGCGCGCCATTGGTTGAACCACCAGTCGCGGCGACAACACGTGCAGCATTTTCAAAGGCTTCGCGGGTGCAGATATCACGCGGACGCAGGTTCTTTTCAAGCAAAGCCATGACCTGCTTGCCCGCGGCTTCCGCGATATCGTCGCGGGTCTGGTAAGGCGCGGGCACCATATTGCTGTTGGGCAGGCTGAGGCCAATGGCTTCGGCGACACAGGCCATCGTGTTCGCAGTATATTGGCCACCGCACGCCCCGTGACCCGGGCAGGCAACTTTTTCAAGCGCGATGAGTTCGCTCAGCGGACAATTCCCGGCGGAATATTGCCCGACAGCCTCGAACACGTCCTTCACATTGACATCGCGATCGTGGAAACGCCCCGGCAGGATCGATCCGCCATAGACAAAGATCGACGGTACGTTCAGTCGCAGCATCGCCATCATCATGCCGGGCAGCGACTTATCGCAGCCCGCAAAGGTGACCAGCGCGTCATAGCAATGCCCACGGACGCTGAGCTCAACGGAATCGGCGATGACTTCGCGGCTGACCAGCGAGCTTTTCATCCCCTGATGCCCCATAGCGATGCCATCGGTCACGGTGATCGTATTGAAGCGGCGCGGCATGCCGCCACCGGCCTCGACGCCACGGCGTGCAATGTTCGCCTGATGATCGAGCATCGTGTTACACGGGGCGCTGTCATTGCCCGCAGACGCAATGCCAACGAAGGGCCGCGCGATTTCTTCTTCGGTAAGGCCCATCGCATAATAATAGCTGCGGTGCGGCGCGCGCTCTGGCCCTACGGAAACATAGCGGCTTGGCAATTTCGATTTATCGAATTTTGTCAACTGACTGCCCTTCTTTTCTTATTCAATACTTCATCAACGACGACATCGATAACACGGTGCAAGCGTGTCGCCCACGTGGCAATCCCGTCCGCATCCGCCAGCAAGTCCTGCCGCACCTCGAAAAACAGATAAGGCAGGCCGCGTGCTTCGGCGTGGCGGTCGGTGGTATAGCCGTAAACCGCGCCTGAATAGGGCTGATTATCACCAATTGTCAGCCCCTCTTCTTCAAGCCGCGCAATCGCGATCCGTGCCGCACGCGCGTCACGATTGTAAAGCAGCCCCGCG
>JBFKAE010000106.1:0-10998 GCA_041621755.1 Sphingomonadaceae bacterium | reverse complement strand
ATGCTGACCTCCATCCCAGCCAGAAGCTTGAATCACACTTCAGCACATATGGGAATCCTGAATGTCAACACAACCTAGCTTACCGGCTGACGTTCCCCTGCCTTCGGGTCAGGGCCAAAACGGTTGTCCCCCGCAGTCCCGTCGAGGAGCATGAATACCAGCACCACGAGTACACCGATATAAGGGATGAGATTTAGCAACACGAACCAGCCCGACTTGTCCTGATCGTGAAACCGGCGAACCTGCACGGCGACTAAGGGAACAACAAAAGCCAAAGCGATGATTCCAGACAATAATAAAGAGGAAGCCAGCCTAAGTCCGGCAAGATTTGGAGGACCCGAGCCGGCCACTCTAATTGACGTACCTAGCAGCGCGACGGCCATCATCAACAACAGCAGCGCGAACATCCAGTATTCCTTGCGCCGTGATCTGCCCGAAAACTCCGCATACCGTGTCAGCGGCAAGACCATCCAAAACATTTCATATCCCTCATTTGTCCACCATTATACTTAAAATCAATGGGTTATGGAATATTTAATGTCTTAACATTGCGCCATAGAAATCAGTGTGACCGTTCGGTTTTATGTTTCTAGTCAGCACCGTTCTTCGGTACGATTTCGACGATGATGTCACCCGCTTCGATGCTGCTCGCTGCCTCTTCCCAGAAGCCGATGGGCTGACCGTCGCGGATGATGCGTGTGCCCAGCCCTGTCTCGCATGCCTTGAGCGGCTTGCCAAGTTCGTCCATGCGCGCGGGACGTTCGATCAGTTGCACGCGGCCTTCGGCAACAACCAGGTCGGTTATGTAATCGACCACATAACTTCCGCCTGCCGCACGCGCGAGCAAATGCCCGCCAAGCGCGACCGGGTTGATGACCGTGTCGGCCCCGGCTTTCTTGACGAGCGACTCGTTTTCTTCAGCCTTGATGATGGCGCTGATGCGGATGTCCGGCGCAAGCTGCCGCGCCGAAAGCACGAGCAAGGCACTGGTGTCGTCCCGGCCGCCACAGGCTACAAAGCTGACTGCGGCCTCGATCCGCGCAAGGTTAAGTGTCTCGTTCCGCGTCGCATCACCCTCAAGTCCGAGCACACCGTCGCCAAGCGCTGCCTGCACACGCGCGTGCGACGGATCGATGACCACGATTTTGTCGGGCAGCACACCATTGGCGAGCAGCTCGTGAACTGCGGCGCCGCCAGTCGTGCCATAGCCTGCAACGATATAATGATCGGACAGGCCGTTCTGAATACTTTTCATGCGCCACTTCTCCCAACTGCGGGCGACGACAAAATTATATGCCGTACCAATAAACAATAACCAGATGAAGAGCCGGATCGGCGTCACCACAAACGCGTCGAACAGCCTTGCACGCGGCGATACCGGGACAATGTCGCCATAGCCCACCGTCGTGATCGTAACAGCGGTGAAATAGGCTGCATCGACCAGCGAAATTTCACCATCAAGATTGTCTTTATATCCAGCGCGATCAAACCAATGCCCGGTAAAGGCAACGGCAATGAGCGACAGCACAATTGTCGCACGCAGCAACAAGGAGCCCCATGGCGACAGAATCGCCGGTCGCCGCAAGCGCGGGCTGCCGCCACGATCCTCGCTCGACGCGGCAATCGTTAGCGCAGGGTGTCTAGGCCGGCGCATCAAGGCGCGTAAGTCCAATAGCGATTTTTCAAACCGGTCTCCATCGCACAGTGCTAAGCGCGCGCCCTGCCCGCTGCAATGGCATCATCATAGATTGCCCGATAGCGCGCAACCATAACCCTTTCGTCATACTCGCATGCGACTTTTGCCCGATTGGCCTCGCCGATGTCCTTGCGGAGCGGTAGATCGCCAATCATACGCGCCAGAAGGCGTCCAAAAGCAGCGTCGTCGTCGTCGGTCGCGATCATGGGCCGATTGCGCTCAGATACAATGGACATGACATCGCCCACATTCGTTGAGACTGCTGGCAGTCCTGCAGCCATCGCTTCAACAAGACTGATCGGGAACTGTTCGCTGTCGGAGGACAGTGCGAAAACATCGAATAGGCCTACATATTTTTCGGGCTTTGCCAAAAAACCCGGCAAAACAAGACGGTCGGCAATCCCTGCACTCTCTGCTGCAGCAAGGATGGCCCCGCGCTCAGGCCCTTCGCCCACAATCACCAAACGTGCCGGCACTGGTGCCAGTCGTGCCGCAACAGCAAATGCACGCACCAGACGCGGCAGGTTCTTGACCTTGCGCAGCCCCGCCAACGTGCCAACAATGACCTCGCCTTCACCTCGTTCGAAGCCTGGAATGGCATCTGTGGCAGGGGATGCTTCAAAGCGGCGCGTATCGATTCCGTTCGGGATGCGCTCGACACGGCCCTGCGGCTGCTTCCAGACGTTACATGCAATATCTTCAAGCACCGAGGACGGCACGACAAGCTTTCGCGTATTTGGCAATGCGAGACGGCGGTAGAGGACACGAGCTGGCTTTTGCCGCGTCGCTTCGTCGTCGTTAAAGCCATCCTCGTGATGAACAAGTGGTCGCCGCGCCAGCCAATTTGCCATCACGGCGTCCATTGCACCCCAATTGTAACTGAGCACGAGATCATACTTGCCCGCGCGGATCGCGGCTGCAAGCGCCGTCAGCTTCGTCAGACCAAGTCGCCCGGCAAGCGGCGGAAAATCAGAAACAATGCGGTAGGATATGCCGCGATCAATCTGATCACGTGCCGACAATGCAGTTGGAACCGCACTGACAACGTCATGTTCATACTCATCGCCAAAAATATTCATCAGACGCACCGCTCGCGCCTCTTTGCCGCCCAGATCGAACGTTGAGTGAAGATGCAGCAAGCGCGGCCTTTCGGACGGCCCGGGGGCAAGCGGCGTGACGGACATGGAATAGTTCTATATAGCGCGCCGCTGAGGCAATAAAGCGATCATCGTAAAGTGGTCTTAACCAGTCTGCTGCAATAGCTGTTCAGCAATCAATTTTCCGGGAGGACAGGCCGGCATGGGCGGGTTTTATCTGTGGCGACTGACAGAGGGTGGCGATACCGATGCCGACCGGTTGTCGCGTGCGGAGGCCCAGTTTCGTGATCATGGTTTTATTGAATTTTCACCGATTAGAACGACTCACCACAAAGGCTTTCACGCGGCATCCATTCATGGTGGCCCTGCAACCTTTTATCGTGACGGTGAAGATTTCATCGCCATCGCCGGAACGTTTATGCACGATGGAAAGCTCGGCATTCCGGCACTAAAAGCAATGCTCGCGGAATTCCGGTTCCCGTTTACCGACTGGGACAGCGTGACCGGGCAGTTTGTCGCTCTCGTCCACAAAGCCGGGCGCACATATCTTCTCACCGACTTTTTTGGCGCGTTCCAAGTGTTTCATGATGCAGATTGGGACGTGATATCGACAAGTTTCCTTGCCGCCGCCAAATCGCTCGAACGGATCAGCTTCGACCCACAGGGCGTCTATGAGTTTGCCTTCAACGTCTTCCCGACGGGCGATGACACGGTGATCGAACAACTCAGGCGCCTTGGACCCGATTATCAGGCAGAACTTTCAGCACCAGTCCTGATCGAGGCCGTCTCCAAACCTCTGCCAACCAATATTTCCGATATGCCCGTTGCCGAGCGTATTGCGACACAGGCCAAGCGCCTACGGGCGACGACGGCGAGTTACGCCGCGGAATTTGGCAATTCCGTTCAATGCCCACTTTCAGGTGGCCTTGATTCAAGGCTGGCGCTGGCGTTGCTGCGCGATGCAGGGATTGCGCCGCATGTATATGTCTATGGCAATGTGCAAGATGGGGATGTAAAAGTCGCGCAGCAAATTGCCAATGGCGAAGGCTTTGAGCTTGAAGTGTTTGAAAAGTCCAAGCACGCCAGAATCGCCCCTGATGCATTTGTCGAAATTGTAGCACGCAATTTCCATGAAACCGATGCGCTCGTCACCGATGGTGGATTATTCGACGGCGGCGGCAACGCCTATGCCCGGCATCAACGGCAGGTTGGAGGCCAGCTCGCTGTATCAGGTGGATGCGGCGAAGTGTTTCGAAATTTTTTCTATTTACCCAATCGGTCGATGTCGGCACGTGATGTCATGCGTGCCTTTTTTGCGCGTTATACGACAGGCGACACAACTGACATATTCGATCCGGGGCAGTTTATAGACAATCTTGAAGCTAAAGCTCTGAAAGCACTAGAGCTTGATAGCGACACCAGCGACCTTCCTCGCCCGATGATCGAGCAGCTTTACCCTCGCATGCGGTGTCGGGCATTTTTTGGTCGTGAAATCAGCCTAGTAGGGCGACAGGGCGCCTATTATATGCCGTTTTTCGACCATCATGTCGTGGCAGAAGCGCTTCGTCTGCCAATGGCGCAAAAAAATGCCGGACGGTTCGAAGCTGCCCTGCTGAACCACATCGACCCGGCACTGGCGCATTATCAGTCCGATTACGGCTATAGTTTCGATGAAGGGCCGACAGTCTCGCATAAGCTTGACGAACTTGGAACGCGCGTGCGCCCAGCGTGGCTACGGCAGCGCAGCTATGCTGTTCGGCGGCGCCTTGGTCCAATCACCGACGAACATGGCGGGCAATTGACACCTGCGTTTTTAGGACGGGTTCTTGACCTGCATTATCCCCATATGCAGCGCTTTTTTCATATCAAGAACATAAGCGATACCGGACTTTATCGGCGCATTGCGACGCTCGAATATCTTGCCCAGCACCTCGAGTCACATCTGATTTGAGCGGAATCTTTTGACTCTCACTCAAAAGTCACCATATCATGGCGAATAGGCGAGAGGAGAGAGGAGAGAGCCGATTATGGCAACGCGTGCGGCTGACGCCCGCTCGAGACGTTACGACCCTGCAGAGACGCGCCAGCGCGTGCTGGAAGCGGCAAATCATCTGTTTTCAACGCAAGGTTTCGCGAAGACCGGCACCGCCGAGATTGCCCGCGCGGCCGACGTCTCGGAAGGCTCGATCTTCTATCATTTCGGATCGAAGCGAAACCTGCTCGAAGAGCTTGGCCGTCAATATGGCGAACGCATGATTGCCGCCATGAAACGCGATGACAAGCTGGAGGACCTTGAGCCGGGCATCACCATTTCCCGCTGTTTCGATTATTGCGCAACACAAAAAAGCTGGGAACAAATCACAAAAGCCAATAGCGAAAGCGGCAAGCCGACAGGGTTGCAATCCAACCCCGATGCCGAGCCTTTTTATCGCGCATCGCGCTATGCCGTGGTGCGCTGGGCCGAGGGACAATATCGCGCGATGGCCGAAAAGCACGGCATCGTGCTTGATTCCGAAATCGCCGCGGCGCTCACCTATTCTGCCGTTGGCGCGGCGCTCGACATGGCCTTTGCCGTCGACGCCTCTGATGCACTGCGCGAACGGGTCGAAGCTGAAACCATTCGTTTCGTCCGCGCCGCATGCGGGATAGAGCGTTCTCACTGCAAATCGTGCTGATTTTGTGACTGCTTGGAAAGGCTACCGGCCAGACCCGATAATCCTCGAGCTTGGAGAAGCTTTTTACGACGCGGTGGCGGCGGCCGATTTCCCAAAGACCATTCTGCGCTTTCGCGGCGATCGACATGCCGCCAAAATCGGTCTTGAAACATTATCCGATGACGCGTGGTTAAGACATTTTGGTATGTTCGAGCCTTTGCCTGGCAATCTCAAAACACCGCTTGCACTGCGCTATCACGGGCACCAGTTTCGCAGTTACAACCCCGAAATCGGCGACGGGCGCGGATTTTTATTTGCGCAAATTCGCGATGGCGATTACCGCCTGCTTGACCTTGGCACCAAGGGATCCGGACAAACGCCCTATAGTCGTTTTGGTGACGGACGGCTGACGCTGAAAGGTGGTGTACGCGAGGTGCTGGCGACCGAAATGCTTGAAGCGCTAGGCGTCAACACGTCCAAGACGCTCTCGCTCGTCGAGACCGGCGAAGCACTTCAGCGCAATGACGAACCCTCTCCGACCCGCTCTGCGGTCATGGTGCGTCTTAGCCATAGCCACATCCGATACGGCACGTTCCAGCGGTTTGCCTATCTGAAGCAAACGGACAACATCGAAAAGCTGATCGATTACTGCCTGAAGCACTTCGTACCGGGAGATCACGCGGATCGCAACGCTGCACTCATTGACCATGCTGTATCGGGCGCCGCCGATCTTGCTGCAAGCTATCGCGTGGCCGGGTTCGTTCATGGTGTACTCAATACCGACAATATCAACATCACCGGTGAAAGTTTCGATTACGGGCCGTGGCGGTTCACGCCGCGTTGGGACGACGGTTTTACCGCCGCTTATTTCGATCAATATGGGCTCTACGCCTTTGGGCGGCAGGCCGAGGCTCTGCAATGGAATGTGCACCAGCTGGCAATTGCCTTGCGCAGCGTTGCCGAAGCCGAAAGCCTGATCCCGGCACTGCAGACCTATCCCGACCGTTATGAAGCAGCGCTGGCTACAAGAATGCTGGATCGACTCGGGGTAAAATCAATCAATGCAGAGACCGATCAAATGCTGGTGCAACGGATTGAGGGGGCGCTTTCCACAAGCGATATTGAACCTGACCGTTTCTGGTTCGACTGGCGCGGTGGCAAGCGGCGTGGATCAAGCCCTGCGGACGCCACCTATGACAGTCCAGTCTTTGAACCTTTTAAAGAAGCGATTGCCGGTTATGAGAGCGTAAGTGACCTGTCGCACAGCTACTGGGCACAAAGCGCCCCCTGTTCGATGTTGATCGACGAGGTCGAAGCAATCTGGTCAGCGATTGACGCGCGCGACGATTGGCAGCCGCTTTACGACAAGATCACTGCGATCCACGACATGGCCAAGGCCTGCGCAGTCCTCAATCCTCGGCCTTAAGCCCCATCGTGATCGTGCCGCGAACCCGTGTAGATTCGAGACTGGCGACAGGAAACGCGCAATAATCGGAGGCATAATAGGCGCTTGGTCGATGATTTCCGCTGTCCCCTACACCGCCGAAAGGCGCGGTCGACGATGCCCCGTTGGTCGGGCGGTTCCAGTTGACGACCCCAGCGCGCGTGCCTGACCAGAATCGATCGTAAAGCGTCTGATCTCCGCCAACCAAGCCAGCAGCAAGTCCAAAGCGCGTAGCGTTCGCTTCAACAAGCGCGGCGTCGAAATCGGCAACGCGGATCAACTGCAACACTGGGCCGAAAATTTCCTCGTCCGGCCGGTCGGCAACGGCTGTCACGTCGATGAGCGCGGGGGTGAGAAACGGCTTGTCGGCATCGGGGCGATTGAGACGTTTGATCGCCTTGCCGCCGCGCATGACAAGATTCAAAAACTGCTCCTGCAACCGATCCGCCGCCATATTACTTACAACGGGACCCATGAAAGGCTGCGGATCGTCAAATGGAGCGCCGACGATCAATCTGTCGATCAATTCGGCGACATAGTGCAGCAAACCGTCATAATGTTTGTCCTCGACGATCAGACGTCGCGCACAGGAGCAGCGCTGACCTGAAGACAGATAGGCCGATTGCACTATGATCGCCGCTGCCGCTTCCAGATCGTCATCATGGATATCCCACGCGATCAGAGGGTTGTTGCCGCCCATTTCGAGCGCGAGAATTTTGCCCGGCGCAGCGCCGTATTGCCGGGCGAGCGCATGGCCCGTCGTTGCACTACCAGTAAAAAGCAGACCATCCAGATCATCATGCCCAGCGAGCACCTTGCCCGCATCAGCAGACCCCTGAACGAGTCCCAGCACACCTTCGGGGAGGCCTGCTTCCAGCCAACAATCATACATGATTTCGGCGGTTCCAGGTGTAAGTTCGGATGGCTTGAACACCACGCTGTTCCCCGCAAGCAATGCCGGGACAATATGGCCGTTCGGCAAGTGTGCCGGAAAATTATAAGGACCGAGCACACCGAGCACACCATGCGGACGATGACGCAACTGCTGGTTAAAGCCTTCGCCCTCGCGTTTTTGATTGCCTGTGCGTTCCTGATAAGCTGTCAGCGAGATATCAACTTTGCCTATAACGCTTGTCACTTCGGTTTTGGTTTCCCAGAAGGGCTTTCCAGTTTCCCTCGATATCATCGTTGCAAGCGCTTCACTGTGATCGCGTACACTGTTCTGATATTTGCGCAATATCTCGACACGCTGCTGCAGCGTCAGCGCTTCCCACGCGGGCTGCGATTCTCGGGCCGTCTTGATCACGGCATCGACCGATTTTGCGTCTGCTGCTTTTCCGCTCCAGACGGTCTCCCCGGTTGCTGGATCGATCGAAACGAGTTCAAGCGATGACATTGTTCAAAAACTCTCCTGATTTCTATTACTTATAAAGACCCTCACCATATATTAGTACGCTTCTAGCGGTTTCCGACGCGTTCGCACAGCCCTTGCGCTGTTCAGGATTTAATCAACCACCAAAGCGGGTCAAAGCCGGACTATTGCAACCCAAAGAAAGCATTGTTTGGGATTTTGCGTCAGCCCGCGCATCATGCCGCTCATGATCAATGCTGGACGTATCATACTTGTGGGCGCGGGTCCCGGCGATCCCGACCTTCTGACGCTGCGTGCGGCACGCGCGCTCGGCATGGCGGACGTTGTCATCCATGATGGCCTTGTCGATCCGCGCGTCATAGATATGGCCCCCGCATCAGCACGCCGGGTGAGCGTCGCCAAGCGACGCGCACGACACACAATGCCGCAAGAAGAGATCGGCACATTGCTAGTCCGCGAAGCCAAGGCAGGCCATATTGTTGTCCGCCTGAAGGGCGGCGACCCGTTCATCTTTGGCCGTGGCGGCGAAGAAATCGAAGCCGCGCGCGCAGCGAATGTCCCCATCGAAGTCGTTCCGGGTATTTCCTCGGCGTTGGGCGCGGCAGCAGAAGCGCAAATCCCGCTTACCCATCGCGACTTTGCCTCGACCGTCAGCTTTGTCGCCGGGCAATGCAAAGGCCTATCGGACCAGAACTGGGCGGGACTTGCCGGCAAGGGCCGTACACTCGTCATTTTCATGGGAGTCGCAACAGCGCCTGCAATTGCCGATAAATTGATCGAAGACGGCCTTGCCCCCGACGTGCCAATTGCGATCCTTGAACGCGGAACCCTGCCGGGTGCGCGCGTCATCCGCAGCCTGCTCGCCGATCTTGCTGGAACCGTTGCGCGCGAGGCCGTCAAAAGCCCTGCCCTTATCATTGTTGGCGAGGTTGCCGCGTTCGGATCGGACGCCCATATCGCCACGCTGGAGATCACTGCATGAAACTATTAACCGGAAACAATTTAAAGACCGGCGACGTCGTCTGGTGGACGGGCAGCGACTGGTCGCTACATGTCGAGGACGCAGTGGATGTCGGCGACAATGGTGACGCTATCGCGCTTTCTGAAGAAGCCGAACGGCGCGTCAATGCGCCCTATGTCATTGACGCGGAACCGACCAACGAAGGCCCACGCCCCGCACATATCAAGGATCGCGTCCGTGCGCTTGGCCCAACGGTGCGCCTTGACCTCACTTTGAAACCCACCGACCCTGAAGCCGGCAAGCGGGTAATCTGACCATGTACCAATATGATAAATATGACCAATCGATTGTCGATGCCCGTGTCGCGGAATTCCGCGAACAGGTCGAACGCCGCCTGTCAGGCGCGCTGACCGAAGACCAGTTCAAGCCCCTGCGGCTGATGAACGGACTTTATCTGCAGTTGCACGCTTATATGCTGCGCGTTGCCATCCCCTATGGCACGCTGTCGGGCAAGCAGATGCGGATGCTCGCTACGATCGCGCGCAAATATGACCGCGACTACGGCCATTTCACAACTCGGCAGAATATCCAGTATAACTGGATCAAGCTGGAAGATACGCCCGATATTCTGGCCGATCTTGCAAGCGTCGAGATGCATGCCATCCAGACGTCGGGCAATTGCATCCGCAACATCAGCTCGGATCAATATGCAGGTGCGGCGGCTGACGAGGTTGTTGACCCGCGCCCTTATGCCGAACTGCTCCGCCAGTGGTCGACCTTTCACCCTGAATTCAGCTATTTGCCGCGTAAGTTCAAGATCGCCGTGATCGCCAGTGCCGAGGATCGCGCGGCGATGCGTCTACACGACATCGGCATCGAGATCGTTGAAGAAAATGGCGAACTTGGTGCGCGTTTCTTTGCGGGCGGCGGCATGGGCCGGACGCCGATGATCGCACCTGAAATCAAGAGGTTCGTGCCGATCAAGGTTATGCTGCGCTATAGCGAAGCCGTCCTGCGCGTCTATAATCGCCACGGTCGCCGCGACAATATGTACAAAGCGCGGATCAAGATCCTTGTCCATGCGCTTGGCGCTGAGGAGTTTTCACGTCAGGTCGAGGACGAGTTTGCAAACATGCAGCCCTTGCAGCTTGACCCGCCAGCCGCAGAAATGGAGCGTATCACAGCCTTTTTCGCTCCGCCCGCTTTTGCAAGCAATGTGGGCGATGTGACCGGGACAGATGACCCCGATTTTGCGCTGTGGCTGCAGAACAATACGCACCCGCACAAGCAGGCAGGCTATGCCATCGCGATTATCTCCCTGAAGCCGATTGGCGGGATTCCGGGCGATGCGTCATCGAAGCAGATCGACGTCGTCGCCGATCTTGCCGAGCGTTACAGCTTTGACGAAGTCCGCGTGACCCATGCACAGAACCTTGTGCTGCCGCATGTGCGCAAGGACGAACTTTACGAGCTGTGGCAGGCGCTTGTCGCTGCGGACCTCGCCGCGTCGAACCTTGACCTTGCCAGCGACATTATCGCCTGCCCGGGACTTGATTATTGCAGCCTTGCCAATGCGCGCTCGATCCCAGTCGCACAGAAGGTGGCACAGCGACTTGCGCCCGTCGAACGCGACCTTGGCGAGCTGAAGATCAAAATTTCAGGTTGCATCAACGCCTGCGGTCATCACCATGCTGGTCACATCGGCGTGCTTGGGGTTGATAAAAAAGGCGAAGAAAATTATCAGCTTCTGCTCGGCGGGTCGGCGGCAGAGGAT
>JBFKAE010000105.1:0-11050 GCA_041621755.1 Sphingomonadaceae bacterium | reverse complement strand
GATGACACGCCGCCGCGCTGGAAGCGGGGAAGTTCCCGACCGCCAGCGAAGACGCCGCCCTTCGCCGCTGTGGCAAAAGAACTGAACAACGTCGAGAACAATCCTATGATCCCGCCGCCGCTCGACCCGCCGCCTAGCGGACCTTGCGCGCTGAACAGATTGTCCAGCGCCAGCGACAGAAGCCGGTCGGCGACCTTCTGGATCGCGTTCGACAGCGCTTCGACGGCTGACGTTCCCGACCTGATGTCTGAAATGAACCCCGACAGCGCATCCTTCGCGGTGTTCCTGAACTCCTGATTTCCTTCCTTCAAACGTTCTTGTGCCGCGGTCAGCTTGTTCGCTTCAGCGGCGGCGTTGCCGTATTCTTCAGCAAGCTTCGCGATCGCGTCCCGGACTTCCGGCGTGATTTCAAGACCGGCTTCTTGCGCCAGCCGTAAAAGTTCGGTTTCGGCCCGAGCCTTCTCGATCGAAGCGCCATAATCTCGGATCAGCGGGTTCACGCTGGCGAGCGTCGCCGTTTCGTCCCGAAGTTCGGTGATCCGATCCTTGATCGACGTGATCGCGCTTGCGAAGTTCCGGGCCCCTTCAGCCTGATCTTCGAGTTCGGCAATACCTTCGGCGACGCCGCGGATGAAGTCGCGGTTCGCCTCGACGCCCGCCGCTTCGGCTGCGGCCAGAAGATCGGCTTCGACAGCGGCGGCGTTCAGTTTGACAGCATAGTCGTCGGTCAGCGGGTTCAGCGTCCGCATTGTCTCGATAACGTTGACCAGAAGCGCGGCGCGTTCCGCGATCGACTTCAATTCACGCTCGAATTCGTTTTCTTTGGTCTTCTTGCCGGTACCGGTACCCGTTCCGGTCCCTGTCCCGGTTCCGGTCCCTCCGGTCGGCAGACCTTCGCCGCTTAGAACCTTTTGAATGCTCGCCTGAAGTTCGTCCGCGGCTGACTTCGTGTTCAAAAGGTCAGCGCGAGCCGACAGGAACTTCGATTGAAATTCCGTGATGTTCCCAGCCGCAAGCGCCTTTTCAGCGGCTTCGGCCAAATCGTCTAGCGCTTGTTCTTGATTTCTGATCAGTTCTTCGCCGCGCGGCGTGATCGTGCCGAACTCGCCAGCGGACGCGCCGGTCGCAACTGGACGTTGGAAGGTCGCGCCGCCGCCCGCGAATTCCCGCCTGAACGCACGTTCGGCGACCAAAGCTTCAGCCCGGAGCGCTTGCGCTTGCGCCTGAATGGTTGCGAGGATCGCGTCTCGCAGTTGTTCGTTCGCTTGGATGCGCCGCTGAATTGCCGCCACATCCGCCCGCGCTGTCGCTTCAGCGACGTCGCCGCCCGACGCGACAGCGTCATTCAATGCTTTGTTCGCGCGTTCAAGCCGTTCGGTGTCGGACTTTAGCGACGCCTCGACGTTCGCGAGATCGGTAAACGATTGTTGCGTCGCCGCGATCGCGCCCTTCAGCCGGTTGATACCGTCTTCGGTGTTCCGCGCTTCGGTGTCGAAAGCGGTGAACGCTACCGCCGCGCCGGTCAGGAGCGTCAGCAAGACACCGACCGGACCGCCTAGGAGCCCCACAGCGGCCCGCAGCGACGACATGGCAACGATTGAAGCCCCGCCGCTTACCGCGAGTAACCCGAGCGCTGTCGACGCTATGCGGGCCGCTCCTGCGAGCCTGACAGCCAGACCGGCGACAAGCGGCGCGATGCCACGGATCGCAAGGGCGGTCATCGCGACCGCGACAAGGTCGAGATTTCTCGCGAGCGCGTTCAGCGCGCCGACAAGCGCTTCGGTCGCGCCGACGGCGTCGTCAGCGTCGCCGACGAACTGGATCAACGATGTCCTGAGATTTTGGAAGCCGTCGCCGATCGTCGACTGTGTCGTCGCGAATGCGGCCTCGATCTTCCCCTGTCCGGCGAGGATCGCCCGGAAGACCCGGTCTGACGTAAGCTTGCCTTCTTCGCCCAGCTTCTTCAGACCGCCGATCGTGGTGTTGAATTCATCCGCGATCGCAGCGGCGAGAAGCGGCGCGTTTTCACGGAGCGACCGAAGTTCGTCGCCCTGTAGGAAACCCGAGCCTAGCGCCTGACTAAGCTGAAGGATGCCCGCGGCTTGTTCGTTCGCCGCAGCGCCGCCAGCCTTGAACGACTTCGCGACGATGTCGGTCGCCGATGCAACTTCTTCCTGTGTTGCGCCGACCTGACTGGCAGTTCGCAGAAGGCGCGAATATAGATCGATGTAGGGTTCGAACGCGGTCCGGGTTTCGATCGCCCGGCGCGTCAGTTCGGCTTGCGTGTCCGCCTGAATTCCGCTGACTTGCGCCGCCGCCCTGATCTTGTTCCCGGCTTCCGTCCATGCGTCGGCATAAAGACCGACTTCCCGGACGCCAAGCGCCCCGACGATCGTCCCGACCTGACGTCTGATCGCAGCGCCAGCGCGGGCGAACGACTGATTGACAGTCCGTTCCATCTGCGCAGCGCTTCCGCGCATCTGCGTCATGCCACGGTCGAACCGCTGGACGGCTGCGGCAACGTCGCGCTGATAGGCGGCGACGCGCGCTTCGAGTTCGACGATTACCCGGTCAGCTACAGTCGCGACCATCGATCAAAGCTTCATATCTGGAAGGTTCCAAGATTTCAGGTGTTCGACCATGTCGTCATATTCTCGTTCGGTCATCGGTTCCCCGCCGGTCGGGTTCTTCTGGCGTCGGTTGAATTCGTGTAGCGCCGCGGTGTACTGCCAGAAGGTCAGGTCTTCGACTTCCCGGATCGTCATTCCCAAGACCTGACCGTCGCCATAGGCTCGCGCCAGATCAAACGCCGCTACGTTTTTTTTTCGTCTTCAGACGATGGCGGCGGATTTGGCGGAAGGTATCCGTGAACACAGGCAAGCACGATCGCCATAGCGTGAGAATGCCACTTTTCGAGCGGCCACAAATCGCAATAGTTCGCGATCATCTTCTTCGCCGCCGGGCCTTCCATGCCGCCGCCGATAAGGCCCAGCCGGACCGCCTCGATGCAATCTTCAGCGAACCAGTTGTCCGACAGAAGCCGGGCGCGGATTTCGGCAATCCCAGCTTTGCAAAGCGTCTGAAGTTCGGCGATCTGTTTCAGCTTCAACTGGAAGCGATGTTCACCGTCGCCGAACTCCAAGTCCACATAACACGGATGATAATCCGGAACCTCATCAGTCAAGGCACGGTCACCCAAGTCGGCGCACCGTTCCAAGCGATAGTAACGGAAACCTGCCACCGCTGACCGCGCTGACCGGTTTCTTCATAGGCTGTCAGGACGCCCGGACCCTGAAAATATCCGTTCAGCGCTGGCGTCGCCGAGGTTCGGGTCCAGCGTAGGTTTTTTTCGCCGCCCTGAAGGAACCATTCATCCCAAACGGTCAGCGCTTCCGCAGCCAAGACGCCCTGACCGGCTGTGATCATCTGGCGGCTTTCTTCGTCTGTCGCCAACCACGACGCAAGGTCAGGATCGTTACAATCCGGGATGTTGACGTCGTTCGTGTTGACGTTCAGCGTCCGGGTCAACTGCGTGAACCCGCACGGCGCGGCGAATACTTCCGGCGAAGCCCCGTCGCCGATCAAGATTGCCTGATCGCCAAACTTGAAGGTTGTAGCTTGTGCCATCGTCTCTTTTACTCCGTTGCTTGCCCGATCGGGCGGTTAGAAGTCGTCTGACGTCTGAACGACGACCGTGATGATCCCATGCCAAACGCCGGTCTCCGCCGTGTCTCGTACGAACTGCGACCGGACCCAATCCATCGCGACGGTATGAGCCCCCGAGAAGTCCAGCGACAACCCATCGACGAAGTCGCTGACAGCTTTCGCCAAGGTTCGGCATGGAACGTCGTCGGAACCTTTGGCGAAGGTGTGAATGAAGAATTCGGCTTCCATGCCGTTCAGACAGGTTGCCTCGAATTGCTCCGGATCGATCGTGCCGACCCTGACGAAGTCATACGGCGCGCCGGACGGGACGACGGTCCCGTAAACCTTCGTGACCAGTGCCGCTATGGAAGCTTCGCCGTTCAGCGCCGTTACCAGCGCCCGGCGAAAGTCTAGGCTATGATCCGTCGGCATCGTCGGTCACGACAGTCGACCGCGGCGACGGAGCCCTGACGCCCTTCCCTGACGCGAGCGCAGCGTCGCGGACCCGGCGCGGAACGTTGTGCGTCGATCCCTTCTTATAGGCGACCATCGATCGCGGACGGTCGGGCGGGATGTCGTCGAAGTTTTCGATGAACCTGATCCAAGGCATGTTATCTCGCGAGCGCTCCGCGCACCGCCCTTTGTACTAGAGTTGTGATCTGACGCCGCGTCCGGCGCGTCGCCGGTCGCATGAACGGACGTTCCGCCATGCGGGACGTCCCGAATTCCAGAAAAAGCGCATACGGCGCATTCGCTGAAACCTCCGAGCGGACCCGGCCAAGACGCCGGGCGATGACCGACTGATCAAGCTGACCGGTGTCCCGGTTCGGCGGCTCGCCCGGTGCTGAAGGAATATGACCCTTCCCCTGAATGGCGTTCGCTATGATCAGCCGCCGGGCTTCAGTTTCCAGAATTCCAGAGCCGACGAAGATCGCGGTTCCGGCCTGATCGACGACCCGGCGTCGCATATTCCGCAAGCGCTCCGTGTGACGCCGTGCGCCGATGATCCTGACCATCAGGCGGCTTGCCCACGAACGATCCAATGCGTCGCCGCTGGATCGGACTTGACAGGCGCGGAAATCTTCCAGCGCTTGCCGCCTAGCGTGATTTCATCGTCGGTCGTGACCGCTGGCGAAACCTGATATTGAAGGATGATGATCGCAACGTCGGTGTCGTCGAAACCCGCTTCTTCCCTCATGGCTTCCGTCACAACGTCGAAATGCGCCTTGCATGGCGCGTCGACCGTTGTCGGCGTCAGGTCGCCATCCGTCCCGGCTGCGAGCGTCGTCCGGTGAAGTGTCGCGTCGAGATAGACGCCTTCGCCGAAGACCTCGCCGAATAGTTCCTGAATGTCCCCATCAAGCAAACCCATCGGAGCCCCACGGATGCGGACGGTTGTTGACTAGGTGCCGATCGTTCCACCGGTCGAAGACAGGCGCGTCGATTTCACCTTCCCGGAACCACATCCGGACGCCGTCGGCGAAGTCGGCGAACAAGATCACCGCTTGCCGACCGGTGCGCTGTGACACCTCGACATACTCGCACCGGGCGACGCCTTCCATCATGGCAATCCGGGCCGCGACCATTCCGATGAACGGCCTGATCCGCTTCCTGACGAACTTCAGCCCGAACTTCGCGATCAGGTCGCGATCCGGATCAGGCTTCATGGTCTATTCGCCACAAGCGGACCACTCCGGTTCCGCGCCAGCAATTCCTTGAAGCGTCGACCGAACGACGTCGTCGTCAGGTCTGAAGGCGACGACGCCTTATCGGCTGGACGCTCCAAGGTGAGAGCGCCGCTTTTGATCACAGAAAAACCGAACGTTCCGGCCTTGCCCTGTTTCGCTTCCGCACCTGTCCCGAAGCCTTCCAGCGTCATGACGTGCGCCGCATAGAGCATCCGCCCGAGCGTGAAGTCAGCCTGTGACGTCCAGCTATCATCGACCATCGCCGCCGCTTCCGACAGCGCAAGATCGACGGTCGTGTCGTTCTCCGCTTCGAATGTCAGGAACCTCGCCTTCAGTTCGGCGGCGGTCGGCGCGGTAAATGCCATCGTCAGACCTCGCTCGCTTCCGCTTCAGCGATCTTCGCCGCGATCGTCCCGTCTTTCCATCGCGGGTTGACGCTGATCCCGAGTTCTTCCGCGCGCGCGATCAGCGCTTCGCGGTCGTGAATTTCGTCCGCGCCGTTCGGCTTCGGACCGACGTCCGGAAGCGGTCCCGTCGCGATAACCCGACCGCTGTTCAGGAGCGCGTTGAATGCATCAAGGTCGCACAGCGCCTTGTATTCGATTTCGTCGACGTTCTTCGAGCCATTGGCGGCGAGACGTCCGACGGTCGGCAGATTGAAGTCGCCGACTGTAGTATTCTGAAGCGTGATCATTTGCCGTCTTCCTGTGTTGAATTCTGCAACCGGGCGGCGCGTCAACGCCGCCCGGAATTTCTGTCGATGGCGTCACAGCCCATCCGCATAGCGGACTTCCGACGTCAGGCGGATGTCGAGCCCGCCTAGCCGGAAGATGCCGGGAACGGTGAACTGAAGCCCCGAAATCTGCACCGGAAGGAAGCGGTGCGGCATCGGAAGGTGAAGCTTCAGGACTTCCGGCGAACGGCGATAAGCGACCATTCGGGCAACCGCTGGCGACCCGCCGGACGGGTTGTCGAGCCCGCGAATTCCCCGGATGGTCAACGCCTGACCAGTCGTCGCCGTGTACACGTTATTCTGACGCAGGAATTCAAGGGTCGTCATCATCGTGTCGCCCAAGCGTTCCGACGCGATCTGATTGAACCGCGCGAACGGCAAAAGAAGCGTGTCAGCCATTCGGACGGTATTCGTCGCGGTGTGAACACCGGTCAGAAGATCGTTGACGTCTTTCAGCTTGTTATCCGCCGACTTCGGACCCCATGACGTGATGATGTCCGTCGGAATGCCCGGATAGTTGAGAAGCCCCGAAAAACTTTTCTCTGCGTCGCCGTTCAAGGCGACTTGATAGATGTGTTCTTCGGAAACGCGCCGCGCTGCGGCGGCGTTCTCCGCTTCGAGCGGTTGACCGATCATTCGGGCTTGCTCAACTTCTTCAAGCCCGAAGTCGTAACCGATGCCCGCCATATAGACAGGCGTCTCGAACTTCTCGCGAGACGTGCCGACGACCGGGATGTCCTTCGCGTTGCCGCTGATCCAGCGGGCGCGACCGGCGCGATCGGCACTGAAGAAGGTCACGGACTTGACCCATTCAGGAGCCGACGTGTCGACAGGGATCAACGACGCATAGTCGATATCGGGGTAAGCGATCTGATAGACCCCCGGTTCGATGTGCGTCGTTTGTTTCAGAACGAACCCTAGGTTCGCTTGCATGGCGTCGTGAAGGTTCATTGTCTGCGCCCCCTTAATTGAGCCGGACGCGGACAAGTTCATCGGCTGCGCCGGAACTGTCGAACACCGCGTTCGGGATTGGAAGGTTTCCGGAAGCGCTCGACGTGAAGCGACCGTCTGCGTCGATCATGTAGACGGCGGCCCCGGCGGCGACAGTCGCACCGGCTTTGACCCAGACGACGCCCTTCGTGATGATCGTCGCCGCTTCGCCGACAGCGTACTGATCGACAAGCGCGGGATCGACCGACTGATCGCGGGTCGTAATCCCGCGATAGACGTCGGCGGCGTCTGTGGCGGCGGCGACACCGTTGTCGTCCGCCCCCTGTTTGACCACCTTGCCGAAGCCGATAGCCGCGCCTTCGACGGTGCGACTGATCAGGACATTCGGTTCGGTGTTCGCGATCATACCCTCGAACGCGATAGGCGTCCGATCAAGGTAGGAAGACTGGACGTTCGGCATCAGTGCGCCCCCTTCTGGCCCTTCCATGCGTCACGGAGACGCGCGGACATTGCATCATAGGCGACCGACGACGGGTCGCCCGTTTTGGCAGGGATCGAACTGATCCCGTCCCTGACAGGATCGGACCCGCCGCCGTCGCCCGCGCTTTCGACCAGCATGTCGAAGCGCGCGTCGATATAGGCGTCGGGCTTTTCCTTCATTTCGTCGCCGACCTTGGCAACGACGACCGCCCGCTTGATCGCGGCGTCGGTCATCGTCTTCGGGTCGAAGTCGGGGATGACCTTCCGAGCGCTGTCGACCAGCGACGCCCGTGCGGTCACCTTCGCGGCAAGCGCTTCGTCGTCGACGATCTTCGTCTTCAGGTCATCGATCACGGCGTCGCGCTTGGCGATTTCCGCGTCGCGGGTCTTCTCCGCATCCGCGGCCCGCTTCTCTGCGTCCGTGACCTTCGTTGCGGCGTCTTTCAACGCCTTCTCGATAATCGCCGCCGACTGTTCCGGGACTTCCACCGGAATACTGTCAACCACGATCGACCGGGTCTTATCTGCCATCTTTTGGCCCTCCATGTCGTCGCCGATTTTAAGCTTTGAACCACCCCGCGCAGCGGCGACGATCGCAAGATGGTTCATTCTCATATTCCGCTGGACAGCGTCATATTTCTCGCCCGACGGCGTTTCACCGTCAGTCCAATCGAGTTCTGCGGCGTATCCCATGTTGATCTGGTTGACCCCGGCCTCGACCGCAGCGATCGCGGCCTTGTCCATCAGCATCATGGGAACGCGGACGAACTCGCCATCACGGGCGATCGTGTCGCCCGTCTGACCGACAGCGAAGTCGCGCCAGTTCTCGGGATTGACCAGTTCGCCGGGATGATCGACCGTCACCGGGCGATGGGCATAGGTCCGCAGCGCATCCTTCGCGAAGACCTCATCTTCAGGACGGTAAACCCTGACGGTGTCCATGTCAGACCGACCGACTTCAACGCCGCGGTAAATCTGAATTCCCGTCCGGGCGGCGCGGACATCGGCGATCAGGAAGCCGTCACTTGTCTTCCGCGCTGCGTCGAAAGTCAGAATGTCGGTGAAGTCCATTGTGTGACCTTTCGTCAGGTGTAAGCGGGCGCGACCGTGAACTTCTGGTTGATCACGATTTGCGCTTCTGACCCCAAGTCGACGCGGACCTGAAGCCGATATTTCCCGGTCGTAAGCTTGTTTTTGTCGAAAACGACCGTGATTTCCCCTTGCGTCGGATTGGTCGCGGTCAGCGTGTCGGGCGCGGTCGTGTTTCCGTGAACGTCGACCGCAACCGCCGAGAGCGTCGCCCCGGTGATGTCCTTCGGATTTCCGGGGTCCGCCTTGTCCTCGACGACGACCAGAACCGCGAAGCTGTCGTTTTCATGGATCAGGACGTCGGTCATTTGAATTCCCCGGTGAAGTTCCAAGTCTTCCAGTTGCCCGGCGTCGGATGGATTTCCCAAGCGCCATTGAACACGTAGTTGTTCCAGCACGCCGACAGGATGAAGTCGGGCACGACCGGCAGGATCAGGAGCCCTTCAACATCCATTGCCGCGATTGCGGCGAGCGCAATCCCGACGTCGATGTCGATCACGGATTGAACCGTGAAGGCGGCGACCCCGGCGATGTCGACAGCCGCTTCAGCGTCAGCAGTTGCGTCCGCCGCAGCCGAAGCATCCGCGGAAAGCTGAACCGCGCCGTCGGACGTCAGATCGAAGTCGGTGTCGACCGCAGCGTCAGCCGCGAGTTGAACCGCGCCATCGTGCAGGAGCGTCAGCGCAGCCGCTACAGCGCCGTCAGCGATCAGCGCCACTACCCCAGCCGCCGAAGCTTCCGCCGCTGTCTGTGCCGCCGCTGCGGCTGCGACAGACGCATCCGCGTTGCTGTCGGCGGTCGTGTCGACGACGATCGTCCCGTCGGCGGTTATCACAAGCGCCGCTTCGACCGCGCCTTCGACTTCCGCAGTCATGTCGAAATCGCCGTCTGCGGTCAGGTCGATCAGACCTTCGATCGACCCGTCGGCGTTGACGGTCAGTCCGGCGTCGCCCGCGATCGTCATGATCGTTTCGGCGATCGCTTCCAGCGCCGCAGCGATTGCCGCGTCCGCGACAAGATCAGCCGCCGCGTCGAGCGTGACGAAGTTGTCAGCGGTTATCGCCGCATCAGCGTCGACCGCGACAAGACCCTCGACCGACCCGGTCGCGTCCGTATCGATCGCCGCGTCCGCGTCGACCAGCGTTGACGCTTCGACCGTGCCTTCGGCTGTCGTGTCAGTCGTGGCGTCGGCATCTACAGCGACAGCGCCTTCCGCTGAAGCTTCGGTCGCAGTATCGAGCGCGCTGTCAGCGTCGAGCGTTGCGGAGCCGTCGAGCGAAAGACCGCCGGTCGTGTCGAATGCGGCGTCAGCTTCGATCAGCGCCGCCGCTTCCGACGTTGCTTCTGTCGCTGTAGCTAACGCGGCGTCAGCATCGATCGCCGATGCCGCTTCAGCCGAAGCCGTCGTCAGGACGTCGATGATCGCGTTCGCTGCGAGCGCAACCGCCACTTCGCCGACCGCTTCAACCGTCGTGACGATTGTCCCGTCCGCCGTGATAACGATGTCTTCGTCGAAAGTCTGCGACGCGAGTTCGCTGACGATCGTGATCGTTCCATCCGCGGACAGTTCGATCGAAAGGCTTGCAACCAGTTCAGCCGCGGCGACAAGCGTCGCGTCGACCGCAAGCGCGACCGCTTCGTCGACCGTTGCATCCCCGGCGACGTCGATCGATGCGACGGCGTCGAGCGCTGCGGCGACTTCAGCGACGGCTTCGGCGACCGCTGTGATCGCGGCATCCGCTGCCAGCGTGACAGCCGCTTCGCTTGTCCCGGTCACGTCCGCCGCGACCGTCGCGTCTCCTGTCACGACAGCCGCGGCGTCCGCTTCTGCCACGGTGACGGCATCGACCGCGGCATCCCCCACCATCGACGCTGATCCCTCGACGAAGGCTTCAGTCATCGTCGTGACAGTGCCATCCGCCGAAATCACAAGAACGCCGTCGGAACTAATACCGCCGACGGTAACTATCTGACCGTCAGCCGTGACGATCAACGTCGCTTCGCCCGAAGCTTCAGCGTTGACGACCGCCAGCGCATCCGCTGACAGGATGATCGCCGCTTCGGATGTCGCTTCAGTCTGTGAAGCGATCGCCGCATCGGCATCGATCAGGACCAGCGCGAAGCCGTCAGCGGTCACGGCGATGACGATAGCACCATCCGCAGCGAGTTCGGCGCTTGCGTCTGTGACCGTGCCGCCGACCGTTGTGACGGTCGCGTCGGCAGTCATGGACGCCGCCGCGTTGCCTATAGCGTTCGCAGCCGTCGCCGCCGCAGCATCAGCGGAAACTGTCGCCGACCCCTGACCCGATGCATTCGCAGCGGACGCGAGCGTCGCGTCAGCCGTCAGGATCATCGCGCTTTCGAAGGCATCAGCCGGGAATTCGAAGAAAGGATCACCAAAGGCTGCGACCAGCGTGACCGGACGAAGAACCGGATCGTCGAAACGCGGCATCCATTCGGCAGG
>JBFKAE010000104.1:0-11151 GCA_041621755.1 Sphingomonadaceae bacterium | reverse complement strand
GAACATATGGTCGACACGGTGCTCTATTTCGAAGGTGAGCGTTCGCACCAGTATCGCATCCTGCGCAGCGTCAAGAACCGCTTTGGCGGCACCGATGAAATCGGCGTCTTTGCTATGGGTACCGATGGGCTGGAGGAGGTGAAGAATCCGTCCTCGCTATTCCTGTCGCAGCGCGATGCGCCAGTGCCGGGGTCGGTGGTGTTTCCCGCGCTTGAAGGTACACGCCCGATGATGGTCGAGGTGCAGGCGCTTGTCGTTCGCCTGCCATCGGGCGCAACGCCGCGTCGGGCGGTCGTTGGCTGGGACGGTGCACGGCTCGCGATGATCCTTGCTGTTCTTGAAGCGCGCTGCGGGCTGAATTTTTCGATGTGCGAGGTCTATTTGAATGTTGCTGGCGGCGTACGCGTTTCCGACCCGTCGGCGGATCTTGCCGTTGCTGCTGCACTGGCTTCGGCTATGGCCGAACGTCCGATCCGGCTTGAAACTGTCGCGCTTGGCGAGATTGCCTTGTCGGGTGAGGTGCGCGCCGCGCCGCATGTCGGTTTGCGACTGAAGGAAGCGCAGAAACTCGGTTTTGAACGCGCGCTTCTGCCCGCGCTTGGCGACACGGTGCCGCGCGGCATGAAAGCCACAAGTTTTACACATTTATCCCAGCTGGTTGACCATCTTGGCGGCGCGGATTAGGGGCGCACTCATGGACGCTTTGACAACGCTTGATATTCTGGTTCTGCTCATGGTCTCGGTGCTTGCCGTGCTTGGCCTTGTGCGTGGATTTGTTACGGAAATTCTTTCGCTGCTGGCGTGGGTCGCGGCCGTCATTGCGTTGAAACTCTTCTTTCCGGCGGGTGCGGGAATCGCGGCGAATGTTATTGGCAGCGAGACCGGCGGATCGATCACAGCCTTTGTGGTGATCTTTTTTGCCGCCTTCATTCTGTTCCGCTTTGTCGGCAATTCGCTTGGCAACCGCACCAAAAAATCGATCATTGGCCCGATTGACCGCGTTCTTGGTTTTGGTTTCGGGGCGATCAAGGGTCTGGTCCTTGCCAGCCTTGCGTTTGCGGCGCTGACACTGTCGCATCAGGTACTTTGGGGCAGTGACGAGGCGTTGCCCGGATGGATGCGTGAATCGCGTGTTGCGCCACTGCTCGACATCACCAGCCGTGCGGTTATCGATTATGCCAAGCAGCGCCGCGACGGCGCGTCCGAAAAGACGAAATTCGAAGGCGAGGGCGAAGGCTATAGCGACGAGGAGCGTGACGCGCTCGACGCGCTGCTCAAGGATACGGGCGGCACAGAAATTTAGCGCCCGTCCCGTTTGATAAAAATAAAAACGTTTTGATTATTTCCGGAAAAAATCATCCGGGCGTTTCCCCCTGTAATGTGGGTGTCGGATCGTAAAAACATCCGTAACCTACTAAAAATATGGAATTGTTGCTGAAAAATAGACCCGAAATGATTCTATCTTGAAAATCGAAACGTTACGATTTAGTATCGATTCACGATGTTGGTTTGGTGCTCGTCGAAGGATTCGATGGTCCTGAGCCTCTTGTCGACCTTGTGGGTTCCGCATGCCTTGATGCGGCCCGCGGGGCAAATAAAGAGATTATATTGGGGAGAGAACAACGTGGGTGAACACGACAATATTCCAAATTCCTTGCGGCCTGTGATGGGTGGAAATAGGGCGCGTGCAGTCGCATTTAGCGCATTTTTGCTGCTGACGACTTCGGGGGCCGCAATTGCGCAGGAGCAGTTTGACGACGAACCAAGCAAGGCTCTGACCGATACGATCGTCATTACCGCATCGAAAAAGGCTGAAACGATTTTGACGTCCCCTGTTGCCGTGACGGCGGTTACCGAATCGCTGCTGCAGCAAAGTGGTGTTGTCGGGCTGCAGGATCTGAATTCGATCGCGCCCAGTCTGCACGTCAGGAACACTGGCAGCATCGGTGCGATTACCTTTTCGATTCGCGGCGTATCGAATGCGGATATTTTTGAACTCGCCAATCCGCCTGTCGTCACCTATCTCGATGGCGTTGTCATCGGTCGCCCCGAAGCGCTTGGAAGTCTTGTGCACGATATCGGCCAGATCGAGGTGCTTCGCGGACCGCAGGGCACGCTCTACGGTCGCAACTCGACAGGCGGTAATGTCAACATCCTGACCGCAAAGCCGACTCAGGAGTTTGATGCGTCCGCACAGTTTTCCTATGCGAATTATCACGAGGTGCAGGCGCGCGGGATGGTCAATGTGCCGCTTTCCGACACGCTTGCCGTGCGCGGGGCTGTCGCTTTCCGGCGCAGCGCGGGCATCTATGACACGATGGATTCGACAACCCGCGATTATGGCGCTGCCGACGAATTTTCAGCACGTGTTTCAAGCCTGTGGCAGCCGACGGACAATTTCGACTGGCACCTGATTCTGGAGGCTTACACGACGCACGGCACGCCAGCATTGAGCATCGTAAGCGGTGCTGATGGCAAGCCTGCTGATGGCAAGGGGCCGTTTGACCCGCGCCCGGTCAATAATGTGCAGGAACCGGCGATTGATGGCACCAATTTGATGGTGCGTACGCGTGCCGATTGGCGGGTGCGTGACGACACGACGATTTCTTATATTGGCGGGTATCAGGACGTGGATCTCAGGCCGCAGACGCTGCTTGCCTTTATTCCCTATTATCGTGATACGCCGGTTGAATCGACCTCACACGAGGTGAACGTCAATTTCGATTCTGATCGTTTCCAGACGATTTTCGGCGGCAGCTATTTTCATCAGCTATACCGTTCGAGGGCTGCGGCCAGCCTGCCGTTTCTGTTCCCGCCCGATGGCCTTCTTGCCTTTGTCACAGCAAAAATAACGACAAAGGCGTGGGGAATTTTCAATCAGTCGACTTTTGATCTGACGGAAAATCTAAGCGTCATTGGCGGCATTCGGTATACATCCGAGGATCTTGCCATTCGGGATTCCTATCAGGGCTTTTGCGCGCATTCAGCATTTCCGACGACGGAGTTTCCGTTACGTACGCTTCTGCCAAGGCAGCTTGAGCTGCCTTCGCTTGACCCAAGCTGTTTCACCGGTGGCGCTGTGTTCGGCGAAACCTTTGGCGGTCGCAAGACGGATAAAGTTACCTGGAAGGCCGGACTCTCTTACGATTTTAATGACACGACCTCAGCCTATGCGACGGTCAGCACCGGCTTCAAGGCCGCTGGCGTCAATTTTGGCGGCGGGTTGACAGAAGATACGCGGGACTATCGCCCGGAAGACGTAATCAATTATGAAGTTGGTCTCAAGGTGCGCGCGTTCGACAGGCGTTTGAGCCTGAATACGGCGCTATATTATATGGATTATACCAATATTCAGGTGACGCAGTTGCTGAATCTGGGTGGCGGGAACTTTGCGAATGTTACCAGAAACGCCGCTGGCGCTGAAAATTATGGCGCTGAACTCGAATGGACGTTTCAGGCGTCGGACAATGGTACGCTCAGCGGCTTTTTCAATTATGTGCATGCGACCTACACAGAATATTTGAACGCCGTCGACGATCAAACGCTCACAACGCATGATGTGTCGGGCAACTTCCTGCCTTTTGCGCCGGAATTTTCCGCACAGCTTCGCTATGAACATGACTTCCCGCTGTCAAATGGTGGTTCGATCACCCCCAAGGCGGGGATTTACTGGCAGTCAAAATCCTTCATTCGGGCGTTGAACTTCGAGGTCGACAAGATTTCATCCTACACGAAGACGGATCTGACCTTGAGCTATAACGATCCTTCGGGGCAGTGGCGGATTGATGCCTATGTCAACAATCTTGAAAACAAGGCGGTCCGGAATGGCGGCTGGGTGTTTGTTGGACAGTATATGAGCTCGTACGACATGCCGCGAACCTATGGTGGCCGTATTTCGTTTACCTTCTGATCTCGCGATCAGTATTTTTTCCGACCGAACTGAGTCTCGGATGCTTTAGCGTCCGGGACTCTTTTTTTAAGGCGTGATGCGGGCGTGCAATGTTCACTTCCCTGCAAAATTCCGCTAGGCGCACGTCAATGACCGAAATTCGCCTCTACAACACGCTCACCCGTCGCAAGGATGATTTCACGCCCGTCAATAAGGAGCGTGTGACCATGTATGTCTGTGGTCCGACCGTCTATAACCGCGCGCATATAGGCAATGCCCGTCCTGCGGTGGTGTTTGATGTGCTCGCACGGTTGCTGCGTCACATTTATGGGGCAGAGCATGTCGTCTATGCGCGCAACATCACCGATATTGAAGACAAGATCATGGCTGCGGCAGAGGCAGAGGGCGTCCCCATCGGCACGATTACCGCGCGCTATGAACAGCATTATCTCGACGATATGGGCGCGCTTGGCGTGCAGCCGCCCGATATCGCGCCGCACGCGACCGATCACCTGCCGCAGATGATTGCCATGATGGCACGGTTGATCGACGGCGGACATGCGTACGTGGCCGAAGGGCATGTGTTGTTCGATGTGGGGTCGGACGCGAGTTATGGCGAACTGTCGCGCCGTCCTATGGACGACATGATCGCCGGTGCGCGTGTCGAGGTTGCACCTTATAAAAAGAACGCCGCCGATTTCGTGCTGTGGAAGCCTAGCGCGGATGATCAGCCGGGCTGGGAGTCGCCCTGGGGACGCGGGCGTCCGGGCTGGCACATCGAATGTTCGGCGATGATCGAGGAGCATTTGGGGCAGACCATCGATATCCACGCCGGTGGTCAGGACCTTATCTTTCCGCACCACGAAAACGAAATCGCGCAAAGCCGCTGCAGCCACGATGGCGCACCGCTCGCGCGGTTCTGGCTGCACAATGGTTTCCTGTCGATGGACAAGGAGAAAATGTCGAAAAGCCTCGGCAATGTGGTGACGGTCGGAGACTTGCTGGAGCAGGGCCACAAAGGCGAAGTCCTCCGCCTTGCGCTGCTCATGGCCCATTACCGCCAGCCACTCGACTGGAATGACCGGCTGCTGGAACAGGCCAAAGCGATGTTGGACCGGTGGTATCGCTTAATAGAAGATTCAAATGACATGAGAGCGGAGCCGGACGCAGGTTTTATAGCTGAGCTTGCTGACGATCTAAACACACCGGCGGCGATTGCTAGACTCGCAAAACTGGCTTCTTCTCGCGACACAGCCAGTCTTATTGCCACAGCCAATTTTATTGGGTTATTGAAGCAGGATCCAGATGTTTGGGCAGGGCGTGTGAATGCTAAACCCGGAACAGCTCATATTATTATTAAAGGCTTAACTCCCACCGTTGTTATTGAAATTTCTGCGAAACGTGTCGAAGAGCTTCTCGCCGCCCGCACAGCCGCCAAGGCCGCCAAGAACTGGGCGGAGGCCGACCGGATTCGCGCCGACCTTCTGGAAGAGGGTATTGTGCTCGAGGACGGGCCGGACGGCACCACCTGGCGTCGGGCTTAGGCGTTAAGACGCACCTTCCCCCTATCGTCATCCTCGCGAATGCGGGGATCCAGTCTGGCAAACGTCAGCGCCTATGAGTCTGGATCCCGGATCAAGTCCGGGATGACGATTCTGTTTGGTTCTGTGCCTCATTTTATCATTCCGAGCCGCAAGGCTGTGGAGCCATCATGCGTCCCTCGACTGCGCTCGGGATGAAGGGTTTTGGTAGGAAAGAAGGGTTCGGACCCTTGCGCGCCTCAATCCCGCCGTTCGGGCAAATATTGGTCCTCGGCGAGGTCGCTGAACTTGGTGACGGTTTTTTCGAAGTGCAGGTCGACGATGCCGGTTGAACCGTGGCGCTGTTTGGCGACGATAACCTCGGCGCGACCGACGATGGCCTGACCACGCTCGAGCCATTTGTCGAATTTTTCGCTGCCGTCTTCGGGCTTTTTCTGCGCGTGATAATATTCGTCGCGATAAACGAACATGACAATGTCGGCATCCTGCTCGATGGTGCCGGATTCGCGCAGGTCGGCGAGTTGCGGGCGCTTGTCCTCGCGCTGTTCGACGGCGCGGCTAAGCTGTGAGAGCGCCAGCACGGGGACGTTGAGTTCTTTTGCGAGGCCCTTCAGGCCACGGGTGATTTCCGACACTTCCTGCACGCGATTGTCGCTCGACTGACGGCTGGTGCCCTGTAGCAGTTGCAGATAGTCGACGACGATGACGCCGACGCCGCGTTGGCGCTTCAGCCGCCGCGCACGCGAACGGAGCGCGGCAATGGTGAGGCCAGGCGTGTCGTCGATATAAAGCGGCAGATCCTGCAATATGCCCGCGGCACGCGCGAGGTCGCGGAACTGCGATTGGCTGATCTTGCCCATGCGCAGGTCTTCGGAGCTGATATTCGACTGCTCGGCCAGAATACGCGTGGCGAGCTGATCGGCGGACATTTCGAGGCTGAAAAACGCGACGCCCGCGCCGGTCGATTTTTCAAGATTGCCGTCGGCCTTGTCGTGCATCAGGCGTTCGGCGGCGGCAAAGGCGATGTTGGTGGCAAGTGCGGTCTTGCCCATTGCCGGACGCCCGGCAAGGATGACGAGGTCCGAGCGATGCAGGCCGCCGATCTTGCTGTTGAGCGCGGTGAGGCCCGTGGTGATGCCCGAAAGATGTCCGCCGGATTTCAGCGCACGTTCGGCCATTTCAACGGCCATCGTTGCCGATTGCGCGAAGCTTTTGACGGCGTTCGAAACCTCGCCTTCCTCGGCGACGCGATAGAGCGCGAGTTCGGCATTCTGTATCTGTTCGTGCGGATTGACGTCGACCGACGTATCGGCGGCATTGACGACAAGTTCGCGTCCGACGCGGATCAGCTCGCGCAGCAAGGCAAGGTCATAAATCTGATCGGCAAAATCCTTTGCAGCGATCAGCGCCGCGGACTGCTCGGTAAGCTGGGCGAGGTAGGACGGTCCGCCGAGGTCAGAAAGCGCCTGATCGTCGGTAAACAGTGGACGCAGCGTCACTGGATTGGCGATCATGTTGCGATCGACGAGCTTTAATATCTGCTCGTAAATACGGCCGTGCAGCGGTTCGAAAAAATGTTCGGGTCGCAGCTTGAGCTGCACGTCCTCGGCAAGTCGGTTGTCGATCATCATTGCGCCAAGCAATGCAGCTTCTGCATCAAGATTATGCGGGAGCGCTGCGCCGTCGGCGGGCGTGTTGGGGACTGCGTGCAGATTCGTTGCCATGCCCCCTTATAGCAAGCTTGGCGCGACATACTCTGTGTAAATGCTGGGGATAGGTTTGTGGAAAAGCTCAGTCGATTTCGGATTCGATTTCCGCAATCAGTTCAGGGACGGCCTTCAACCGTGGCGCTTCGCTTTTAAGAACAGCGCAAAACGCCTGTTTTTTGATGTTTTCCGCAAAGCCCTCTGGCAGCTGAACGCCTTCGGGCAGGCTGGATGTGACGATGTCGACCAGCCTGTCAATGCCGTGCAGACGACCCCATAAATAATCGTTTTCGCGATAGGCGCGGCTGAAAAAAGCGCCGAAACTGTTGAACTTAATGCCCTTCAGCGTTGCGTGCGTGCCGCCGGAACGGATTGCTGTCGCGTCGTCGGGCGAGATGCGGTCAACCTTGATTTCGTCAAATTCATCCAGCCCTTCGCCCTGCAGCATCGGGAACGTCGCCATGTCGAAAAACGGGAAGCCGAGATAGGCCTTGAGCAGGACCCGGCGCAGCTCGGTCGGGAGTCCGCTTTCGATCAGGTCTGAAATCCGTATGTCTGCACGTTCATCGAACGCGGTCAGGTCGAGCGCATCGCCATAAGCGTTGATAACATCCTCGGGGTCTTTGTTTGCAGCCTTTGCGGGCTCGCGAACCCACGGGCCATAATAGCTGGGGGTACGGCGATCGACATAGGGGGCGAGCAGTTCGTAAAGTTCGGCTTTCAGTCGCTCGACATGCTGGAAATCGCTTGTGTCCGCGCTGTCTCCCCATTCGGTCACACGGCGCACGAGATAACGCAGCCGCCGAATGCGAAAGCCAAGGTCGAAGCGTTTTATAAAGCGAACGAAATCGTCCTGATTTGCCTGCTTTGGTGCTGTTGTCCGCGTGACATGGTCAAATCCACGGTGACGGACATAGCGCCAGACTTCCTTGCGGACGCGGTCGCTGCGGCCGGTTTCGGTATGGCCGCCAATTTCGGCAAATAGTGATGCCATCGATTCGACAATCTGGCTGAGCTTCAGATGCGCATAGGCAGGATAGGTAAAGCCGGCGCGACCGACCGCGTCAGCATTCGCCTTTGCGCGCCAGGTGCGAAGGCGTTCTGGCGTCGCCTTCAAGCGCATTTGCTGCCAGCCCATCGAGTCTTCAATGGCTTCATCAACGGCAATGCGGACGCCGTCAACGACATGGCCAAGCCTGCGTACACGGCTGGAGAGTCCCTGCAGGTGTTCAAGGTCATCGCGGATCGGCTGTTCGCGGGGAATGTCCGAGAGCGAACGGATGATGGTCGCAAAAAATCCCGGGGGCTTTGTCAGATCGATTTTGCGTGTTCCGATGCTGCGAATGCCGGGTTTCGGGTCGATATAAACAAAGCGTCGGTCGATTTCGCGATGGGCCGGGCGTTGGCGTAATGCACGGATCGCGGGTGCAAACGGCGCATTGTTGAGAATGCTGCCGTCGATGAGCGCGGCATTTGACGGGTCGATGCCAACGGCGATGCGACGCGGGAAGGTCGTGTGCATGAAGGCCTTGCGTCCGGGCCAGTTCTGGCCACGTTTGCTGAGGACATGGTCAAGTTCGCTTGGCTGGAACGGCGGGAATGCTCCGGGGAAAGAGGCTGTGGCACGCGCCGCAAAGACGAGACCGGGGACATCGCCAAGCGTCCGCACGGTGCCGCGCTCCCCGGCATCGCGAAACGACAGAACCTTACGATGTTCGTTCTCGATGATTTCAGCCGGACTGTTGAGGCGGAGTGGTTGCGGATAGCCATGATAATCGGTGACCGTGACGAAGAGGTCGAGCGGCTGTCCGGGCGGAAGCAGGCTCGCCCCGGTGGGGGCCTTTGTCATGGTGTCAAAGGCATTCAAGAGCAGTTCGGTGAAATGCGGTCCCGAAAAGGGCGGTTCGAACCAGCGCGAGCGGATGAAGCGGGATATCTTGCCACGCAATTCCTTGCGCGCTGTCGCTTCGACGATTTCCTCAAGCGGGTCGCGTTTGCCAAGCCGCGCGAACCACAGCAGGGGGATGGCATAGAATTTGGTGAAGCGGGATTTCGGCACCGCCTTTGGATCGAGCAGTTCGTCGGCATCGGCCTTGTCGAGCCAAAGGTCACCAAGTGCGCTTAGATCTGCGCCGGTTGATATTGCATGGCCAAGGAAAATGCCGTTAATGCCGCCTGCTGACGCACCCGCGATAATGTCCACGAGGACGCGCAGTTTGATGTGTTTGCCGATTTCTTCGAGCAATGCATGGTAGTATGGCTCGGTATCGCCCTCTGCAGGACCGGACACGCGTTCGTCGTGATAATGTTTGCTTGCGCGCAACAGTTTCCAGATTTCGCGCGTGACGCCATGCATATAGACGGCAAGGCTAATGCCGCCATAGCATACAAGCGCCAGTCGAAGCTCTTTTTCCCGCACGCGCGAACGATAAGCCTGCTGTGTTGTTCTGTCGACAGTCAGTGTAGCAAAACTTCCCCGTGGCGAGCGCATCTCGCTAAATCGAACGCCATGATCGTGCAAAACGGCCAACGGATTGCACGGTTGATTGTTTCCTGATCCTCTTGTAACATGTTATATTACAATAAGTTATGCGTTCATATTGGAAGTATTTATTATGCGTTGCATGTTTATGTTGGCTGCCTCAGCGGCAGCATTATTGGGTCCGGCTGCGCAGGCGGCGCCAATCCTTGTCGAATCCCATGGCCGGCTTCAATCCATTCCCTTGTTTGGAGCAGAACCTCCCAATTTTGACTCACCGATTGATCCAAATTCGTCCTATTCTGCTTACTGGATTATTGAAGATTCTGCGGTGGCGACATCGTCCTATCCCCTTGAGGACCCCTGGAGCGGAGATGTAACCGTTTTTGAAGGCGCGGTTCTTGAATTTGGTGCGGTCATTTCCGGTGGGACGCTTGAACCGCTCGTGCTTGGTGCTGCGAGCGGTAATCGCGGAAGGGCACTTCTTACCAACGACGCTGAATTTATCTTTTCAAACCTATACGCGGATCAATTTTCGGCCTTCGCCCGCACCTATATTGAAGATGGGTCGATGATACAGGAAATTGCCTCTAGCCGTGATTTGGGGGACGGTGTCTTTATCTACAGGTTTTCTCTAGACCTCTGGTCAGTGGCCTTCGATATGCCGAGCGACGACCTGCTCTCTTCTGAGGCCTTTCCTGACATAGGGCATGTGATTGATAACGCAATGTTTCCTGATCTGAGACTTACGTTTTCCCAAGGCGAGGCATCTACACCTGAAGGTCTTGCTGCGCTGCCAGCGATGCACTTTTTTGCCTTTGACCACGAAATCTCCTGGCGACAGCTTAATCCGGTTGAGGTGGCTGAGCCAGCGATGCTCGGATTGTTTGGACTTGGTGGGCTGTTGATGGCGTATAAGCGCCGCCGCCGTGCTTGATAAATACTTATTCAGCCGCTTCGGCGACCTCGTCTTCGGCCTGTTGGCGCGCCCACATGTCGGCGTAGAGGCCACCTTTGGCGAGGAGATCGTCGTGACGGCCGCGTTCCATGATGCGGCCCGCATCCATGACGAGAATTTCGTCGGCGTGGGTGATCGTTGACAGACGATGCGCGATGATGAGGCTCGTCCGCCGCGCTGCGACGTCGCGCAGTGCCGACTGGATCGCCTGTTCGGTGCGGCTGTCGAGCGCGCTTGTCGCCTCGTCGAGGATAAGGATCGCCGGATCCTTCAATATGGTTCGAGCGATGGCGACGCGCTGTTTTTCGCCGCCCGAGAGTTTGAGGCCACGCTCGCCGACGATGGTGTCATAGCCGAGCGGCAGCGATGCAATGAAATCATGAATGCTGGCGCTGCGTGCGGCGCATTCGATGTCATCTTGCGTCGCGCCCGCACGGCCATAGCCAATATTATAGCCGATACTGTCGTTAAAGAGCACGGTATCCTGCGGCACGATGCCGATTGCCGCGCGCACGCTGTGTTGCGTGACATCACGAATGTCCACACCGTTAATAGTGATCCTGCCCTCGTCAACGTCG
>JBFKAE010000103.1:0-11247 GCA_041621755.1 Sphingomonadaceae bacterium | reverse complement strand
GAGCGAGAGTATCAAGATCGGCAAAGGCCGGGTGTTGACGGCCCACCCATCATCATGTCGGCCGCAGATGACAATTGAAAGAATGAGGGTGACGATTCGCCGCTGGCATCCACGGCCGGGAATTCCACATTGCCGCCTATCGTGAGATGCAATGATTCACGGGGACGACACGACATTGGCTACGTTGACCATCCGCATGGCCAGCCTCACAGTGGCGCGCCATCAGTGCGTAAACGTAAAGGATTGTGAAGTGTTTCAAAAATGAATTGTGCAGTGCAACTGATCAACAGAAAACCGGTAAGAGATTCAATGCCTGCAAGGGCTCGCAGATGCCCGGTCGGATAGATATCGCCAAGCCCAAGCGTGGTGATGTTCACCAGCGAAAAATAGAAGAGATCCATCCAGTCCTCTCCCGGTACGTGGACAAATCCGCCGAGCCCGAGGCTATGGCTCCACTTGAAGCCAGCCGCGAATTCGAGAGCAATAAGCAAGTGACTCATCAAGACGATGAGGTAGGCGGCACTGGACCTAAGCATCCGCATGGAGTTGCCGGTGTAAGTTTTGCGCGCAAGAGCCAGCATTCCAATGTGCAGCCAGAGAGCCCCAAGGAACAGGAACACGCCTATGATGATCGCCGTTAAAATATGTCAGATTCCTTTTTGCGATGTGCGATCCGAACCCGAATCATGGTCATGGGTCGAGGAATGCTTGCGGCGTGCAAGAAACAAGAATTCTCCCGCGAATGCCGCCCCAATGCCCGCGACCGCATATCCAACGATGGCTGGATCGGTCTGCAGCTTGGCAATCGTAAACGCGATCAGCACGACGAAATCGGCGACCAGGGCGGCAAGCAGGATCGTCGCCCTTGCACCGACCTCTCGCCGCAGGTGGCGGAAAACGCCCCAATGAACCAACATGTCCATCACCAGGTAAAAGAATGCGCCGAGCGCGGCGATACGTGAGAGATCAAACAGCACCGCAAGCGCACCGGCCACCACGACTGTATAGATCAGGAGGTGGCTGCGCAGGCCCCCACTCATACCGAAGTGGCTGTGGGGGATCATTTTCATTTCAGTCAGCATCGTCAGCATCCGCGACACGGCAAAGACGCTGGCGATGACACCGGAGGTTGTCGCGGCCAGGGCGATGGCAATGGTAAAATAAAAGCCGATACGGCCTAGCGCGGGCTCCGCAGCCGCAGCAAGCGAGTAGTCACGAGCATCGATGATGGCATCGATGCTCAGGCTCGATCCGACGGCGATTGCGACAAGCAGGTAAGTTACCACGCAAATACCGATCGCGATCATGATCGTACGACCGACGTTGCGATGGGGATCGACGATTTCTCCGCCGCTATTGGTAATCGTGGTGAAACCCTTGAAAGCAAGGATCGAAAACGCAACCGATGCCACGAAATCCAGCGGACTGCCGGAAATCGCCGCACCTGAAAAGGCGCCGGCATCGAGGCCGCTGGCCCAGATCGCTGCCACGGCAAAAATGACGATCCCGCCAATTTTAATGATCGACATGACCAGGGAGAACGCACTGACGGAGCGATTGCCCGATGCGTTGATGGCGTAGGCCAGGACGATCAGGCCGAGCGCCAGAAGGGAAAGCAGCGGCCCACTACCTTCCAGGCCGAATGGGCGCAGCGCATATGTCGCGAAGGTCCGGGCTACCAGGCTTTCGTTGATCACCATCGACAGGGCCATCAGCAGAGAGGCGGAAGCGGCGATAGTCCCGGGACCATATGCCTTGTTCAGAATCATGGCGATCCCGCCCGACGAGGGCCAGGCATTAGACATCTTGACGTAGCTGTAGGCAGCGAGCGCCGTTACGGCGGCGCCCACGATAAACGAGAGCGGGAAGAGCGGCCCGGCAAGTTGTGCGATCTGCCCGGTCAATGCGAAAATGCCCGCGCCGATCATGACGCCGGTGCCCATCGCGACCGCACCGCTCAGGGTGATCCTGTTCTTGTCAGTGTATGTGCCATCCCTTTCGCGCGTCTGGGAATGGGCATCCTGCAATTGTTCGCTCCTTCTCAGGGTGTCTGTCGAGACAAACATCTCGCCTGATGACGCGGCCTGGCGCGTGATCTGGAATACGATCCGGACCAGGCCGCGCAAGATAGACTGTGGCAGTCCCGGAGCACATCATGCTTCAGGACCAGTTCAGTCCCCGACGTGCGGGTCAGAACCAGAACCGCACGCCAACGACGAAGTTGGTGACGCTCGGGTCTTCTCCGGCAGCGCGGGCATAGTCGGCGCTCCGGCCGACTTTCCATTCCTGCGCGACGCCGATGTATGGTGCGAATTCGCGGGCGAATTCATAGCGCAAGCGCAGGCCGGCCTCAACCCGGTCAATGCCGCTACCGATGCCCAATTCAGGAATATCCTGGGCTGCCAGACTGATTTCCGCCCTGGGTTGAAGAATCAACCGCTGGGTGATCCGCTGATCCAGTTCTCCTTCGATGCGCGCGGTGACATCGCCCTTGTTTGAAATGAATGCCGCAGCGTCCACTTCGAATTTGTAGGGTACCAGCCCCTGTATCCCCAACACTGCATGCGTTCGCGATGGCCCCACGAGATCCTGGCGGACACCGGCCTGCACATCGAACCACGGTCCAATGGCGTGGCTCCACAGCGCTTGAATTTCAGCCGACTCCGGCTTCTCGCCGAAATTGCCTTCGCCCTCGCTCTTGAACCAGAATTTGTCGGTATGACCGCCATAGGCGCCCTGGACATCCCAGAGATAGCCGTCCCTGCCCTGGCGCGCTCGATATTCGGCGCGGTCCGCCATGAACCAGAAGACCGGCAGCCCGCTCACTTCGCGCACCACATGCGCGCGTGATGCCGCCATGACATCAGCGCCGACATATTGGTCCGCCGCAAAGGCCGGACCGGCGAAGGCCTCGGGGGGCGGCGGTGACTGGGGGATGCTGTCGGAGGACGTCGGGGCGGAATCGCCATGGCTCATGCCCATGTCGTGCCCCATCTGCATGTGGTCCATCGTCCCTTGATCCATCGAGCCATCCATCATCGAATGATCCATGGACCCCATGCTTTTCATCGTCTCGTCTGACGTGGTGCGATCCGGAGTGCTCGCCGCACCGCCTGATTGATCGGTGGGCTTTTGAGTCGATGCTTCCGGGTGATGGCCGGCGTGATCCGTCTGATCCTGCGCGAAGGCCGGACTGGCGACGAGCAGCGGGAGAGCGAGGAGATATCTCACAGCTCGGCTCCTTCCTGAAGCGGGCGCACCGTCACGATCTGGAACATGCCCTGGTGCATGTGGTAGAAGAGATGGCAATGGAATGCCCAGTCTCCCGGCTCGTTTGCCGTAAGGTCGAAGGTCGCACTGCCTCCCGGCTGCACATTGACCGTATGCTTTAGCGGCTGAAAGCCATCATGGCCGTTCACAAGCTCGAAGAAGTGGCCATGCAGATGGATGGGATGGACCATCATGGTGTCGTTGACCAACCTCACCCGCACCCGTTCGTTGAAGGCGAAGCGGATCGGCTTGTCGGTTACCGCATCGAACTTCTGGCCGTCGAACGACCACATGTAGCGTTCCATGTTCGCGGTCAGGTGGATTTCCTTGAGCCGGGTGGGCTTGCGCGGATCGGGATTGGGCTTCGCGGCGACAAGCTGCTTATAAGTCAGGACCCGGTGATCGACATTGTCGAGGCCGAGTCCGGGGAAATCCATCCGGTCAACCGGGTTCATCGCCACCATGTCGAGGCCGGGGCCGGCCTTCACATCGGGAGGCAGGAGAGAAGTATCGCGCATCTTCATGCCTGACATTTTCATGCCGGACTCGTCGCTACCCTTGTCCATGCCTTCCATCGCGCCGTGGTCCATGCCGGCCATGGCGCCGCTTCCCATCGTCATGCCCATGTCGGCCATGGTCAGAACCGGCGGCTTGCGCAGCGCCGGCACGGGTGCGCGGGCACCGGGGCGCGAGGTCAGCATCGCCACGCCCATCCCGGAACGATCGATCGACTCGGCGACGAAGGCGAAGGCCTGTGCATCCTGCGGCGTGATCAGGACATCATAGGTCTCGGCAACGCCGATCTGGAATTCGTCGGTCTCGACCGGCTGCACATTCTGCCCGTCTGCCTGGACAACGGTCATCGGCAGTCCCGGCATTCGGATGTTGAAGAACGTCATCGCGCTGCCGTTGATGATGCGCAGGCGAATACGCTCACCCGGCGTGAACGGCAGTTCCAGCCCGTCCTGTGGCCCATGGCCGTTGATCAGGTAGGTATAGGTCGAGCCGGTGACATCGGCGATGTCGGTCGGGCTCATGCGCATCTTCGCCCACATCCGCCGCTCAGCCCCGCTCAGCGGATAGTCGTCGGTGGCGGTGGTCTGATGGTAATTGAAGTAGTCGGCCTGTGTCCGAAGCTTCTTCATGATCGTCATGGGCCGCATCGGCGACCAGTCGGACAGCATCAGCACATATTCCCGGTCCCAGGTGAAGGGATCGGGCTCGAGCGGATCGATCACGATCGGACCATAATGCCCCATCGGCTCCTGCAACGTATGGGCATGCCACCAGTAGGTGCCGGCCTGGCGGATCGGGAATTTATAGCGGAAGGTCTCGCCGGGCTTTACCGCCGCCATGGTCACGCCCGGCACACCGTCCATCAGGAAGGGCACCAGCAGGCCGTGCCAGTGGATCGAGGTCTCTCCCGAACTGTTGTTGACGAGATCCACGACGAAGTTCTGGCCTTCCTTGAGCCGCACCAGAGGCCCGGGAAGCGTCCCGTTGACGGTGACCGCCGCCCCGTGCCGCCTGCCGGTCTGAAATGCGGCATCCGCCACTGTCATCGTAAGGTGTTCGCCGGAAAGCACATCGCTTCCGCGGCGGGCCAGCGTACCACCAGTAGCGCCGCGCGCCCAGGCGGGCATCGTATGAGCAAGACCCAGAGCACCGGCGGCAGCGGTGCCATGGGACAGAAACTTACGTCGATTGAGTGTTGGCATGATCGAGACCTGCTGTTGGATGTCATTGGCTGTTACGAGACAGGACGCGCTATCCCTCAACAAATTTCAGATTTTTTCGCGCAGAAAGTTTCGGGCGCGGTAAATGCGCGTTTCCACCGCCTTTCTGCTGATGCCGAGAATCTGCGCGACTTCGTCCTGACTGCGGCCATCGAACACGGCCAGGATGAATGGCTCTTTGAGCTTCAGCGGCAGACGCGCAATTTCCTGCTGTAAGATTTCAAGCTCTTGCCGGATGGCAAGCTGGTGTTCCTGGTCGGGCTCGGGATGGGCGATGGAATCGACACCATCCTCCGTGTCCAGCCTCAGCAAGCGGGAAAAACGCCGACGGCGCATCGCATCGCGACATTTGTTGATCGTGATCGTTGCAAGCCATGGACCGGCAGGCTTGTCGAGGTCGAAGCGATACAACGCGAGCCATGCGGACGCTAATGCGTTCTGCACGGCGTCCTCGGCATCGGATCTTTCGCCAAGTATTCGCAGGGCGACCCCGAGCAGTCTTGGCAGGTGGTTCGCCACAAGCTTGTCAAAGGCGCCGCGATCGCCAGCCCGCGCCGCAACGATCAGCTGCCCATCCTCGTTGTCGCCGTCCGGAGACACGACCGTCTAACTCTTCGGATCGCTGGTTAGCGCCTTGTTTACCTCGCGGTCGAATGCTGCCTGCTGGTTCGCTTCGAGCAGTCCTCGCATATCGAAGACGTGGCGGATGGTCGCCTTCTGGAGATCTCCCATCCTTGTGTGGACCTGATCAATCGCCGCGCCCACCTTGGGGCCGTAACGATGCTCTTCGCTCATCGCCTGGGCAAGTCCCGCATTAGCGGACCGCAGTGCCAGATCGAGTTTACGTCGCTCGACGGCAAAATCCCGTTCCAACGCGTCGAGGCGAACTTCCTGCGCGGATGTAAGGCGCAACTCCTTGTGCACGAAGTCGTGCATGCCGCGGGACGCATCCTCTTGGGCGAGCCAACGGTTGGTTGCGATAGCACCAAGGCTACCGGCGGCAACCGCCAGAAGCAGCAGCAGGACCGCGTAGAAGGGCGTGATCTTCATGGCGCGACGTGAAGAAGTGTGGAGGGCGCGAGGTCAGCTCCGTCCGCCAGCGTGTAGCTGACAGGTTGCGCGGGAACAGGATATTGCGTTCCCATGCCGGCACCAAGTCCGATCGCAAATATCGCAAGGCCCAAAATGGTCCTGCGGCGATGCTCGCGCGCCTCGGTCATTTGCCCGATGCGTTGCCAGAGACTGTCATGGAATTCCGGCCCCGCATCCATCATGGGCGCTTCGGTCGCAAGCTTTCGCAGCAGCTTGTCAAGTGCATTGTCATCCATCTTTGGCTCTCCGTTGTCTTGGCTTTCGCTTCCTATACGCAGAGCGGCCTTGCAGCCCTCGAAATATTTTTGAGGGATGATGCTCTGGCAGGCGTAATGGCAATGAACAAAGCCAGTCAACGAGACCGTGCATGAAAGCAATATTGACGATGTTGGCCACCTGTTGATTTCCACTGAGAGTTGACCCGGGATTTTCATCGAGAAGTGACCCGGTTGGAAGGTATGTCCCGCTATGCGGGTGGTGGGTCAAGCGGGTTATTTTTCCTTTCGTGATTTGGGGTCCGCGGCGCTGGCCCTGAACCGAAAGCTGTCATTGCCGGTCTCGAGGATGTGACAGTGGTGGGTGAGCCGGTCCAGCAGAGCCGTTGTCATCTTGGCATCACCGAACACGCCAGCCCATTCGCTGAAGCTGAGGTTGGTGGTGATGACGACGCTGGTGCGCTCGTAAAGCTTGCTCAGCAGGTGGAACAGCAGCGCGCCGCCTGACGGGCTGAACGGCAAGTATCCGAGCTCGTCGAGGATGACGAGGTCGAGGCGCAGGAGCCGTTCGGACAGTTGGCCTGCCTTGTTCATGGCCTTTTCCTGTTCCAGCGCGTTGACCAGGTCGACGGTGGCGAAGAAGCGGACCTTCTTGCGGTGATGCTCGACCGCCTGGACGCCAAGTGCGGTGGCGACGTGCGTCTTGCCGGTGCCGGGGCCACCGATCAGGACGACGTTATGGGCGCCATCGATAAACTCGCCGCGATGCAACTGGCGGACCATGGCTTCGTTGACCTCGCTGGAAGCGAAGTCGAAGCCGGCCAGGTCCTTGTAGGCCGGGAACCGGGCCGCCTTGATCTGGTAGGCGATGGACCGAACCTCGCGCTCGGCCATCTCGGCCTTGAGCAACTGGGAGAGGATGGGGATGGCCGCATCGAAGGCGGGTGCCCCCTGCTCGATGAGGTCAGCGACGGCCTGGGCCATGCCGTACATCTTGAGGGAGCGCAGCATGACCATGACGGCGGCGCTGGCGGGATCATGACGCATGACGCAGATCCTTCCCGCGCAGCGTATCATAGCGCGCGACATTGGCCTTCGGCTCCCGGCGCAGGCTCAACGCCTGTGGGGTATCGATGGCGGCGATGCTGGTTGGCTTGCCGTCGAGCAGCCGGTGGAGGATGTTGAGGATATGGGTCTTGGTCGGCACGCCAGCTTCCAGCGCCAGTTCGACGGAACAGAGCACCGCCTGCTCATCATGTTGCAGGACCAGCGCGAGGATCTCCACCATCTCCCGGTCACCGCCGGGGCGCTTGAGCAGGAAGCCCTGCAACTGCCGGAAGGCCTCGGGCATCTCGGCAAAGGGCGCGCCGTTGCGCAGGGCGCCAGGCTTGCGCTGGATCACCGCCAGGTAATGCCGCCAGTCATAGATGGTCCGCCCTGGCTGGTCATGGGACCGCTCGATGATCCGGCCATGCTCGCACAGGACCTGGCCCTCGGCGGCGATGACGAGCCGGTCAGGGTAGACCCGCAGGCTCACCGGCCGGTTGGCGAAAGAGGCTGGCACGCTGTAGCGATTGCGCTCGAAGGAGACCAGGCAGGTCGGCGATACCCGCTTGGTGTGCTCGACGAAGCCATCGAAGGGCCGGCCCAGCGGCATCAGACTGGCGACCTCTTCGGCATGCACATCGGCGATGGTGCCGGGCAGGACGCCATGCTGGATCTGACCCCATTGCGCGATGCACTGCTCCTCGAGCCAGACGTTGAGCGCATCGATGTCGGGGAAGCTGGGCATGGGTTGCCACAGCCGGCGCCGTGCATCCTGCACGTTCTTCTCGACCTGTCCCTTCTCCCAACCGGAAGCCGGGTTACAGAACTCGGGCTCGAACAGGTAATGACTGGCCATCGCGGCAAAGCGCGCGTTGACCTGCCGAGCCTTGCCCGTGCCGATCCGATCAACCGCGGTCTTCATGTTGTCGAAAATCCCGCGCTGCGGCACGCCGCCCAGCACCCGGAAGGCCTGGGTCAGAGCGTCGAACAGCATCTCGTGAGTCTGGAGCAGATAAGCTCGGACGGTGAAGGCGCGGCTGTGTGACAGCTTGGTGTGCGCCACCTGCAGCTTGGTCTGCTTGCCGCCCAGCAAGGCCCAGTCCTCGCTCCAGTCGAACTGGAACGCCTCGCCCGGCGCAAAGACCAGCGGCACGAACGTGCCGCGACCACTGGTCTGCTGCTCGCGCTGACGATCGGCCTTCCAGGTCCGCACGAAGGCCGCAACGCGCCCGTATGAGCCGTTATAGCCCAGGACCACGAGATCGGCGTGCATCTGCTTCGCCGTGCGCCGCTGCTTGCGCGACTTGCCAGCCTCGATCCGCAGCCAGCCTGACAGCTTCTCCGCATACGGGTCCAGCTTGCTCGGCCGCTCGGGAACCTTGAACTGCGGCTCTACCGTGTCCGCCCGCAGGTACTTGCGGATCGTGTTGCGCGACAAACCAGTGCGCCGCTCGATCTCCCGGATCGGAACCTGCTGCCGGAAATGCCAGCGCCGGATTACACTCAATAACGCCATGTCGATCACTCCTGAATCCTCCGACCAATCAGCCAGAGGGAAGTCAAAACATGGGTCACTTCTCAGTGGAAACTTATGCCCCTCCCGGGTCAACTCTCAGTGGAAATCAACACGCTGTCGCAGCTTCTGCCCAGGATCGAGGCCTTCGGTCTGCCGGTCATGCATATTGCCGCAGATGTGTACCCGAAGAGTGGGCGGCGCCTCCAGTTCACGGCACCCAGCGGCCACACGATCCAGCTCTATGCCGAGAAGGAACTGACCGGCAACACGCTGGGATATCGAAACCCGGGCGCCATTCCTTACGAAGGAGTGGTGCGCGGCTATCGCGTCAACCGGCTGGACCATGTCCTGCTTGGCGGACCCAATATCGACGAATGCGCCCGCCTGTTCTGCGAGGTGTTCGACTTCGACCTTAGCGAAAAGATCGTCGACGCCGAGAGCGAAATGTCACTGGCCGTATTCCTCACCTGCTCGACGAAGCCGCACGATATCGCATTCCAGCTCCAGGCCGACCCCAACAAATTCCATCATGTATCATTTCTTTTGGAATCGGTGGGCGATCTATACAAGGCGGCGGATCTTATCGGGAAATACCGCATTCCGGTCGAAGTGCCACCCAACCGCCATGGCGTCACGCGCGGTGCCACGATCTACTTCTTTGATCCTTCCGGAAACCGCAACGAGGTCTTCGCCGAAGGCTATGTCCACTATCCCGATACGCCGACTCTCGTATGGGACACCAGCGATCTTGGCCACCTAGGCTTCACCCATGACAATCATATGCGGCAAAGCTTCTTCGATGTGCTTACGTGACCGAACCCCGCGGTGGCGGCGTCGCCGATTGGACGCTTCTAAACCTGTGGCGTTGATCGCGTAGGATGTTTCAGTGCCGCTCGCGAGAACGAGAGACAGGTGTCGGCCCAGACTTGCGACGCCGTACTTCTTCGGATCGAGCAGCCCTTAGAACGGTCTGCTGTCATGGGCGGCGGCACTGATCACGCTCCACCACCTGATCGAAGGCATCGAGTCAGGCGGTTAAACCCCGCCACCATTGGGTTAGGAGTGTGATGAGCGCAAGAGTTGTAAGAAGGGGCCTGGAGGTTGGCTACTAACTCGTGCCCACGGCTTCCACAGGCGGGGCGAGACCGTCGCATGATGTAGTCAGGAGCGGGATGGCTCAAGGCGTTCGCGACCTTAGGTTTGTCCTGAGGATCCGGACCTCAACGAGTAGCGGTCAAAAGTTTCGTGCGCGAGGGCCATCTCGCCCATCGCCTCCTTGGAAACGATCGCTATGTCGGCTTATGCGTGAAACGGGTTCGTAACTGCTCATGCTGTTGCGAGCGCTGGTGCCTTGCTTCAGCGGAACCCGGTTTTGTGTCCGTTCAACACGCACTACATCACACCATCTTGCGAAATGCGGCCACCTCGACGATTTGTGGCTGAGCTCCAATCATCCCACCTGATTCAAAACTATCCGGCGTGATTTCATGATCGAGCGATGCATCTGTTGAATAATTGGCAACACCTGCGGCGCGCCATCGCGATCCTGGATGTCGGCGGTGTGGATCACGGCGTGCACAAGATGTCCCTATATGCCGTGTGATCTATTGGCGCTTGCGGCCCTTGATCGTCTTCCCTGCGTCATAACCGGGAAGGCAGCCACTTTCCGTATTTTGATGTTTTGGCTATCAATTACACCGCTCTGGGGAGGCTTCGCGCGATACCATGAGTAGGGTGTGATTAATCGTAGTCACAAGCTATTGTCGCGCCGCAGCTACAACCAGCGCCCGAACCATCCATACTGGCAGAAAGCATGGCAGCAACATTCGCCATGGCAGGCCATCCGGACGCAGATATTGCCTCGACAATCCACCGGATCGGCCACTTACGAGGCCGCTCCACATCGAGGGACCGCCTCCAACACCGTCATTCGGTATTGGTCAAATAACTTGGCAAAGCACATGGCGCGGCACGCGCGACGGATCACGAAAAGCTGTCGAGTGGTTAGGAAATTGCGCCAAAATCACGACGAGAGATTCCCGCGGTGACAATTTTGTCGAACTATAATCGGGAACAACCAAATTTGCGCACTGGGCTTGGATAGCGAGGCTGGAAATCAGCCATCTCAGCTTTGGCACAAATGTTGCTTCCCTGCGAATTGGGGCAACTTGAACGGGGGAGCTAAGCCTTAGATCCCAGAAATAGTCATATCGGAAGAATTCGTACCAAGGTGCCCTGGGGTGATCGACCGAAAGCGTATGTTCGCTTCAGAGAGATAATGGGCATCAGATAAAAATAGGAGAGGGGTATCAATGAGAAACAGTTCAATTTTGCTCGCCGCCGTAGCAAGCACGGTAATAGCTATATCTTG
>JBFKAE010000102.1:0-11596 GCA_041621755.1 Sphingomonadaceae bacterium | reverse complement strand
ATTTGATCTATCCGAACGGTATGTCGACTTCGCTTCCCGAAAATGTGCAGTCGGCCTTTCTGCGTACGGTTACGGGTCTTGAAAACGTCCGTATCGCGCGTCCCGGTTACGCCATCGAATATGATTATATTGATCCGCGCGCGCTGTCGGCAGGGCTGCAATTGCACGCCATTGGCGGGCTTTATTTCGCTGGACAGATTAACGGCACGACCGGATATGAAGAGGCTGCCGCGCAAGGGCTGGCCGCGGGTCTGAACGCCGCGCGTGGTGTCCGGGACGAGGCGCCGGTGCTGTTCGAGCGTAGCCAATCCTATATCGGCGTTATGATTGACGATCTTGTTATGCAGGGCGTCAACGAGCCTTATCGCATGTTCACCTCGCGCGCCGAATATCGCCTGCATTTGCGTGCGGACAATGCCGATCACCGCCTGACGCCGCTGGCCATCGCGCTTGGTCTGGTCAATGGTGAAGCTGGTACTCGCTTTGAAAACCAGCGTGCGCACTATGATGCTGCACGCCATCAGCTTGAAATCTTGCGCGCAACCCCGGCACGATTGCTCGAATGCGGTATCAATGTTCGTCAGGATGGTGTTGCGCGGTCGGCCTTTGACTGGTTGCGCTTCCCTGAAATGGACTGGGATAAGGCCATAATTGCGTGGCCCGACCTTGCGCAGGTTGCGTCTGATATAGCCGCGCGACTTGTGATCGATGCGCGTTATGCCGTCTATCTGGCACGTCAGGCACAGGATATCGAAGCCTTTCGCAAGGATGAGGCTTTAAAACTTTCTGCGGCGCTCGACTATCGTGCGATTGGCGGGCTTTCGAATGAAATGATCGACCGCCTTGCGCGCGCCCGTCCCGAAAGCCTGGGCGCCGCCGCCCGCGTCGCTGGCGTTACCCCTGCGGCGCTTACAGCCTTGTTGCGGCATGTCCGACGCGCCGCCTGAGCGGGCAGAAGACGGCCGTGACTGGTTCGCCGCCCGCTTCAATGTTCCACGTGAAACACTTTTAAAACTCGACCGCTACGCGGCGCTGCTGTCCGAGTGGCAGGCGCGGTACAATCTCGTCGGTCCTTCGACTTTACCCTTTGTATGGACGCGTCATTTTGCCGATTCGGCGCAACTTGTGCGCTGTCTCGACGATGTCGGTCCACAAAAATGGCTTGATATTGGCAGTGGCGCCGGATTTCCCGGTATCGTTCTTGGGTTAATGCGTCCCGACTCGGTGACGCTTGTCGATTCGGTCGCCAAGAAAACCCGATTCCTCAAAATGATTGTCGAAGAACTGGGTCTTGGCAGTCAAATTCATGTCGAAAATTGTCGTGTAGAATCATTGGGTTCAAAAAAATTCGATCTGATTACCGCGCGTGCCTGCGCGCCGGTCGCAAAGCTGTTTGACTGGGGCCACCGCTCTGCTGCACAGTCCACGACATGGCTTTTGCTGAAAGGCGCAGCCGCCGAAGATGAAATCGCCGATGCACAGCGGCTTTATGTCTTCGACTATGAGCTTATTCCCAGTCTCACCGATCCACGGGGCCGGATCGTCAAGGCGTCGAACGTGCGGGGGAGAAGACGGACATGATCCGCATAGCAGTGGCCAATCAAAAGGGTGGCGTTGGCAAGACGACAACGGCGATCAACGTCGCCACGGGCATCGCCGCAACCGGACGGCGCGTGCTGATCATCGACCTTGACCCGCAAGGGAATAGTTCGACAGGACTGGGCGTCGATCAGGCCTCGCGCGGCAAGACCAGTTACGACATGCTGATCGGTCATGCGCTGGCGAGCGAAGCCGTCGCAAAGACGGCAATTCCGCAACTTTCGATCATTCCCTCGACCGTTGATCTGTCGGGTGCCGAGATTGAAATGGTCGATATGGATGCGCGCATGCATCGCCTCTCAAATGCGCTTGCCGAAGAGGCTTTGCAGGTTTTTGACTATGTCATCATCGACTGCCCGCCCTCGCTTGGTCTTCTGACGATGAATGCACTTGTTGCGGTGCAATCGCTGCTGGTGCCCCTGCAATGCGAATTTTTTGCGCTGGAAGGGTTGAGCCAACTTTTGAACACGGTCGAACGCGTTCACGAAACCTTCAATCCGACGCTCAGCATTATCGGCGTCGTGCTCACCATGTATGACAAGCGCAACCGGCTTTCGAGCGAAGTCGCCGACGATGTGCGCGCCTGTCTTGGCAAGATCGTTTTCGATACGGTCATTCCGCGTAATGTGCGACTGTCCGAGGCGCCAAGCCATGGGCTTCCGGCGATGGTCTACGATTATCGCTGCGCTGGCTCGGAAGCGTATATCAGCCTGTCGCGCGAACTGTTGCGGCGTACAGAACCGGCGGCAAAGGCTGCTTAATATGTTGAAAGTCAAAGATTAATGTCAACAAAACGACCATCTGGCCTTGGTCGGGGCCTGTCTGCGCTTCTTGAGGAAATGGGAGGGGCGCTTGACCGCCCTGCCGAAACCCCCGCTGCGCCAGTACCGGACGCCGGTCATCGCATGGGCGCGCAAATGCTTGGCCTAGCCATGATTTCTCCAAGCCCGCACCAGCCTCGCCGTCGCTTTGACGAAGCGCTGCAGGGCGAGCTGATTGCGTCTGTGAAGCGACAGGGGCTGCTGCAGCCCATTCTGGTCCGCCCTACCGGTGCCGGGAAATTTGAAATCGTTGCCGGCGAACGCCGCTGGCGCGCGGCGCAGGCTGCACAGTTACACGAAGTGCCGGTGCTCATCCGCGAACTGAGCGATGAAGAAGCTTTCGAAATCGCGCTCGTCGAAAATATTCAGCGCCAGGACCTGAATGCCATTGAAGAGGCCGAAGGTTACAAACGTCTGATTGAAGATTACGGCCACACACAGGATGAGATTGGCCGCATCGTTGGCAAGTCGCGCAGCCATATCGCCAATTTGATTCGCCTGCTCGATCTGCCCGAAGATGTCCGCACGCTGGTGATCGAGGCTAAGATTTCAATGGGTCATGCGCGCGCGCTGCTGACGGCGGACGATCCCTCGGCACTCGCGCGTGAAGTCGTGCGCGCGGGTCTTTCGGTGCGACAGGTTGAAAACCTGGCCAAAGGCAAGTCCGCATCAAAACCCGCCGCACCGTCCAAGCCGAAAGTACAGCGGAATGCCGATATCGAAGCGCTTGAGCGGCAATTGAGCGAGCAGCTGGGGCTTCGCGTTCGCCTCGATTCACATGGTGAGAGCGGGCAGTTGACGCTGCATTACAGCGATCTTGATCAACTCGACATGCTTTGCCAGCGGCTCTCGGGCGAACGGTTCTGACGAAAGTGCATGAACAACAACAAGAATTTTATCGTGTTGTCATGCAAGCAATGCCCTTGGGCGTGTTCAGATTGCTCCACCCGGTGGGGTTGAGGCAAATGGCATGCCCGGCGCTAGAATGTTTTCATCAACATCCTTGATGTCGCGAAGGCCACACAACGCCATGGTCGTGTCGAGTTCCTTGCGCAGGATGTCGAGCGCAGTCGTTACCCCCGCTTCACCGCCCGCGCCCAGCCCATATACGATTGACCGGCCGAGCATAACGCCTCTGGCACCGAGCGCGACTGCCTTGATGATATCCTGACCAGACTGGATGCCGCCATCCATCAGAATTTCGATTTTATCGCCAACCGCATCGACGATCGCGGGCAGGGTTGAGATTGATGACGGAGCGCCATCAAGTTGACGACCGCCATGATTGGAAACGACGATGGCGTCAGCGCCTGTGTCCGCCGCCATTTCCGCGTCTTCGGGATCCATGATGCCTTTTAATATGAGTTTGCCCTGCCATTTGTCCTGAAACCGCTTCACGTCATCCCAGCTCAGGCGGGGATCAAATTGCGATGCTGTCCAGGAGGACAATGAACTCATATCTTCGACGCCATCGACATGGCCAGCAATGTTCCCGAACGAACGGCGCGGGGTGCGTAACATGTTCCAGCACCAGCGCGGTTTGGTCGCGAGGTTGACGAGGTTGGCGATTGTGGGCTTGGGCGGGGTGCTGAGGCCGTTGATGAGATCCTTATGCCTCTGGCCGAGAATCTGCAGGTCGAGCGTTAGCACAAGTGCGGAACAACCGGCGGCCTTGGCTCTGTCGATGAGCCGGTCGCTGAATGCCCGGTCGCGCATCAGATAGATTTGAAACCAGAAAGGTTGATCCGAATGCGCGGCGACATCTTCGATCGAGCAGTTGCTCATGGTTGATAATGTGAACGGCACGCCTGCTTTCGCGGCAGCCCGGGCTGCCAGAATTTCGCCGTCGGGATGCTGCATGCCCAGCATTCCGACAGGTGCGATTGCCACCGGCATCGTAACATCATGTCCGGCAATCGTCGTCGCCAGCGACCGGTTCGTCATGTCGACGGCTATGCGTTGCCTCAGCTTTATTGCCTGGAAATCCTGACTGTTTGCGCGATATGTGCCCTCGGTCCAGGAGCCTGAGTCGGCATAGTCGTAGAACATCCGGGGTACCCGGCGCTTGGCTAGAAGGCGCAGATCCTCGATGCATGTTACTGGTTTTTTCATTGGCCCTCTTGATTTGGTGCAAATTGCGTGTCTCACCTTTGCCTTGAGACCGGTAGGCTTTCCTTATTCATTTGTTTGATCATCTTAATCCGGCCGGGATAACCTGCCGGCTGTACCAATCGCTCCGCTCAGCGAAATTCGGGTGTTGTCCACCAGGGATAGAAATCGGGCATATCGGAACTGACTGTGTCGGTATAGCGAGCCGGGCGTTTTTCCAGGAAGCTGGCGACACCTTCCGCGGCGTCGTTCGATCCGGCGCGTGCGACGATGGCCCGGGCGGCGTCGAGCAGTGCTTCGCCATCATGGGTCGAGCGGGCATAGCCCGATGCGACGGCTTCGTCCGCCGATATCATCCGTCCTGTGGCGCACCATTCCATCGCCTGGCTGATGCCGACCACCCGGGGCAGGAAAAATGTCGAGGCCGCTTCGGGCACGATGCCGCGCCGCGCGAAGACAAAGCCGAGCTTTGCCCCCACCGCAATCAGGCGGATGTCCATTCATCACGCTCTAATCGGTGCTACGGCGGGCGTGTTCGTGATCACCTTGCGCCCGGCCAGCACGCTGATCAGTGCCTTCATCGTGCCATCCAGCGGCTCGCGACGGGTCAATGTCACGAATTCGATTTTGCCCAGATCGGGCAGCAGGTTGCCCGTCTTGCGCATTGTGCCGGTGGTGATCAGCCCGGCAGGAATCAGCCCGGCGGCGTGCGGCGCGACGCCAAGGCCGGCCGCCACTGCGGCATGCACGCCACTCTGGCTGTCGCTCGAGCAGACGATGCGCCACTCTTGCTGTTCGCGTTCGAGTGCCGCCAACGCCACCTTGCGGGTCAGGGAGGGCGGCGCCAGCACAACCAGTGGGATCGGGGCCGTGCGATCGAGTTCGAATGAGGGGGCGGAGATCCAGACGAGGCGATCACGCTGAACGGGCGTGCCCTGCGTGTCGGTCAGCAGGCGCTTGATCAGGACGATATCCTGTTTGCCGTCGGCCAATTGGCCGTGCAGTGTCTCGCTGACCGCGACCGTCAGGTTCAGTTCGATTTTCGGGTGTGACTTGACGAACTCGCGCAAAACATAGGGCAGGCGACTGAGCGCGATATCCTCGGATATGCCAAGGCGGATCCGCCCCTCAAGATCGTCTGTCGCGAAATGGCGCGCAGCGCGGCGGTGTGCATCGAGGATAGACCGGGCGAAGCCCAGCATCGCTTCGCCATCGGCGGTGAGCACAACCGAATGCGTGTCGCGCGTCAGCAAGCGCTTGCCGCACACTCGTTCCAGTTTGAGGACGTGACCACTAACCGTCGACTGGGCCAAGCCAAGATACTGGGCGGATTCGGTGAAGCTGAGCGTCTCGGCGACCGAGGCGAAACTGGCAAGAGCGGCGGGATCGTACATTTATCGTGATTCGTGATATCTATTATTTCTGCAATCGCTTTTCATAATAATGTATTCGATGGCGATGATCCAGCCAAGAAGCAAGGATGCGGCGTGAAACGATTTCTGGACCCTTATATCGGCCTGATGGTGCTGACTGTCTGTTTGGCGATCGTTCTGCCTGCCAGTGGTGTGGGGGCGGTGGTGGCCGGGTTTGCAGCCAAGGCCGGCATCGTCTTCCTGTTCTTTCTCTATGGAACCCGATTGTCGGCGGCCGATGCGATCGGTGGTATCGTGCAATGGAAACTGCATCTGGCGGTGCTGCTGTGTACGTTTGCCCTGTTTCCACTGATCGGTCTGGCGATGCAGCCGCTGTTTCCTGCAAGCTTTCCGTCCGGTCTTGTCACGGGTTTTCTGTTCCTGTGCATTTTGCCGTCGACGGTCCAGTCGTCGATTGCATTCACTTCAATAGCGCGCGGTGACGTTGCGGCCGCGATCTGCGCAGCATCGGCATCGAACGTTGCGGGCGTATTCATCAGCCCGTTTCTTGCCAGCTGGTTGTTGCAGACACAGGGCGCTGAAATGCCGATGACCGTGTTTCGCGACATCGCGCTGCTATTGCTCGCGCCGTTCCTGCTGGGGCAGGTGATGCGCCCGCTGGTTGGGCCGTGGATCGCCGCGCGCAAGAAAATGACGGGATATGCCGATCGCGGATCGATCCTGCTGATCATCTATGTCGCCTTCTCCATGGGTATGGTCGACCGTGTCTGGGAGCAGGTCGGGGTAGGCGACCTGATGCTACTTCTGGTGCTGCTGTGCCTGCTGCTGGCCGCGGTTCTGGTCGTCACCTATCTGATCGGGCGTTTCGTGATGAAATTGCCGAACGAGGCGGCCATCGTCCTGCAGTTTGCGGGATCGAAGAAATCGTTGGCCAGCGGATTGCCGATGGCGACCGTCATCTTCGCCGGTCCGCTGGTCGGCATGGTCGTGGTCCCGCTGATGCTGTTTCACCAGATCCAGCTTATCGTCTGCGCGGTTCTGGCGCGGCACTATGCCGAACGCGGCGAAATACCCGATCCCGCGACCTGACCGGGAGGGCGATTCTGGCGCGTCGCTAGCCGCTGTTTCTGATCCCTGCGGCGATGCCATTGATGGTAAGGTGTATGCCTTCGCGCACACGGGGATCTGCCTCGCCGCGCCGGTGACGGCGGATCAATTCGACCTGCAGCGCGTTCAGCGGCTCGATATAAGGCAACCGCATGCGAATACGCCGCGCAAGTTCCGGATTGTCGCCAAGGAACATGTCATGGCCGGTGATGCCGAACAATACATCGCGTGTTCTGTGCCAACCATCTGAAATATCATCGAATATTTTGGTTCTTAGCGATTCATCCTCGACAAGTTCGCTATAGAGCGCAGCGATATCAATATCGGACTTGGCCAGCACCATCGACATGTTCGACAGGGTTGAGGCGAAAAACGGCCATTCGGCATTCATCGCCTTCAGCAGGCCATGATCCTTGAACCCCGACAGCGCCGCGCCGACCCCGAACCAGCCGGGCAGCATGACCCGCGATTGCGCCCATGAAAACACCCAGGGGATGGCGCGCAGATCCTCGACCTTGTCTGTGCTTTTGCGCGATGCGGGCCGCGAACCGATATTCAGCTCGGCAATTTCACGCAATGGCGTTGCCTGTTGAAAATACTGGGCAAAGCCCGGCGTTTCATAAACAAGGCTGCGATATGTGCGCCGCGCATCCGCGCTCAATGCCGCCATTGCCTCTGCATAAAGCGCCTGATCGGAGGTCGGCTGGGCGGTTGGCACCAGACTGGCGAGCAGCGTTGCCGACGTCATTGTCTCGAGGCTCTTGGCCGCGAGCGCAGGCGTACCGAATTTCGATGCAATGACCTCGCCCTGTTCGGTGATTCGAATGCGCCCGCCGACACTGCCTGCAGGCTGCGCCAATATGCCGGCAAAGGCAGAGCCGCCGCCGCGCCCGACAGTGCCGCCACGACCATGAAACAACTGCAAGCGAACGCCTGCATCGCGAAAGACTCCAGAAAGCGCCGAAGAGGCTTCGAAAAGCGACCAGTTCGAGGTCAAATAACCGCCATCCTTATTGCTGTCGGAATAGCCGATCATGACCTCCTGCACATTGCCCCGCGCCGCAATCAGCGCCCGCGCCTCGGGCATTGCAAGATACTCGGCCATAATCGTCGGAGCGGCCTCAAGATCTTGTATTGTTTCGAAAAGTGGTGACACCATGACGTCACATTGTGGCGTATCGCCGGGGCGATAAAGGCCGACTTCCTTCAAAAGCAAATAGACTTCGAAAATATCGGCGACGCAGGTGCTGTGCGATATCACATAATTCTGGATCGCCGCCGGGCCGAGCGTGGCGTGCGCTTCTGCTGCAGCGCGCAATATATCCATCTCGCCGGTTGTCTCGTCCGAATAGTTGGCAAAGGGGCTGAGCAGCGGTCGGCGGTGCTGCAGTTCGTCCCGCAGCAACGCGGCGCGCGCTGCCGGGTCGAGCGATGCATAGTCCGGATGCACATCTGCGGCGGCGAGCAGCTCGCCAACGATACGCCGGTGCATGCCGCTGTCCTGTCGCATGTCAAGCGGCGCCAGGTGAAAGCCGAAAATGTCGACTGCGCGGCAAAGACCGTCGAGCCGGTCGCCCACGAGGGCAGGATTGCCGTTTTCCACCAGCGAGCGGCGCACGATTTCGAGATCCGCGGCAAAGTCCGCGGGAAGGGCATACGCTTCTGCTGCAACTGTAGCCGCGCGCGGAGGGTCTCCACCGGCAAGGTTTTGATAGGTCGCGGCAAGGCGGGCATAAAGCCCGGTAATCGCACGGCGATAGGGTTCGTCACTGCGATGCGGGGAGTTGTCCCCGCTGTTTTCGGCAAGCGCTGCAAGTTCGGTGCTGACCCCGGCGATGGAATGGCTGATCGACAACTCGCCGCCAAGCATGTGTAGCTGTTCGAGATAATATTCGAGCACCGCGCGCGCCTGCCCACGCAATGCCAGCCGTAGCGTTTCGGCGGTGACAAAAGGATTGCCATCCCGGTCGCCACCGATCCAGCTTCCTGGCCGCAGGAAGCCGCCAATATTTTCACCAAGCTGCTTTTCCAGCCGCGCGTGTAGCGCCGGGATAACCGGCAGAAAACTTGTGCGCATGACGCTAAGTGCGTTGGCGATTTCGTCAACCACCTGCAAACGCACCGCGCGCAGCGGTCGCGTTTGCCAGAGCAGCGCGATTTGACGGTATAGTGCTTCGTCCGTGTCGGCGGCATGCTCGGCCTTTGCATGTTCGCGCGTGCCGAGCAGCGCGGCAATCGCGCTTTCACGGTCCATGACGCTCTTGCGGCGAACCTCGGTCGGATGCGCTGTCAGCACCGGCGAAATGAGCATCGCTGCGACACTCTCGGCAATCTCCGCCTTGGATTTACCGGCCTTTTGCAAGGTCGCGAGTGCCGCCCCGAACCGCTCGGGGCGTGCCGACACCTCGTCCGTGACCTCTCCGGCGTGGCGATCTTCAGCGATATTTGCCAGCAGCGAAAAATTCAAAAAGCCTCGAATGAAGCGAACCGCGTCCTCGAGGCTGAGGCTGGCGAGCAGATCGGCAAGCTCGTGCCGCCGTTCGGGCGCGTCCTCGCGATGTACGGCGACCGACGCCTGACGCAGGGCTTCAATCGTGTCAAAAGCCGCCTTGCCATCGAAATCACGGATAACATCGCCGAGGATGCGGCCAAGGTGCCGAATTTCAGCGCGGTCCGATGATCCGGACTCACGGCTCTGCGAATCGAAACTTTCACCCGTTTCGGCTGGGCTTTGAGAAATAACCATAAATGCAGCATCTAAACGTTTCGGCGCTGACAAGAAACAGGAACTATGCGCGCACCCCCGGATTTATTCCGTCAGGCTTCGAGTTCGCTGTCCCAATAGAGATAGTCACGCCATGTTTCGTGCAGAAAATGCGGCGGAAAGGCGCGACCATTGACCTGTAGCTGGTGCGCGGTGGGCTGTCTTGGTGGTGTCCGCAGATGCATATGCGCTTCTTTGGGTGTCCGCCCGCCTTTGTGCAAATTGCACGGCGCACAGGCTGTTGTCACATTGTCCCATGTTGTGCGACCACCATAAGCGCGCGGCACAACATGGTCGAACGTCAGGTCGCCATGTCCGCCACAATATTGGCAGATGAAACGATCGCGGAGGAACAGGTTAAATCTGGTGAAGGCGGGATAAACCGAGGGCTTTATATATTCGCGCAAGGCGATAACCGATGGCAACTTCATCACAAAGCTGGGGCTGTGTACCTCGCGATCATATTCCGCGACGACGGCCACGCGATCGAGAAAAGCTGCCTTGATCGCTGTTTGCCAGGACCAGAGGCTGAGTGGGTAATAAGATAGCGGCGTATAGTCGGCATTGAGCACCAGGGCCGGACAATTGTCCGGCGAGATAATCCGGTCTTCCAGTCGTTCGCTTGTGTACATATGTGCACCCTTGCTCCCGGTTCTGCAGCGCGCTGATCATCGACCTGCCCGCCTGATATTTCAATATAGAGCCGTCATAGTCTTCGATACAGGATTTTGTGTGTTATCTCTATGACACCACTTGATCTGGGGCATGGTCAATGTGTTTCTATAGCCAACACTACCCAAACAGGTGGACCTGATGACCGGCATTGTAACCCGCTTTGCACCAAGCCCGACAGGCCTATTGCATCTTGGTCACGCATTTTCCGCGCTCAAGGCATGGACGCTGTCGCGCGGGCATGAAGGACGCTTCATTCTACGGATCGAGGATATCGACACCGGGCGATGTCGTCGTGACTATAATGACGCGATCTACCGCGACCTTGGCTGGCTCGGTTTGACATGGGAGACTCCGGTTCGCCTGCAATCGGAACATCTTGCAGACTACAGCGCCGCGCTTGAGCGGCTCAAACACCGTGATCTCGTCTATCCCTGCTTTTGCACCCGCCGCGATATTGCCGCCGCGGCAAACGCCCCGCATGGGCCAGATGGCCCTATCTATCCCGGCACTTGCCGCAATCTGGATGAAGAAAAGCGGCAAAACCTCATGCGGTCGGGACGTTATGCATGGCGGCTTGACGTCAAAAAGTCGTGCCAGACGACTGGAGCGCTCGAATGGTCGGACGCCTATGCCGGACGCGTCACCGCCACGCCACAGCAGCTTGGCGACGTTGTCATCGCCCGCAAGGACCTTGGCACGAGCTACCATCTTGCAGTCACAGTCGATGATGCATTGCAGGGCATAACCGATATTGTGCGCGGCAAGGACCTGTTTGACTCAACGCACATCCACAGGTTGCTGCAAGCGTTGCTCGGACTGCCAACGCCACGATATCATCATCATGCGCTGATCCTGGATGGGGCTGGCGAGAAGCTGTCCAAACGCAATGATGCACAAACGCTCGAAAGCCTGCGCGAGGCCGGACGCAGCGCTGCTGAAATTCGTGAAATGCTGGGATTTGCTTAACTCAGGCACGGCTGCTATGCGCCCCGCGACATGTTCAAGGAAGATAAAGTGGTCATGAAAAGGCTTGTCGGGATATTGCTGCTTGCTGTGCCGGGACCGGCCTATGCAGAGGCGCTGCCCGACGCCGTTGCCGCGATGATCCGTGCCGCCGATCCACAGCAGGTTGAAACAGTTGTGGCGCT
>JBFKAE010000101.1:0-11794 GCA_041621755.1 Sphingomonadaceae bacterium | reverse complement strand
TCCGTCAACGTTTGCCGACCCGGATAAGTTCGATATAGAACGCGATAACGCAAGCAAGCATGTCGCCTTTTCCTATGGCATCCATCAGTGTCTGGGGCAGCCACTGGCACGGCTCGAGCTGCAGTGCGTGTTCAAGAAACTGTTCACAAGGCTCCCCGATCTGAAACTGGCTGTGCCTATCGAAGACCTGCCGTTCAAACGCGACATGTACGTTTATGGACTGAACGCCCTGCCGGTGAGCTGGTAACCCGAACTCCATGGAAACCTACGACTATATTATCGTCGGCGCTGGATCGGCTGGGTGTGTTCTGGCCAACCGCCTGTCAGCTGATCCTACAAAGCGTGTTCTTCTGCTTGAGGCAGGATCAAGCGATCTTCATCCTTTCGTCCGCATGCCAAAAGGCATCGCCAAATTGAGGGTGCACAAGCGCCTGTCCTGGCAGTTCCCGGTCGAACCGTCACTGGGACGAAACGCACATGAATTCTGGCCTCGCGGGCGCGTACTGGGTGGCACAAGTTCCATCAACGGCATGTTTTATGTTCGTGGTCAACCTGCCGACTACGATGCGTGGGAAGCCATGGGCAATCATGGATGGGGCTGGACGGAAATTTCTCGCTGCTTTCAGGAGATTGAGGATCATGAACTTGGTGTGGGACCCGAGCGTGGCACTGGCGGTCCCCTGCATATCAGTTTGCCCTATGACGAAGATGACATGAACACAGCCTTCATCGCAGCAGGCGCGCAGGCAGGACTACCGGTAAAGGAAGACCTGAACGCGATGCCTCAGGATGGAATCGGTTACCTTCCGCTGACCACATGGCGAAACCGGCGCTGGAGTTCAGCCGATGCGTTTTTGCACCCGGTTCGCAAACGGCCCAATCTGACTGTCAAATGCAACGTGTTGGTCGATCGGGTTTTGCTGGATGGCAAACGTGCTGTTGGCGTTGCTTGTCGTATAGGCAATAGGCAGCACCGTTTCGGTGCCAGTCGCGAAGTTATTCTCTCCGCCGGTACCCTTAAATCGCCTCATATTCTGCAGCTTTCGGGGATCGGTCCGAAGGTGGCGCTGCGCAAAGCTGGCGTGGAAACCATAGTTGACAGCCCCAATGTCGGCCAGAACCTGCGTGAACATCTCAGCATGACGGTCACGCATAGGTTAAAATCCATTCCCGGCGAAAATCAGGAGTATCGCGGCTGGCGGTTGGTGCGCAACGTGATGCATTATTACCTGAACGGTGGCGGCCCAATGGGCTGGAGCCTCTTCTCTGTGGGTGGTTTCGCGAAGAGCGCACCCGAAGTCGAACGGCCCGACATTCAGCTGATCATGGGCGCATTGAGCTTCGATGCCGGTTCGCCCGGTGCCGCAGTTGCCAGAGTAAAGCCGGGACAGCTACCGGGGCTGACCTGTTTCGTTTATTTCATGCATCCTGACAGTAGCGGCAGTGTGATGCTGCAATCGGCTGATCCCACTCAGCACCCTCAGATCCACATGAACTGGCTAGCGACCGAACGTGACCGACGAGGGTCAGCAGGTGCGTTACGCTTTGTGCGAGAACTTTTCGCACAGCCGGCACTTGACCAATATATGGGAGAAGAGGTCACGCCCGGAAGCGAAGTCGATGACAGCGATGAGCAATTGATCGGTGCTTATTCACGATTTGGCAGTACTGCCAACCACGCCGTCGGCACGTGCGCAATGGGCCCTGACAAAGAGTCTGTCGTAGATGACCGGCTACGCGTCAGGGGTATTGAGAACTTGCGGGTTTGCGATTGTTCGATCTTCCCAACTCTGCCTTCTGGCAACACGAATGCTCCCGTGATCGCTGTTGCGTGGTGGGCTGCGGAGCTGATAATGGAAGATGCTGTCCCAGCTATCAATCGATCAGAATAGCACGGAAATCGTTCACATTCGTGCGCGTGGGGCCAGTCATTATCAAGCCGTTGATGGCTTGAAAAAAGCCGTAGGCATCATTGTTATCAAGCATTGCACGCGCGTCGATGCCTTTTGTTGCGGCCAATGAGAGCGTCCTAGGGCCGATGATCGCTCCGGCATTGTCTTCGCTGCCGTCAATGCCATCGGTATCTGCGGCAAGTGCGTGTATATTCGCGTTCTCCCCGAGTGCTATTGCGAGTGCCAATAGGTATTCTGCATTTCGGCCACCGCGTCCACCGCCGCGCAGAGTAACAGTCGTTTCACCACCAGAAATCAGCACGGTTTTCGGCTTTGCCGCTTGCGCCAGAGCAGCCTGAATTTTGGCTATATCCCTCGCCTCTCCTTCTATTGCGTCGCCGAGCAGGAGCGGTTCGTAGCCCATCACTAGTGCGTCTTGTGCAGCGGCTTCCAATGCCTGTTGCGGTGTAACAATGATTTTGGTTTCGCAACGACTGAAGATCGGGTTCAACGGTTTTGGCGTTTCCAGAATCCCGTTCTGCAACGCCTTACGGATGCGCGCGGATATAGGGATCGCATAGCGATCAAGCACGGCAATGGCATCGCTACAGCTTGTCGGGTCGGGCACGGTCGGACCCGATGCGATCGTGGCGGGGTCGTCTCCCGGGACATCGGAAATGGCCAAAGTAACGACCTTCGCCGGCGCAGCTGCAGCGGCCAGTCGCCCTCCCTTGATCGCCGACAAATGCTTTCTCACGCAATTCATTTCGTGGATCGTCGCTCCAGAGCGTAATAAAGTATGGTTTATATTGCGCTTTTCCTCGAACGAAACGTCTTTGGCTGGCAAACTCAGCAGCGCAGAGCCACCGCCCGATATCAGGCAAAGTACAAGATCGTCCGGCGACAAATTTTGTACCATGGCCAACATATCAAGCGCAGCCCGCTCCCCTATCGCGTCTGGAACCGGGTGCGAGGCTTCAACGACTTTGATCGATCGTGTCGGAACGGCATGGCCATAACGCGTAACGACCATGCCTTCGAGTGGCCCATCCCAATGATTTTCAACGGCCTGCGCCATGCTGGCCGCAGCTTTACCTGCTCCAATGACGATGACACGGCCCGACGGGCGCGCTGGAAGGTGCTGCGGGATGACAATCTCTGCCGAAGCCGCGCGAACTGCTGTGTCGAACAGTTTTCGCAAAATTACTGAGGGTTGCATAGGCTACTTCTTGGAAACGCCTGAACTCATGGCGAGGTTTTCGACCGGATATGGCAGTTCCTCTCGAAGGCGCAGCTTGCGATCATCACCACCGTGCATGATTGACCGGACATAGTCGGTGCGCAACAGATCATGCGGAAAGCCATATTCGATAGCGCTCGTTGTATTCAGCCGTTCCATTACGGCTTCGTCGAGCTCCAATTGCATTGCCGCAATATTATCAGCAATTTGCGCGCGGGTGCGTGCGCCGACAATCGGAATGATCGGAGCAGATCGTCCCCTTTGACGCACCCATGCGATCGCCACATGGGCTGGTTTTGCGCCAATTTCCTCGGCGACTTCACAAACCTCGTCCGCAATAGAGAGTGTGCGCGCCGGGAGCGAATCACGCGCTCTGCGAGCCGATTCTTTGGGGTCATCTTTGCGATATTTCCCGGTAAGCGCTCCCCCGGCCAGCGGTGACCAGGCAGCGATGCCAAGGCCTAGCTTCTCGGCCATAGGTAGCAGTTCCCGATCCGGGGTTCGGCTGGCCAGGCTATATTCGACTTGTATCCCCGCAAAGCTTGTCCAACCGCGTAATTCGGCCATCATCTGCGCACGGCTGATCTCCCATGCGGGCGTGTCCGAAATTGCGATATACTGCACCTTCCCCGACGATACGAGGTCGTCTAGACCACGCATAATTTCGTCCCATGGCGTGGTAAAATCCCATATATGCAGATAGTAGAGATCAATCCGATCTGTACCCAGCCGGCTCAGGCTCGCATCGACCGCCCGGATCATGTTCCGGCGACTGTTGCCGGATTGCATGATACCAAGTGCGCGCGATGCTGACCATTTTGTAGCCAGCACAAAATTGTCGCGCTCAGATGCAACCAGCTTGCCCACAATACGTTCGCTTTCACCATCGGCATAATGGTCGGCAGTATCGATGAAGGTACCGCCAGCTTCGGCAAAGCACTCGAAAATTGCACGGCTTTCCTCTTCGGGTGCACCTAGTGAGCGCGCATCGCCAAATGTCATTGCACCGAGGCACATCTCAGATACCCTGAGACCGCTCCTGCCGAATAATGTGTGCTGCATTTTGCCTCCTATGCCCTTGTCGCTTTCTTTTGGTGCACTTCTACATGCAAATCAGGGATGGAAGCTTCAGTATCACGCACTGCCGCATCGGAAATTTCGATGCCATTTCTGTAATGAATAAGGCGTACACAGTTTAACAACCGCGTTTTTGAACAAGACAACTACTCTACTCCCGAAAGCCAAACCCGCATAGCAGTGGTGGAGAAGGGTCTATGAAAGTTGTCGTCGTCGGTTGTGGGCAAGCCGGAGGGTGGGTCGCGCGCACATTGTGCGATAGTGACTTTTCGGGTGAAGTCCTGCTGCTTGGCGAGGAATTGCACCCGCCATACCAGCGCCCTCCGCTGTCCAAAGATGTGCTCCTCGGAAAATCAGAGCCGGAATCATGCTACCTCTGGCCCGAAGGTCTTAACATCGACATTCGATATGGCGCACAGGTTGAGAGCATAGACCGCAAAGCCAAGAAATTGCATCTGACTGGCAAGGAAGTGGTCGACTACGACCAGCTTGTATTGGCAACCGGTGGCCGGATCCGTCGTCTTGAACGCAGTAATGTTTATTATTTAAGGACAATCGACGATGCGATGCGGTTGCGTCGAGCGCTCGACACTGCTCAGAACATATTGATCATAGGTGGTGGTTGGATCGGGTTGGAAGCTGCGGCTATTGCGCGGCAGCTCGATAAAACGGTCACTCTGGTCGAGGCCAACAGTCGCTTGTGCGCTCGGGTGATGCCCCCTGTGATATCGGACTATCTGCACGATCTGCATGAGAGAAATGGGGTTTCCATCAAATACGGGGTCGATGCGGCGGATTACGACGCCGATGTGGTTATCGCCGGTATTGGCATACTGCCTAATGACGGATTGGCAAAACAGGCCGGCCTAAACGTTGGTGACGGAATCATCGTCGACGAATATTGCCGCACATCTGATCCAGATATCTTTGCGGTTGGTGATGTTGCGAATCTTGAAGGCATCCGCATCGAAAGCTGGGCGAATGCACAGAATCAGGGCGTTGCTGTTGGCAAGACCATCGCAGGTGCGCCAACGCCTTATGTCGATATTCCCTGGTTTTGGTCTGACCAATATGACGTCAACCTGCAAATCCTGGGCGTGCCTGATCCGTCCCTTAAAACCGTATTGCGCGGAAGCCCCGCAGAAGATTGTTTCAGTGTGTTCTTTCTTGACGAAAACAACAGGATGACGGGCGCGGTGTCTGCAAATGCAATGCGTGACCTAAGAGTGGCCAAACGGATGATGGAGCGTGGGATTGTGGCATCGCCCGACCAGCTCTCCGATGTGAATTTTTCGCTGAAAAAACTGATCACTGCCGCTGCTTAGAAGTCAGAAAGGAATGCAACAGATGTCAACAAACCCGATTGAAGATCTTCTGCCTATGGACCTGCGCGTGGTCCATACGGAACGCTTGCCAAGCGGTGGTGATTGCGTTGCGTTCAACTACGATCTCGGGCTCGGAGAAGCGACGAACAATGTCTTCGTCGCCCGTCGCGCCGGAATTGGTGGAGCGGGCTCAATTGCCGAGATCGCAAGCGATACGTCTGCCTGGTTCACCTTCATCTACCTCCTTGATGGAGAAGTGACGGTCAATATCGACGGAGCAAGGCAGACCCTGCGCGCTCATGACGCTATATCGCAATTTCCCTTCACAGCCGATACGGTCGTTTCCAACTCGCCTAGCTTTTCGTTTCTGGAAGTGCAGGCGCTGAATTGTGCAGCAGCACGTGAAATTCTGCCAACCCGCCCGACACGGACGATTGCCCTTGATGGTCCGGACAAACACGTCGTTGGTACCGGTCCTCGCAGTTTCTTTGATTATCGCGATCTGGGTGTGGCAGAGGCTACAGGCCGCTTGATTGAAGTCCAGGTCGTCCGCGCGCAACGGGCGAAGGAAGGGGGCACAGGTTGGCATTCTCATAATATGGCCCAACTCAGCTTTGGCCTGTCAGGTTGGGCAATGCTCGATGTCGAACAGGTCGCCGGGCAGGTTCGACAAGGGTGTGGTGACGCATTATCGATCCCCGCACACTGGCGACACAATGCCTCTTCCTTCTCGGATGACTATTGGGCGTTGCAGCTGCAAATTCCAGCCGATTATGACACGGTCGAGCGTGAAGCGCCTCCCCCCGTCATGGATGGAGACTGACCATATTGCATCAGAAGAAAGCATGGCTCGTGTGGTCGTCAGCAACGACGCTTGATCGCGCGGTGGGATATTGAAGGTTTTTGCACAATATATTCAGAAATGGAGGATGGCCCTATGCTCGCAGAAGCCAAATCGCTCGAGCAACAGATCAGGGATTTTTACGAGGAATACACGATCTGCCTCGACGACGCCGATTATGATCGCTGGTCGAGTTATTTTACCGATGATGCCGAGTACAAGATCATCTCCCGCGAGAATTTCGACCGGGGGCTGCCAATGGCTTCCATGTCTTGCGAAGGTATTGGCATGATCAAGGATCGCGTCACGGCACTCGTCAAGGTGCTGGTGTACGAACCGCGCTACTGGCGTCGTTACGTAAGCTCTGTTCGGGTCAAAGCATGCGATGGCAATGTCATCAAGTCCGGCGCCAATTTTCTGCTGTACGAATCCATGCTGGATCGAGAGCCGCAGCTGAACATGCTCGGCCAGTATCACGATACGCTTGTCCGCGATGGCGACAGCTTCCGTATTAAGGAGCGCTTCGCCGTTTACGACAACCACCGCATCCTGACCACGCTCTTCGCGCCGGTCTGATTATCATAGCTCCCCGGAGGCAAAAATGACTTTACAAGAACGTATTAGAGGCGATGACATCGAGCTAAAATGGCCGGAGGAAGGGCCGACACGTATCCCGTCCTGGATCTATACCAGTGAAGAAATCTTCCGTCGTGAACTTGAAGTCTTTCATTACGGCAAAAGCTGGAACTATGTCGGTCTGGAATGCGAATTACCCGAAGCCGGCTCGTTCAAACGCGCATGGATCGGACCACGCAGTGTCATTGTCACTCGAGACGAAAATGGCGAAATTCACACAGTGGAAAACCGCTGTGCCCATCGCGATTCCCAAATGACCTGGAAGGAATGCGGCAAGTTCGAAGACGGCATGATCGTCTGCCCGTATCATAACTGGACCTACGCGATGGATGGCTCGCTCAAGTCCATGCCATTTTTCCGCGGCGCCGCCGGCAATCCGGGGATGCCCAAGGATTTCGACAAAAAACAGCACGGTCTTGTAAAGCTGCGCACGACCGTCCGTGGCGGTGTGATCTGGGCAACGTACCAGGAAGATACCCCATCATTCGAAGATTTCGTTGGCGAGGGCCTGCCCTGGTATGATCGCCTGTTCAACGGGCGAAAGCTCAAGCTGTTGGGTTTCTGCCGGCAGATTGTACCGTGCAACTGGAAGTTTTATTCGGACAACACGCATGATGGCTATCATGCCGCGTTGCTGCATACCTTCATCCCGAAATTCGGTCTGTGGCGTCCTGATGGCGATTACCATCAAGTTCCAACGGCAGACGGACGCCATATCGTCTACCACATGAAATACGACAGTGGCCTGCAGCACACGCGTAACGAGGTAACGGATGAGCTTCGAGTGCTGAAATCGGAATACGAACTCGAGGATCGACGGATCGTCAACCAGCATTCAGATGAGTTTGGGGATAGCACGAACACCGCGTTTCAGGTTTTCCCCTCGACGGTCATCCAGCAGTTCCACAGCAGTTTCAGCATTCGCCACATGATTCCCAAATCAGCAACGACGCATGAGCTTTCATGGAATTTTTTCGGTTACGAGGATGATGACGAGGAGCAGATAAAAGCCCGTATCCGGCACAGCAATCTGGTCGGTCCCTCGGGCTTCATTTCGGCCGAGGACACAGAGATCATTGCCCAGCTTCAACCCAATGTGAACGAGTACGATTCCCGTCATGTTATCGAGATGGGAGGTAAGGGTACCGAAGCGGCACATACCATGATCAGCGAGTCCGCAATTCGTGCCTTCTATAGTTTCTACCGAAAAGAAATGAACCTTTGAGAACTTCAGGCAGCATGAAAATCATTTTCATGCTGCCTTTCACAGGGTCGGGATTGCAGCAGGGTAAAGAGAGATGGGTAAATGGATTCGCGCCGCTTCAGCGGCAGATATCCCCGTGGATGAAATGAAGGCTGTTCAGATTGGCGGTGCCAACATAGCCTTGTACAATCTGGACGGAGATTTCTATGCCACAAGTAACATCTGTACACATGCAACAGCCTTCCTTACCGAAGGTTGGCTCGAAGATGGAATCATCGAGTGTCCTCTTCATGCTGGCAGGTTTGATGTTCGCACCGGCAAGGGGCAGGGCGCTCCCATCAGCTGTGACCTGCAGACATTCCAGACTCGGATCGAAAATAGCGACATCGAGATCCTTATTGAATGATGCTCTGCTGCCTGCACTGATATAAGGGGGTGGTATGCTGAGCATCAGTCTTCTTCGGATATTCATTTCAGTCGCTGAAAATTCCAGCTTTACACGTGCCGCGGGCGAAATGTATCGCTCTCAATCCGCGATCAGCATGCAAATCAAGCGCCTCGAAGATATCTTGCGAACGCCTGTCTTTGAACGTAGCGGCAAGACCGTGGAGCTGACCCCTGCAGGGGTCATCTTCCTTGATTACGCCCAACGCATCATACGACTGGCGGACGAAGCTATATCTGCAGTCCATATCATGGAACACGCTGCCCCCGTTCGTCTTGGGTGCATAGAGGATTATGCTGGCCGCGCGATTCTGCCTACACTGAAGCAATTCTGGACTGAACAACCTCAAGTCCAGATTACGGTCCGAACCGGAGAGACAGCGTATCTGCTCGATCGTTTGGGAATAGATTTCGATATGGTCATTACCGCTCATGAAGTCGGTACAGCCGAAACAGAGTTGACCTTCCGCGACAAGATGGTCTGGGCTGCTTCGATCGACAACTCGCCTCACACAGAGCGACCTCTACCCATAGCAATACGCTCTGATGCGGAGTTGGATCGTCAATGGGCCGCTGGGCTACTTGACGATGTACACATCTCATGGCGGCATACTTTTTCACCATCCGGGATTGGCACCCTGCAGTCCGCTGTCGAAGATGGGCTTGCGATAGGCGTGTTCAAAGCAGGTACATTGCCGGCCAACTTGAGGATTCTAACCGAAAACGATGGGCTTCCCGAACTGCCCGGTGTCGATATTGCACTCCATATTTCGGCCGAAGCTGCACAACGCACTGAAGTTCGACAGCTTGCCGACGCGCTGTCGGAAGCCCTGGACAATATAAGTAAAAAAGTTGATCGCGACTTCAACGCACACGCCTGACAGACAGCGGGTCGTCGGGAAACAAAGCAATGGTGTGTTACACCGTTGGTGGTATCAATGCAGGGTCTGAAGCGCGCTTTCTGGGTGCAGGATTTTCAGAAATGCAGAAACGGCCTTTAAGGGAACATTGCCTTTGTGCGTACATGTTGCACAGCGGATATGCCGCAAGCTCCATTCAGAAAGTGGAATGGAAACAAGCGTTCCTGCTTCATTCTCGCGCCTCACGGCAACCTCTGGGAGTATGGCGACGCCTGCACCTGTTCTGGCAAATTCCTTTGCCATCTCAAAACTGTTCACAATCATTGTATAGTCGACCTGTACGCCAGCCGTAAGCATTGCCTGTTCGGTAATTCTCCTGGTAGCAGAGGATGGCGAAAGGCCAGCCAAACTTACTCCAGTAAGGTCCTTGACCGACAATTCGTCACGGGACGCAAGCGCATGTTCAGGCGACGCGATGACAGCAAACGGCGTCTCGAACTCGTTTAGATATTGAATATCCGGATTAAGATTAAGTTTGTACATAATGCCGATATCGGCTTCATCCCGCAGCAGGGCATGCAAGACGTCGTTGTTATTGCGCGCAACAATATCAACCTCGAATTCAATGCCTGTATGTTCCAGCATAAAGGTACGTATTGCAGGATAGAGTATATTCGATGCGACGGATTCAATGGCCGAGACACGGATAACCCCGCGCCGTAATCCCTTCATCTCCGCAATGGCGTTCTGAACGAAGTCCATGTTGCTGACGATCCGTTTGGCGTACTTGGCAAGGATCTCACCCTCCGCAGTTAACATCATGCCCCTTGGCTTACGCTCGAAGAGGGAGGCGCCCAAAGTTCGTTCAAGAATGCTGATATGTCGGCTGATCGCCGAGGGTGTGATATTCACCTCCTCGGCAGCTCCACGGATTGAACCCTGCTCAACGACCTCCAGAAAATATCGCAATACGTCAATCTGCATAACGCCTAGCCTTCTCTCCCCTGACATCGATCTTCTGCCAATGCCGAAAGAAAAGTGTCCACTGCCGCTGCAAATTTAGCAAGCAATATAACGCGAATGACTGTTGACCAAATGAGAACAGTGCTATCCCATAAATGACTGAAAGTCAGACAAAAACAATCTTTGCCATTGCCGGAGCCTAGTACCCGACGCGATCTCCGCCTTTTAGTGACAGGATTTGACGCGCCTGTTCCGGCGTCGCGATTTCTCTGCCCAGTCCCTCAAGTATCTGGCGAACCTTGGCAACCTGCGAGGCATTCGTTTCAGCCAGTTGACCTTTACCAAGCCACAGACTGTCTTCCAGACCTACACGCACATGCCCTCCCATAGAGGCCGCCATTGCGGCAATTGGCATCTGATTTGCCCCCGCTGCCAAAACCGACCAATGATAATTGTCACCGAACAAGCGGTCTGCGGTGCGTTTCATGTGCATCACATCATCCGGGTGCGCACCGATCCCACCCAATAGCCCAAAGCACGTCTGGATAAACAGTGGCGCCTCTACGAGTCCTTCCTTCCAGAAATAATGCAGGTTGTAGAGATGGCTGGTGTCGTAACATTCAAATTCATAACGTGCGCCTGTCGCGTTTAAGGTTTCGAGCGCATAGCGTATGTCCTTATAACTATTGCGGAAGACAAGATCGTCAGAATTGCGCAGCATCGGTTCTTCCCAATCATGCTTAAATATTTTGTACCGCTTCAGCATTGGGAAAAGTCCGAAATTCATCGAACCCATGTTCAGACTTGCCACTTCAGGCTTCCATACCTCAGCGGGTCTCACCCGCTCTTCCACCGGCATATAAGGGGAACCGCCCGTGGTTATATTCACCACTACATCGGAACTCTGCTTTATAATCCGGAGAAACGGCGCGAAGGCTTCCGGAGACTGGTCCGGACGGCCACTATCTGGATCACGCGCATGCAAATGAACGATCGCAGCACCTGCCTCGGCCGCACCCAATGCGCTTTCCGCTATCTCGGCCGCTGTTACCGGTAAATAAGGCGACATTGACGGCGTATGGATTGAGCCTGTTATCGCGCAGCTGATTATCGTCTGTTTGGAATCCATGTCCTGTCCCATCATCCATGCAGTCAAGCGCTTTGATACTCGACACACTTAGTCAAAAGCAGTGACGCAGCCTCTTTAGTAGTACTTGCATGTGAAGTTAGTGGCGTTGAAGTTTCCATAACTTAAACCTGCATCAATTTTACAAATGCAGGATTTATAAGTTAATTCAAATAATTACATTCT
>JBFKAE010000100.1:0-11959 GCA_041621755.1 Sphingomonadaceae bacterium | reverse complement strand
GCCGACTACAAAAACAACGTTGTGAGCGTTGGCGCCAGCAACAGTTTCAGCAACTGGACGTGGAAGATTGGCGGCGACTGGAAACCGGTCGATGATCTGCGTATCCGCGCCATGTATCAGCGCGCCGTTCGTGCGCCGAACATCAACGAGATCGGTCAGTCGCAAACCCCGTCGACGGGCGATGCGGACCTTGATCCGTGTCAGGGGGCAAATCCGGTCGGCAATGCATCGCTGACACAGCTTTGTATTGATACCGGCGTTCCGCCAGCAAGTATTGGCAGTGTCGGCGGTCCGATTTCCGGGCAGATCAACAATTATATTGGTGGTAATCCAGACCTCACCCCGGAAAAATCGAAAACCTTGACCATTGGTGCGGTATTCCAGCCGACTTTCGCACCCGGTTTTACCGCAACCATCGATTATTTCGATATCAAGGTCCGCGATGCAATCCTGCAAGTGCCCGAACAGTCGGTTCTCGACATTTGTTACACGCTTGAGCAGGACGCAAATGGTCCGTTCTGTTCATTGATCGCGCGTAACCCGCTCAATGGTCGTTTGATCGGTGGTACCGAAACGGGCGTCGATGTTCGTGTTCGCAATGTTGGTTTCCTGCGCTCGCAGGGCGTTGACTTTACGGCCGCTTATGGCTTCGAACTGCCCGGCGATGCTGGTGGGTTGCGGCTTGCCGTCAATCTGACACGGCAGATCAAATCGGACCTGCAATTTGCCGATCTGCTGCCGGTTAATGAATGCGTAGGACTTGTCGGTAACACATGTGTGCGACCTGACCCGAAATGGCGCTGGATTCAGACCACGACATGGACGAATGGCGGGCTGACGCTGCAACTGCGCTGGCAGCACCTTAGCAAGTTGACCAAGGATGCTGTTGCCTTTGGCATTGATGACGCGTCCGATTATGTCGTGCCGGTGATCAAGTCGCACGACTATTTCGACTTGAGCGCGATCTATGACGTGACCGAGCAGTTCTCGCTGCGTGGTGGGATCAGCAACCTGTTCGACAAGTCGCCGCCCGTTGTCGGTAACGATTATGGTGGTACGGCTGAAAACAGCGGCAACACGTATCCGGCGACCTATGACCCACTCGGGCGTTCGTTCTTCATCGGGGCGACCGTGCGCTACTGATCGCTGTCACAATATCCCCCAGAAAAGGGGGGCGGAGATTTCCGCCCCCCTTTTCCGCCCCCCTTTTTGCGTCAATCACTCAGGAAGCTGAGCGCTCCATCACCTTCGTCGATCCTGACGGCCTGTCCGTCTGCCACCTGACCCGATAATATCCTGTCGGCAAGCGGGTCTTGCAGATGCTTCTGGATTGCGCGTTTCAGCGGCCTTGCGCCATAGACCGGGTCATAGCCGACACGACCAAGCCAGTCGCGCGCGGCGTCGGTCAGGTCGAGCACGATCTTGCGATCCTTCAGCAGCTTCTGGACGCGTGCGACCTGAAGGTCGACAATCGGGCCCATGTGCGCCTGGGCGAGCCGGTGGAACAGGATGATCTCGTCAAGCCGGTTGAGGAATTCGGGGCGGAAATGCCCGCGCACAATGTCCATCACCTGTGGCTCGACATCCTTTACTGTCTGATCGTCACGCAGTTCCGACAGGAATTGCGAGCCGAGGTTCGACGTCAATATGATGATCGTGTTTGTGAAGTCGACAGTGTGGCCCTGATTATCCGAAAGCCGTCCATCGTCGAGGACTTGCAGCAATACGTTGAACACGTCGGGGTGGGCTTTCTCGACTTCGTCGAACAGCACGACCTGATAGGGACGACGCCGCACGGCTTCGGTCAGAACGCCGCCTTCATCATAACCGACATAGCCCGGAGGTGCACCGATCAGACGCGCAACCGCGTGCTTTTCCATGAATTCCGACATGTCGATGCGAACCATCGCAGATGGATCGTCGAACAGGAATTCGGCCAGAGACTTGGTCAGCTCGGTCTTGCCGACGCCGGTCGGGCCTAGGAACAGGAACGAGCCGAGCGGCCGGTTTGGGTCCTGCAGTCCGGCGCGCGCACGGCGCACGGCAGACGAGACAGCCTTGACCGCATCTTCCTGGCCGATGACGCGCTTGCCGATAATGGCTTCCATCTGCATCAGTTTCTCGCGTTCGCCTTCAAGCATGCGGTCAACCGGAATCCCCGTCCAGCGTGACACCACCGCCGCAATGTCATCGTCGGTGACTTCCTCTCGCAGCATGGCGCCCTTGCTCGCCGCACCAGCCTCGGCGAGCTGTTTTTCAAGCGTCGGTATGGTGCCGTAGCTGAGTTCGCCCGCACGTGCGAGGTCGCCGCCGCGCTGCGCTTGTTCCAGCTCTATGCGCGCCGCGTCGAGCTGTTCCTTCAGCCGGGTTTCGGCGTTGATCTTGTCACGCTCTCCCTGCCAGCGCGTGGTCAGTTCTGCGGATTGTTCCTCAAGATCGGCAAGCTCCTTTTCAAGGTTCGCCAGCCGCTCTTTCGAGGCCGCGTCGGTTTCCTTTTTCAGCGCCTCGCGCTCGATCTTGAGCTGGATAATACGCCGGTCGAGATTTTCGATCTCCTCGGGCTTGGATTCAACCTCCATGCGCAGCCGTGACGAGGCTTCGTCCATAAGGTCGATGGCCTTGTCGGGCAGGAAGCGGTCGGCGATATAGCGATTGGAGAGCGTTGCCGCCGCGACAATGGCGCCGTCGGTGATACGCACGCCGTGGTGCAGTTCGTATTTTTCCTTCAGGCCGCGCAGGATCGAGATCGTGTCCTCGACCGTCGGTTCGCCGATCATGACGGGCTGGAAGCGGCGCTCAAGTGCGGCATCCTTTTCGACATATTTGCGATATTCGTCGAGCGTTGTTGCGCCGATACAGTGCAGTTCGCCGCGGGCAAGCGCGGGTTTCAGAAGGTTCGATGCGTCCATCGACCCTTCGCTCGCGCCCGCGCCGACAAGCGTGTGCATCTCGTCGATGAAGAGCACGATCTGACCATCGGATGCCTTGACCTCGTCGAGCACACCCTTCAGCCGCTCTTCGAACTCGCCGCGATATTTTGCGCCTGCGATCAGCGATCCCATGTCGAGCGCCATCAGCTTGCGGTCTTTCAGGCCATCGGGAACGTCGCCATTGGCGATGCGCAGCGCGAGACCTTCGGCGATCGCGGTCTTGCCGACGCCCGGTTCGCCGATCAATACGGGGTTATTCTTGGTGCGGCGGGCGAGAACCTGAATCGTACGGCGAATTTCCTCGTCACGGCCGATGACAGGGTCCAGCTTGCCGTCGCGCGCCGCTTCGGTCAGGTCGCGGGCGAATTTTTTCAGCGCGTCATAGGCCGCCTCTGCGCCCGCCGTGTCGGCTGTGCGGCCCTGCCGCAGCGTTTCGATGGCCGCGTTCAGGCCTTGCGGCGTCAGGCCGGCGGCCTTCAGGGCTTTGCCGGCTTCAGTCTCGCTTGCCAGCGTCAGCGCCAGCAGCAGGCGTTCGACCGTGACAAAACTGTCTCCGGCCTTTTTCGCGACATCTTCGGCCTGGGAAAGCAGGCGCACCGTGTCATTGTCCCACGCTGTTTGCTGCGCGCCAGAGCCAGAAACGGCAGGAATTTTTGCAAGCGCCTGATCAACCTGTTGCTGGGCAATTTTCGGGTCGCCGCCGGCTTTGGCGATAAGGCCAGAAGACATGCCCTGACCGTCCTCAAGCAAGGCTTTTAGCAAATGCACGGGCGTCACGCGCTGATGGTTCATGCGGATGGCGACGGTTTGTGCAGACTGCAAAAAACCCTTGGCGCGGTCGCTGAATTTTTCAATGTCCATAGTGTTAACATGCCTCCTGCTGCTGAATGTACGACCGCCTGCTGTGTGACTTAGGATATGGTGTGATAAATTTACAACGCAAGGGAGCCGCATCAAAAATCTGTGTGAACCTATAGTTCAGGGCGACAGTCTGTTATTTGATGGAGCGCAATTCTGGGCCATAAGCGACACTGAATATATGACCGCGACAACGATCAATCCATCAGAAGCCGAACATTTCGGCGGTATGGCCCATGAATGGTGGGACCAGAGGGGATCGTCCGCGCCGTTGCACAAGATCAATCCGGTGCGGCTCGCCTATATAAGCGACCGGGTCGCTGAGCATTTCGGGCGGAACGTCAAGACACGGGACTGGCTGGCGGGGCTCGATGTTCTCGACATCGGCTGCGGCGGCGGCATTCTTGCCGAGCCATTATCGCGTTTGGGCGGTCGGGTCGTCGGGATCGACGCCGCACCAGAGGCGATCGAGGTGGCAAAGGCGCATGCGGAAACTGCCGGACTGAAGATCGATTATCGTCAGGCTTCGGTCGAGGGTCTGGCCAAGGAAAAACGCCGCTTCGATCTGATCACCTGCATGGAAGTGGTCGAACATGTCGCCGATGTACCGTTGTTCCTGCGCGAAATCGGCAAACTGCTTTCGCCCGGTGGTCTGCTCGTATTTTCAACGCCCAACCGCACAGCCATGTCCTATGGCACGCTGATCCTTGGCGCAGAATGGCTGCTGCGCCTGATCCCGCGCGGCACCCATGACTGGCAGCGGTTTCTGACGCCCGAAGAACTGAACGCAGCAATGCGCGATGCAGGGCTTAGCGTAGAGGACACGCGCGGCATCGGCTTCCGTCCGTCGCGCGGTTTCGAATTATCGGACGACCTTAAAATCAATTATATTGGCAGCGCTGTTCGGGCCTAGAGGAAACGGGCGACGACGTCGCGGTAGCTGCGGCTGACCTTGACTTCGGCGCCCGAACCAAGCTTCAAAAAGCATTCGCCATTGGTATGCGGCTTGACCTGCTTGACCTGATCGAGGTTGACGATGGTGGACCTGTGTACACGCTGGAAAATGCGTGGATCGAGCCGTTTTTCGAGGTCCTTCATGGTTTCGCGCAGGATCAGCGTGTTGTCGCCGGTATAGATGCACATATAGTCGCCGGCGGCGTCGATACGCTCGATCGAGCCGACATCGACCCGGAAGATCTGGCCGCGATCCTTGATGTTGATCAGCTTTTCGTAGCGCCCGGCAGACATGGTGCTGCTGCTATCGGTAATATTGGCGACAGCATCGGGTGCAACTTCCTTCAAAAGCTCGTGAAGGCGTTCTTTTTCCACCCCAGCCTGTTTTTCCTCGAGCCGCTCGCGGATGCGTTCCATAGTCGCTGCCAGGCGCTCTTCCTCGACAGGTTTCATCAGGTAATCGACGGCGTGAGCCTCAAATGCCTTTAATGCAAATTCGTTATAGGCGGTGACGAACACCACCAATGGTGGTTCGATTTCGGCAAGACCTGCGACAACGGAAAAGCCATCGAATCCAGGCATCTGGATATCGAGAAATACCACATCGGGCTTGTGGGTCTTTATGGATCGAATCGCCTCGCGGCCATTGGCGCAGCGGTCAATGATTTCGACATCGTCAAAGGCAGAAAGACGCATTTCCAAGCCCTTAATGGGCAGCGCCTCATCATCAACCAGAATCGCACGGATCGTCATTATGCAGTCTCCTTCGACCGGAAATTTGCCGGTTCGTATGGAATTTCAATATTGGCAACGACCCCCTGCGGCACGTTAGATATCATTTCGAAGCGGTGATCGTCTCCATAAGTTTGCTGCAACCTGTCCCGTATATTGTTCAGTCCAACGCCCGAAGAGGGGATGAGCGCCGATCGTTCGGCAGTCAGCCCCGGTCCATCATCGCTGATCGAAATTATCAGCCGAGTTCCTGATACATGTGCCTGAACGACGACTTCCGCGCCTTCTTCAAGGGGGGTTACTGCGTATTTTATAGCATTTTCTACAAGCGGTTGCAGCAACAGAGATGGAATGCGCCCCTGCAACGCACCTTGATCGACTTCAAAGCGTGTCCGCAGGCGCTCGTCGAAGCGCATGCGCTCAATTTCGAGATATAGCTTGACCGCTTCGATTTCCTGTTCAAGCGAGACGGTGGCCTCCGGGTCACCCGTGAGCGTGTAGCGCAGGAATGACGACAGCCGCGACAGCATGGTATTGGCGCGGTCGGTTTCCTTCAAAAGCACAAGCGTTGAAATGCTGTTGAGCGTGTTGAAGAGAAAATGCGGATTGAGCTGATAACGCAGCATGGCGAGCTGCGCGGCGTTTGCCTGTGCTGAAACGCGGATCATGCGTTCCGACTGATCGGCGAGCAACAGGTAGTAATTGATGCCGTAATAGAGCCCCGCCCAGGCAACGAGGGTGGAAAGGTCAAGCAGGATCGCGCCGAAAAACTCGATCCCCGCAGGTTGCCAGCCGGGATTGTAGAAACGGGCATGAGCCCAGACTTCGAGCACCGAAAACACGCCAGCCGAAATGGCGACAATCAGCAATGTCAGCGTCCAGACATAAACGGCACGCATGCGGATGATACGCCGAAATGCAGCGGACATCAGCATGGTCAGTGAAAAGCCGGTTGCCGTTACGATCATGGTTGGCAACACAAATTCGATACCCATCGAATTTGCCAACCCGCCGAGCGAACGCAGCATGAAGTAGCCGAGCCAGCCGCCGAGCTGCAGCAGCCAGAAAGCGCGATTCTTGTCCGCGAAAAAGCCCTGTTTTGGAAGCTGCGCCAGCGCCATGTCAGAAGTTTAGCATCGAATGGTGCTGAAAGGCGATTTAATCTTCCGCGGCGATCGTAACCTTCAGCCCGTCGAGTTCATCGCTCATCGAGATCTGACAGGACAGGCGTGAGGTGGCGTTGCGATGATCGGACGAATCGAGCAAGTCATCTTCGTCTTCGCTCAGCGTGCCGACCTTATCCATCCATGCCGCATCGACATGAACATGGCAGGTTGCGCATGAGCAGCAGCCACCGCACAGCGCAAGAAGTTCGTCAAAGCCATTGTCGCGAATGATTTCCATGACGCTTAGCCCGTTGTCGGCTTCGATCACCGATTCTTCGCCATCGCGATTGACTACGACCAGTTTTGACATTGATAGTTTCCTCGACCTTCTGTTTTCTGGAGCCTAATAGCCGCTGTGGGGTTATTGTCAAAAGGTATAGCCGCGTATGGGGATATCAGGAGAAAGGCTGCGGGTGGGTCTAGATGCACTCGCAAGCGTGGAGCCAGCCATCGCAGCCGCAATTGCACGTGCTGGGTATCCCGAACCACGAATCCGTCCTCGTGGCTATACGACATTGCTACGTACGATCATTGGCCAACAAGTCAGCATCAAGGCAGCAGAGAGCATCTGGAATAAACTCGCAGGTGTCGTTGGGGATATTGATTCCCCTGCCGCAGCAATGGCTTGCAGTGATGAAGATATCCGATCCGCCGGACTGTCCCGCCAAAAGCTCAGTTATCTTCGCAGCCTTGCCGGTGCTGTCGTTTCCGGGACTGTTGATTTTGCAAATTTGCCCGCCGATGACGAGGATGCCATCAAGACGTTGATGGAGATCAAGGGCATTGGGCGGTGGTCGGCGGAAATCTATTTGCTATTCGCCGATGGACGCGCGGACATCTGGCCTGCGGGCGATCTTGCCGTGCAGATTGAAGTCGGTCGGGTGATGGGACTCGATGCGAAGCCGAGCGAGAAAATGACCCGAGAGATCGCAGAGGCCTGGCGTCCGCATCGTGGAGCGGCGGCGATATTGATGTGGCACCACTACAAGACCGAGGTGATCTAGGGGGGGGCTGAAGCCCGCAATGCAATTTAATCCCATCATCCCGAACGAAGTATTATGATTTTCTCTCGATCAGACATGAGATAATGGCCTATCTCACCTCGATTGGCAGACCGAGGTTCTTTAGCTGGGGCTCGACCTTGGTGCGGTCGCCGACAATGACCCACAGCATTTTATCTACGTCAAAATGCTGTTTCGCAACAGCGAATAGCTCTGCCTTGCTGAGCGCGTCGATACGATCTGCGTATGTGACCTGATAGTCGTCGGGAAAACCGAGTCTGGCATTGGTGGCGAGCGCGCCCAATACCGCATTGGCTGATTCATACGCGCCGGGAAGTCGGCCGCTCAGATAGGCTTTGGTGCTCGCAATTTCAGCGTCTGTGATCGGTTTGTCGGTGACATAGGCCTTGATGTCCCTGCGAATTTCAGCAAGCGCCGGGCCGGTTTTGTCGGTTTGAACGGGCGCGAAGATGTAAAAGGGCATTTGTTGCGCGGTTTGAGAAACTGCCGTGCCGACGCCGTAGGACCAGCCCTTGGTCTCGCGAAGATTGGTGTTAAGCCGCGAGGTGAAGATGCCGCCAAGTGGAATATTTGCCGTCGAGAGCGCGATCAGATCGTCAGTGCCTTTGGCGGCTAGCGGGGTGCCGGCAAGAATATAACTTTGCGGGCTACCCGGACGGTCAATGAGTACGATCCGACTCATTGTAGCAGACGCCGTAGTGAACGTCTTGGTGCCTTTGGGACTGCTGGGTACTTTCCAGTTGCCAAAGCGTTTTTCAAGCATCGGTTGCAGTTCAGAGAGCGTTGTATCACCGACGGCAAATATCGTGGTATTGTCCGGACGCATCCAGCGTTCATGGAAGGTAACGATATCGTTGCGTGTCACCGCAGTGACCCCCTCGACTGTGCCACTGCCCGTCAATGGGATGCCATAAGGGTGATCTTGCCCGAAAATCAATGGCGGCAGCAAGCGCAACGCCAGCGTTTGTGGTTGGCTTTCCTCGCGGGCGATGCCGGTAAGCTGGATCTGGCGAACGCGTTCGATCTCGCTCTCGGCAAATTTCGGGTTGCGGATAATGTCGGCCCAGAGGTCGAGCGATACGCCAAGGTTGGTGGTGAGCGCGGATAGCGTAATTTCCGTCGTGTCATTGCCGGCATTGGCGCCGATGCTTGCGCCGAGACGTTCCTGGGTTTCGGCGATTTCGATGGCGCTTCGCGTTGTCGTGCCTTCGTCAAGCAACGACAACAGCATCGACTGGGTGCCAAGCTTGTCCCGGCTATCAGCAGCATTCCCGGCGTCGAAGACCATTGAGAGATTGACGACCGGCACGGTTGCTCGCTGTGCAAAAACAATATTTATGCCGTTGGAAAGCTGCGCGCGTTCTATGGTCGGAAAATCGAGCGCCGGGGCCTTGTCTACTGGAGGCAGTTTCGAGCGATCAATGCCTTTACCGGCTACGGTTTGCAGTTTGCCGTAGGGATAGACGGTAAGCTGGTAATTGCCCTTCGACAGCCAGCGCTTTGCTGCTTTGTGTACAGTTGAAGGGCTTGCATCGACAAAGTCATTGAGGGTCTTTTTGAAGTAGGCCGGGTCACCAGTGTAAAGTTCGCCTTCAGCAAGCGTAACGGCCTTGCCGCCAAAGCCGCCGACCGCTTCAAGGCCGCGGATTGTGCCCGACACTGCGCGCATGGCGACGCGTGCAACCTCGTCCCGGCTTGGGGCTTTTGCCAGAAATTCATCAATCAGCGTATCAAGCCGCGCGTTGACGCGTTCAGGGTTGATACCCGGCTTCACATCGACTTCGATTTGTAGCAATCCCACCGCTTCGAACGCCTGAACATAGGCGTTGACGCCGATGGCGATTTGTAAATCTCGGACAAGGTCCTTGTGGAGTCGGGAACTGCCACCACCGCCGAGTATGGCAGCGGCCATAGTGAGATTGGTGCTGTCGGTTTCACTTAGGCCCGGAACTGCCCAGACGCGGTAGAGACGCGAATTGGCGACCTGATCTTCCATGCTTTCGCGAATCGTCGTATCGCGTTCGGGTATCCATGCCTTCAAGCGACGTTCGACGGCAGGGCCTGCGGGAATGTCGCCGAAATATTTTTCAACCAAAGGCTTTGCAGTGGCCGTGTCGATATCGCCTGCGAGCACCAGCACTGCATTGTTGGGACCATACCAGGTCTTGAACCATGTCTTGACGTCATCGAGCGAGGCTGCGTCGAGATCATCCATCGAACCGATCGTCGAATGGCGATAAGGGTGGCCTTCGGGAAAAAGCCCTTCGAGGATGCGATAATCGGTTTTGCCATAAGGCTGGTTGTCGCCTTGACGCTTTTCATTTTGTACGACCCCGCGCTGGTTATCGAGCTTGGTATGGTCGATGGCGCCAAGCAGATGGCCCATACGGTCCGATTCAAGAAACAATATGCGCTCAAGGCCTGGAGTTGGTACGTTCTGGAAATAGTTGGTGCGGTCGAACCATGTTGTGCCGTTATAGCTGGTCGCGCCCATGTCTTGCAGTGCTACGAACCAGTCCTTGTTGTAGTGTTCGCTGCCATTGAACATCAGATGCTCAAACAGGTGAGCAAAGCCGGTCTTTCCCTGTGGTTCGTCTTTTGAGCCAACGTGATACCAGACGCTGACTGCCACGATTGGTGCTTTGCGGTCAGTATGGACGATGACACGCAAGCCGTTGGCGAGGGTGAAAGCTTCATAGGGGATATCGACGGCGGCGACGAGCTTGGGATCGGGGCCCAAAGAGGGCTTGGCGGCGAGGGGGGATGCGAACGCCAGACAAAATGCAAACACCAAGGACTTCACCATGAGACTCTCCTGACCGATACACTATTTTGCTTTGGGCGCAGTTTGGTGATTAGGGGTTGGCAAGTTCAAGGGCAAGTCATGCCCGCTTGCGCAGAACCAGACTGGCTTCTATCAAGGCCCCGCGCAATAACACTTAGTATCCATTTTCAACCCTTAACCAAGGATATCTGCCAGTATTATGGCCCGTATCGTTATGAAATTCGGCGGCACGTCGATGGCTGGCATCGAACGCATCCGCAATGTGGCAACGCGCGTCAAACGCGAAGTCGATGCTGGGAACGAGGTTGCCGTCGTCGTCTCGGCTATGGCCGGTGAGACCGACCGTTTGGTCAGTTTTGCTCGTGAAGCCGCGCCGCTCGCAGACCCACTTGAATATGATGTCGTCGTCGCGAGTGGCGAACAGGTGACGTCGGGCTTGCTGGCGATTACGTTGCAGGCGATGGACGTGCCTGCACGTAGCTGGCTTGGCTGGCAGTTGCCGATCCGCACATCGGACGCGCACAGCAAAGCACGTATCCTCGATATTGATGCCGAGGCGATTCTTGCAGACATGGCAGGTGGTCGCGTTGCTGTTGTGCCGGGATTTCAGGGGCTTTCCGACGATAATCGTATCACGACACTTGGTCGCGGCGGATCGGATACGAGCGCTGTTGCAGTTGCAGCCGCGCTGAAAGCCGACCGCTGCGATATTTATACCGATGTGGACGGGGTTTACACGACTGACCCGCGAATTGTGCCCAAAGCGCGCAAACTTGAACGGGTGACGTTTGAAGAAATGCTGGAACTCGCCAGTGTCGGTGCAAAAGTGCTCCAGACTCGGTCGGTAGAGCTTGCTATGAAGGAACATGTAAAGGTGCAGGTACTGTCGTCGTTCAGCGATGGGCCGGGAACCTTTGTCGTCGATGAGGAAGAAGTTGTGGAACAGGAACTGATTGCAGGTATAGCCTATGACCGAAATGAAGCGCAGGTCACGATCGAACGCGTGAAAGACACGCCGGGCGCAGTTGCCCATATCTTCGAGCCGTTGGCAAAAGCTGCGATCAATGTCGATATGATCGTCCAGAACGTTGCGCGCGAAAGTGGTCGCACTGACGTAACCTTTACCGTACCGCGCACCGAACTGCCGCGCGCGCTAGACGAGCTTGAGAAGGCGAGGGGCGAGATCGGTTACGAGGCGCTGAAATTTGACGACAATGTCTGCAAGATATCGGTCGTCGGCGTCGGTATGCGCAGTCATGCGGGCGTGGCGCTGACCATGTTCAAGACGCTGGGCGACCGAGGCATCAATATCAAGGCGATCACGACGTCCGAAATCAAGATTTCAGTGTTGATTGCCGAAGAATATACCGAGCTTGCTGTGCGTGTCCTGCACAGTGCTTATGGTCTTGACGATACGGCGGCGGCATGAGCGTCGGGTTGCAACGTCTTGATAGTTTGATGGAGCGCGGAACTGCGTTCCTTGGCTCGCGCTACGCGATCATGGCCGGTGCG
>JBFKAE010000099.1:0-12019 GCA_041621755.1 Sphingomonadaceae bacterium | reverse complement strand
TGATCTTCGCATCTTCCGTTTTTATCGCAATGCCAAGCGTATCCACCTCTGTGATAAGACCCGCCATCGGTGCATTTTCGTTCTCGGGTACAAGACGCACATCCAGCGAAAGCCGGAAATAGCGATCGGAATGATTTCGTAAGCCGCTATGCGGCGTATGGCGATCAAACAGAACAAAATCTCCAGCTTCGTAATTGGCAGTGCGCCAAGCGCTATCTGGAATCGAATTTGGGGGGAACGGGAAGAGCGGTGCATTGTCAGGGTCATGGAAATAGCCGCTCTTGTGCATACCTTCCGCGACAGCCAAGCCTCCCGTCTCCTTCGAGGCATCCCACACAGGAATCCAGCATGTCCGGCCATTATAGCCAAGATTGTAGAATCCATCCTGATGCGGAGCGATTATCCGGTCTAGGCTGGGGTCCTCATTTGGCGGCCATAGGCGGTATTCGGCGATAGGAACCCAGACAGGGCGTGCGCCCAGAATTTTGGTGAACAAGCTTTCAATCTTGGGATCACGCGTCAGTTCCACCCATGCACGAGATTCGATCAGCTTGTTATGAGGCTCATAACCAAATGGCGTTGGCTTGGGCCAGTTCTCAAGACTTGCACCATTGTATACCGGCTCGGTCGCATCGGGGTCTATGACTCCAAAGCTGCGCAGTTCTTCCATATATGCTTCTTGGAAGCGTCCCAGTGCGTCGGGGTCGAGCAACTTTTTGAAATACCAGTAACCATCACGCTCCCAGGCCGCATTGAGAGCCTCGCGATCTCCGATCAGATCGTTCGCGACTTGCATGTCGGGAAAATCGATAGTCGTGCCGTTAGACAAATCCGCCTCCACATTATCCTGCGTCGCCCTGACCGGGCGGTTGTTTTTCCTATAATGTAGCAATTAACACGCTATTTTCAAAAACTGGTCGGGCAATTTTGCAAAACAGTGTTCCGCTTTTCCCTCTCGCTCGCCACCAGGACGTTTTTCATTGTACAAATGTGGAATCTGTTGCGGATTTTACCCTACTAGCGAAATATGGCGGCGTAATGCTTCAAGATCTGCGTAAACCGCTTCTAACATAAAATGAATTGCCGAAAGATGTGCACATGCCTGAGCCAAGCTTGTTTCATAATCGCCTGAAAGGGAAAATGGCGATAATCACAGGTGCCGGATCCCCAAGAGACGCACCGGGAGTGGGCGCTGCTATTGCCCGGTTGTTTGCAGCCGAAGGGGCGAAAGTGTGCATTGTCGATCGCGATGGCGCACGCGCTGCCGAGACAGTCGGGCTGATCACAGATGGCCGTGGACAGGCTTTTGCCTGTGAAGCCGATGTCACTCAGGAATCAGATTGCACACGCATTGCCGCTATTGCGGCAGATACATTCGGCAAACTTGATATTCTGGTCAATAATGTAGGCATTGCGGGCAAGATCGCACCGCTGGAATCTCTTTCGCAAGCAGATTGGGATGCTGTGTTCGATGTGAATGTTCGCAGTGCGACTATGCTTACGCGTGCCGCCATGCCCCATCTGGTTGCTGCCGGCGCCGCTAGTATTGTCAACATTGCTTCCGTTTCGGGCGTGATGCCTCATGGTACGCTGGCTTACGGGCCATCCAAAGCAGCGCTGATCAGCCTTACCCGTGAAGTGGCGATCGTTTATGGGCGGCAAGGTGTGCGTGCGAACGCCATTGCACCCGGTTATCTGTTTTCGCCAATGATCAAGGAGTCCTTCACCCCCCAGCAAATCGAAATTCGTCGGAAGCTCTCTCCGTTGAATATTGAAGGTGATCCGTGGGATATTGCGTCCGCAGCACTGTTCCTTGCAAGCGATGAGGCGCGCTTCGTCACTTCTGTCTGCCTTCCTGTTGATGGCGGCGTCAGCCAGCTTGGAGTGCTGGCAGCAGTGGGCATGATTTCGTGAGCGTTGAACTGCGTCTTGCAGATTGGCTGGCTGAAAAACTTCCAGGAGCCAAAAACATTGCGGTAGGGAGCCTTGTGTCACCTTCGGGTACCGGTAACTCGGCCGAAACGTCTTTTGTCACAGTCCGCTATCTCAAAAATGGCCAATCGATTGATCACAAGCTTGTCCTGCGTCGCCAAAACTTGGACAACGAGCTATTTCTTGATGCATCTCTCGAGCTTCCCGGTCGTATGATGATTGCGCTTGGAGAGCATCCGGTCGTACCCGTTCCAAGGGTGCTTGGCATCGAGCTTGATGCAACTCTGCTCGGTCGGCCCTTCATGGTTATGGAAGCGATCGAAGGCCGCGTTGTCAGTCAGGCACCACCCTATAATGTCGCAGGGTGGCTGGTAGAGCTGTCATCACTGGAAAGAGCCCAAATATGGGGCAATGGCCTTCGTGCGATGGCTGCAGTTCATTCTATCGACCGGAGTAAGGGTTTCAGTTTCCTCCAGCGCGATCAAACGTTGCCGCCGGGGCTGGGCCAATACATTGACTGGGTTCGTCGCTGGTATTTGTGGGCACGCCGGGACAGGCCTCAACCGGTCGCCGATGCAGCGCTTGACTATCTTTTGACGAACATGCCGCTGGAGACTCCGGTCGATGTGCTTTGGGGTGATTCCCAACCAAGCAATCTGATTTATGCTTCTGACAATTCAGTTGCGGGGGTGCTGGACTGGGAAATGGCAGCGCTTGGTCCGGGTGAAGTCGATCTTGCATGGTGGCTGTTTTTCGATGATTTTTACGGCCCCGGCTTCGGACTGAAGAGGCTGGATGGCCTGCCGACGCGTAGTGAAACAATCGCAATCTACCAAAATGCATCAGGCAGAACCGTCCAGAATATGGACTACTATGATCTTCTGGCCCGTTTTCGCATGAACATAATTTCGATCAGGGCGACAGACCGTCTGGTGGCTGCGGGAAAACTTGCGCCTGATGTCGATGTATTCACGCATAACCCGATAACCAAGATGATGGCTATTCAGCTTGGCCTGCCGGTGCCAGAACCGGGATCGGGCTTCAAAGCACTGCTGAAGGCGTTTGATGTCAATCAGGAACCGACGGAATAACGTGGCACAAAGGCACCTGACGAGGTTGAGCATATCTGCAAAAGTGCTTCGCATGTTATTCGATTGCTTCGCCTTGCCCGAGTAAACAGATAGTTGAGCCAGTGGGACCTCTGACAAGCTGGCGATACGGATTCGGTGGAGAGAATGATGAGACTGGCAGGAATGAGCGCGTTGGTAACAGGTGGTGCTGGCGGTATCGGGCAAGGCATTTGCGCGTCGCTTGTCAAGGAAGGTGCACAGGTTTGTATCGCCGATCTGAATTTGGAGCACGCACAAGCCGTGGCAGAAGGCATTGGCGAGGGGGCCTTCGCCATTGCCATGGATGCCGGGAATACGGAGAATGTCAAAGATGTTGTGGCCCAGGCGTTCACTCGCCTTGGCCGCATAGATATTCTGGTCAATACTGCCGCCGTCACCGATCCTCAGACAATGATGGATGACACAAATGCCGTGGATATTGATTTCGAACTCTATGATCGTGTGATGGCCGTGAATGCGCGTGGCTATCTCGCCACCTGTAAATACGTGATTCCGCATATGATCGATCAGGGAAAAGGCTCGATAGTTAATCTTGCGTCGGGCGCGGGGCAATTGGGTCATAACATATGGCTGGCCTATGGCATGTCGAAGGCTGCGGTTATCCAGCTTACACGATCAGTCGCCAGTGCTTTTGGGAAAAAAGGCATAAGGTGCAATGGCATCGCGCCATATGTCATTCTCACGGAGAATGCTCGCACGCAAGCGCCAGAGGGGATGCTTGAAGTTTATGAGCGCTTTGCCCTGACGCCACGGCTTGGCGATGTCGCCGATATCACCGCGATGGTGAACTATCTCGCATCTGACGAGTCCGGTTTCGTCAATGGGCAGACGTTGAATTGTGACGGTGGCATCTCCGCGCAATACGGCAATGTGCCCGATGTCACTGACTGGATGCGCGCCCATGGTTGATAGCCCTTTTGGAGAACATGATGGGAAGAGTTGAAGGCAAGATCGCCATCGTGACAGGCGGTGCGGGCGGCATTGGCAAAGGTATATGTCGCCGCCTTGTAGATGAAGGTGCTCGCGTTGCTGTCGCTGATATCTGGCTGGAAGGTGCCGAAGAATTCGCACATGAGCTTGGAGAACATGCTATTGCGGTCCAGATGGATGCGGGCGATGTCCAGAGTGTTGCGACGGCAATCGACAAGGCTGCCGATTATTTCGGTGGGCTCGATATTCTGGTGAACAATGCAGCGGTCACTGATGCCGCGACCCTTGGAGCAGACACCAACGCGCTGGATGTGGATCTTGACGTCTATGACCACACAATGGCGGTCAATGCGAAGGGGTATTTGGTAGGCTGTAAATATGCCTTGCCGCATATGCTTGCGAAAGGAGGAGGCTCCATTGTGAACATCGCCTCGGGTGCAGGCCAGCTCGGGAACAGCGTATGGGTTGCCTATGGCATGTCGAAAGCCGCTGTCATCCAGTTAACCCGGTCGGTGGCGACAGCCTTTGGCAAGCAGGGAGTCCGTTGCAATGCGATAGCGCCTTATGTCATCATGACACCGCATTCCCGCGAGTTTTTCCCTGAAGATCTTCAGGAAATCTATGTGCGTTATACACTCTCAACACGTCTTGGCGAAGTGAGCGACATGGCCAACATGGCACTGTATCTTGCCGCCGATGAATCTGGTTTTGTTACAGGCCAGATTTTCAATTGCGATGGTGGTGCCTCGGCGCAGCATGGCATGGTGCCTGATATTACCGACTGGACGAAGTCGTATTTCGGCTAGACACCCGTAAAGTGGCGCTATGCCCGGGTCAGAAGCATGCTGCCAATGCCCCATGACCCGTTGGAAACCACGCAAACCTGAGCATCGCGTATCTGGCGGGCATCTGCCCGGTTCCATAATTGAAGGCACGCTTCATGAACGTGACCGAAGCCATGGAAACGTCCTGCGGACAGCTGACCGCCGCTGGTGTTCATCGGGAGCGACCCATCAAGTCCGATCCGGCTTCCCCCTTCCAGAAAAGCCCCGGCTTCTCCCCTTCCGCAAAAATGAAGTGCTTCAAGCCAATAAAGCGCAAGACAGCTGAAACCGTCATAAATCTGTGCGACTTGCACATCCTGAGGCTTAAGATCGGTACGCGACCACATCATGTCGGCCGCACTTTCCATGTAAAAACTGGTAAAGCTGTCGGGACGCATGATGCTGCGGCGCCCCATAGAGGAGCCGATCGCCTCGAATCTGATCGGGGGTCTATCACTGTTTTTCACATCATCGTGGGCCGAGAGGATGAAGGCCGTAGAAGCATCTATAGGCACATCACAATCGAAAATGCGGAGGGGGCTCGCTATCATGCGGCTGGACAGGTAATCGTCGATTGTGATCGGCGTCTGGTAAATTGCATTGGGATTAAGGGCTGCCATACGACGGCCATTCACAGCTATAGCGCCCAGTTGCTCAGCCGTAGTGCCGAACTCATGCATGTGCCGGGCGGTTTGCAGTGCATACCAGGTGGCCGGCGAAACAGCATTGAAAGGCATCTGGTATTCCCACAAACCTTCTACCCGTGCGCTCTTGGAAGTCAGAAGCGCGCTGGCATCTCGCCGTCGGGCTGTCGCTTCGGCTATAGTACGGAAGACCAGAACATTACGCACGACTCCTGCGGCGATTGCGTTAATCGCGTTGAAAAATGCACTCATGTGTCCGGCGGAATCGCTGGTAGTTGCTGAATACCAAGTCGGCTTTATGCCAAGAGCATGCCGCACTTCCGACAGTAGCACCGGCGAAAAGCCTGAGCCATCGTCGCGCAACCCTGGATAGGTTGCGATTCCGTCAATTTGGCTAGTATCGAGGCCGCTATCAGCGATCGCTTCCAGGCTGGCATCGAGCGTCAGGGACAATGCGCTGACATTTGCCGGCCGCGCGACTTTGGACTGACCGATACCGCAGATCGCGACCTTCTTTTCCGCATATTCAGTCATGCGACACCGACAGGCTTAAAGAGTGGCAACCAAACATCTTCACAGCGCTCGAAGCAAACCTCGACGGGCAAGCCGATTTCAATGTCGGAACAGTCGATTCCCACGATGTTGGTGAAGACGAACAAACGCGTCTGCTCTTCCAGCTCCACCACCCCAAAGGCAAATGGCACTTCGTTTTCAGGGAACCAAGGTTGGTAATTTATCGTAAAACTGTGCAACACACCACGACCCGACACCTGTCGCGCAGCTACACTGCGTGAACTGCAGGCTTCGCAGGCGGGCATCGGCGGATGTGTATAGCGTCCGCATTCATCGCAATGATGAATCATCAGCGCGCCCTGCTCTCCACCAGTCCAGAATGTACGGTTGTCATGCGATAGTATAGGCAGGCGGTATCGTGCGACCATGTGGCTCAAAAATCCTCCGCTCCGGTGAATCCGACTGTCAGATATTCGATGCGCGCTGCCCGATCAACACGGCCACGCCTGCGGCTTGAAGTTGTTACAGAGCAGACGAAAAGTTTGTCTAAACCAGATCCTCCGAAAGTGCAGTCGACAAATCGCCGTCCTTCAGGTGCGGGTATCAGGTGTGTCATCGCGCCATCCGCGCCGAAACGGATGATGCCCGGACCAAAATGCCGTGGCGCGGCTTCTGGTGCCATCGCAAAAGGCACTGAAACCCAGAGCCCGCCATCGTTATCCCGACAGATGCCGTCTGGTCGATGCGCATGCGGCAACTGAACAGCAACCTTGGGGTTGGAAAGGCGGCCTGACGTATCACGGTCGTACATGGTTACTTTGTCAGATTCTGATTCAGAGACATATAGACGCCGCCCCTGATGTGACAGAACCATGCCATTTGGGCCCCAGAGGTTCTGGGCAACCTCGGAAACATCGCCATCTGGCGTGATAAGCAGCAGGCTTGTCGAGCTCCGTTTGTCCGTACGATGATCGAAGCCCAATTGCCCGACATATACTTGGCCCGAAAGATCAACGATCATATCGTTGGGGCCTACTGCGAAAGGGGACAGATCGGCGTAGTCGGACAGATGTCCAGTTGGGCCGAGCCTCACAATACGAGCGCTTTCCATCAACACGATCAGTAGGTCTCCATCGGGCAGAAAACCGAGCCCGGATGGGATATCATCGACCTCCAGCAGAGTTTCTTGATTTCCCTGTTCGTCCAGCCACCAGACCTGTCCAAGAAACAAGTCCGAAAAAAAAATCCTGCTGTCTTTCCAGCGCAGGGCTTCGGTAAAACCGAACCCGTCCGCCGCTATGGCGAGAGGACGATCAATCGAAATCATGCAGGTTAATTTATTGTCATGGGAATTGAAACAGGTGCAGTTTCGCTGAACATGCCAGTGTAAACCGGGACAAATTCAGGGTCCACAAGGCGTAGTGTCGGCATCCGGGCAAGAACCTGCTCAAGCCCGATTCGCATGATGAATCGGGCCAGGCGGTTGCCAAGACAATGGTGTGGACCTGCTCCAAACACAGGCGCATTCAAAGGGTTGCGGGTAATGTCAAAGCGAGATGGGTCCGGGAACACTTCAGGATCATAGCAGGCCGCCTGAACTGCAATATGGACAGTTGCCCACTTGGGAATAAACGTTCCGCCGACAGTCGTGTCCATTGCAGCGAAGCGAGGAAAGCTGAAAAAGCCGGGGCCGTGCATCCGTAGGCATTCCTCGATTGCGGATTTGAGCAATTCAGGACGCTGCTTGAGCATCGTGAACTGATTTTGGTGACGGCACAGATTCATGAGCGCTGCGCCCAGCGACGTGGCGGTCGATCCAAGACCGGCGGCAAGGATTGCTACCGTATTTCCGAAGATCGGTTCGTCATTATCGACAACACCTCCACTGTCGCGCGATGCGACAAGGCGGCCTATGAAATCGTCAGCAGGTTCGCGGCGCCGTTGCGCAATGATATCAAAAATTGTTTTGCGGGCGGCTTCATATGCTTTGGTGAAATCAGCCGGATGCGGTTTGCCGGGCTCTGTTTCCATGACGAGCCCCATCTTGCTGTGCAAACGAACCATCACATCCTGCTGTTCTGGCGTCAGCTTGAGTAAAAGGCCCAATAATACCCGTTTGATAAGATCGCCGCAAAAATCAGACATGGCATCGAAGTCACCACCTTTGGCAAGGATACGGTCAATCTTCTCATCGAAGATCGCCCGAACGGCGTCTTCATGCGGCGCAAGCGCGGGTGGCGCGAAAGGCGGATTCATGACCCGACGAATCTCATCGTGCCGCTTGCCATCCATCCGACCGAGATGTTCAGCTCCGTTGAAATGGTCGAGATGTTCTACGCCCGGCATCGGTGGAAGCGTTGCCGTGAACCGTTCACGATCGTTCAATACCTCCATAACGTCTTTGTGCCGGCAGATTACAACTTCCACGATATCGCGCGATATGACGTAAAAGGGTTCACGAGTTGCCCATTGCTGTATCAGGCCGGTCTGGATCTTCTGGCGCAGTCCATCGGATGTCAGATCGATGTCGTCGATCTTGTCCCGGTCGAGGTTCGAAAGGTCTAACGCTATTGCCATGACATTCTCCGGATCGTTCTCAGTCTATATCCCGCATTTTCCCGCGAGCCGCTCTTGGGCAAGAATATCTCGGTTACGAATGGGTGCTAGGGCAACGGGGAAAATTGGTACATGGAAGTGCAACAATGCGCCGCCGCGGCCCCATTATGATGGGGGTGTCATTTTCTGCGAAGCATAAAGCGTATCATTGTATTCCTTCAGATGGCAAATCATGTTGCCAAAAAATTTCAGTAGAAACAGATAGTTGTTTGTATATCTGCCCCCCGCTACTAGTTCGACATCCATCTGGGCTTCGATGGCTCCATAATCGCCATCAAGCAGAACATTGCTGATCGTGAGCGAAATGGGTCCTGCAAACACTTGCGCTATCGCAGCGTCGATATTGGACATATCCGCCCGCGTAAAATTGCCATGGGTAGGGTGCCACCAGACAAAGTCCGCGGTGGTGTATCGCATTGCCGCCACATTGCCGTCTTCGCTCAGGGCATGAAAGAAATTGTCGACAAGGGCCTTGCGCTCTGTACGGCTGTTCATTGGACGACACCCCTGATTGAGGGCTGGCGCAGCCCCAGCATGTCTCGCGCTTCTTTATCGCATACGAATTCGGCTCCCAGGCCGTCAAGGATCGACCGTATCCGTTCGACTAGAACGGCATTTGAAGACGCCCACTTTCCCTTTGAAATATACAGATTGTCTTCCAGGCCGACACGAACATGTCCGCCCAGAAGATAGGATTGTACCGCCATCGGTAGTGACAATGCACCTGTCGCCATGCCTGTCCAGAATGCGCCTTGCGGCAAGCAGTCGCGTGCATAGAGCATGGTTTCGGGATTGGCGGCAAGGCCGAAACGAAGGCCAAGAACAAGGGTATACATCCCCGGTCCGTCTAGCGCGCCTTCTGCGATCATTTGCTTAGCAACCATTATGTCGCCAGCATCGAAAATTTCGATTTCGGGATGCACGCCAGCCGCGCGAACGGATTCTGCCATGCCGACAAGAACAGGCAGAAGGTTCATAGCGACGATTGATCGCGATTTATCGCCCGCATATAGGTCGCCCAACTGCATGGTATTGAGATCGAGCGTACAGATTTCCGGCTTCAACGTGACAACATGTTCCACCCGCTCCGCAGCTTCCAGAACGCAAGTGCCCGGACCGGGGCGTCCTCGGTTGCCCGGCGTGGGAATATAAGTGCATCCCCAACCGGTCGTTAAGTTGATGATAACAGTATCATTCTTGTCACGGATCCGATCCATCACCTCGCGATAGAGCTCAAGATCATTACACATGGCGCCCGTTTCGGGATCACGGACATGAATATGGAGTATATTGGCCCCGGCCGCCGCCGCTTCGATGCCCTGTCGGGCTATATCGATTGGCTTGACGGGGAAATTCGGGTGCTGCCTTGGCCAGGCGGCACCGCCGGTCAAGGCGCATGTAATAATTGTTTTCCTTGCCATTTCAGTGCCTTCTACTTGGCATCAAACCTTTGCTGCCAGTAATTCTTGGTCGTGGAGCCCGGCTGATACAGTACTCTCCTTTCCGAGGATGGATGACAAGGCCTCGGAAAGCACTTTACCGGTATCGGGCACCCCCTTTGCCGCTCTGAAAGCAACATGGCCATCGGGCCGCACCAGAATGGCGCCGTCTGCTGCAATCTCGCAAATATCGTTCCAGCGCCCGCTAGGATCGCTGATGCTACCCTCGCCGATCACAGCAAGCCTGATTTCAACTCCAAATCTTTCCGATACTGCCGTGGCCGCATCGCACCATTTCAGACCATCTTTTCCAGTCAACAGCACAAACCCTCCCTGCGGGATAAGGTCATGTGTTGATAATCTCGCGCCATCATGTTGGAGCCATGCATGAGGAAGACGGCACCCTGGATGAGTCGAAGGCGTATACACCACTCCCAGCGGATCTCTGGGCGGTAAGGGTTGCCCATCATCGACAACAGCCGCGCTGGCATATTGCCCGCCCATTTCTAGATCGTGGGGCGCGAATTCGAGCCCCATTGTTGCATGGCAAATAGCTTCGAGGCGCGCACGCCGCGCGGCGCCGGCCGGTGTGTCAGCCATAAGAGCGCCGAATGCCCGGTAATTCTCCTCTACCGACGCGCCCGCCGAAAGCCCCATAGCCGAAATAGTTGTCAAGTAATGGTCGAAAGCCAGAAGGGACTGGTCGATGTTTCGTTCGATTACCGGACGTCGCTCAGGCTCATAGGAATTGAGCAGCGAAGCTGCGGCATTGCCATCCAGCACAAGCTTCAGCTTCCAGCACAGATTGTGGACATCGGCGATCCCCGAGTTCAGGCCCAGCCCTCCGCCCGGAGTATGTTTGTGCGCCGCATCGCCAACCAGGAACACGCGACCGTCGCGAAAACGGTCAGCAATAATAGCCTCAAGCTGCCAATGGCTGACATTGATGATGTCCAGCGGCACATCGATGCCCAGAAAGTCGCGAACGCGCCCTTCCATGTTGCTTTCATTCAGACGCTCAGGGTCATCGGGCGCATATCCCCAACCAAGTGCCCATTGCTCCGAGTGACGGTCCCAATGCTTCGGCCCAAGGTTTAACAGACCTCCGACGGCGCGGCCCGCGCGCTTGTCGGGGTGCATGATGATCCGCATAACCGAATTGTCTTCCTTGATATAGGAAGAGAGGTCTGCACGGAAATAGACGCCAACATAGTCGCCCAAATTCTTCAGGCCGAGCATTTCAATACCAAGTTGCGGCCCCAAGGTTTTTCCGGCATCGGCAGCGATGATATAGCGCGCGCGAACATTCAGGATTGCTCCATCGCTACGCCGCCGAACTGTCGCGGCAACGCCCGCCTCATCAGTTTCAAACCGTTCAAATTCATGGCCAAACAAGACATGCCCGGGATTTCGCTCCTCGGCAAAGCGGCGAAGCACCGGTTCCAGCCAGACCAGTGGAAGATTCGTTGGTCGAGTGACGCCTTCGCGTTCGTAGATGGGCCGGTAGCGCCCGCCACCCATTCCATCTTCCCGATGAATAACAACGCCGTCGAACGGTCCATCGCCCCCAAGCGAGGTTTGCCAGATCACCTGTTCCATCTGGTCCCATTCGGGGCCAGCTTCGTGTATTGCGTCAGCGATATTGGCCGAGCGGAATATTTCCATCGAACGCTGGTTGATATAGTGGGCTTTGGGAAGATGGGAGGTGGAATCGTGCCGTTCGACGAGCAATGATTTCACGCCAAGCGATTCCAGAAGTATGGAAGCGGTAAGACCTGCGCCACCACCCCCCACAATCAATACATCAGTATCAAAATCTGCCATTCCTCACCTCTCGCGACAAGCATACTCATATAACCGGGACAAGACGGTCAAAATTTTGCGAAGCGCATTCGCAAGAATCTCGGACCGACCCGGCCAGGACTCCTAAATCTGCGCAAACGCTGCCACAATCTCGCCTTGCCTTTCAGGGGGCGTACCATGCAGCAGGA
>JBFKAE010000098.1:0-12223 GCA_041621755.1 Sphingomonadaceae bacterium | reverse complement strand
GATCTACGCGCTGCTGGATACGGGCGAGGTGTTGTTGCGCGAAGGCGACGCCTTGGTGCAGCGCGGCACCGTTCATAGTTGGAGCGTAAGGAGTGATACGCCGTGCATTGTGGCCGTAGTTCTGATTAACGCTGAAAAAGTATAGTTTATATTCCAAAATATAAATCAATAAATAAAAGTAAAAATAATTAATTGGAGGGGACCATGAAGAATAATTTACATTGGCTGGCACTGGTATCGAGTACAGTCTTGATAACGCCAGCGCTGGCGCAGGACCAAGCTGAAACAATCTCAGGCTTTGGCGATATTGTGGTCACAGCGCAGCGGCGGGCCGAAAACGTGCAAGATGCCGCTCTGGCGATCACTGCTCTTGGTTCAGATGCGCTCACGAACCGACAAATCACCAGTGTCGAAGCGCTTTCAAAAACCATTCCGAATGTTGACTTTGGAACTTTCGGTGGCTCAGCGCGCATAGCGATCCGCGGCGTTGGTTTCGATACGATCAACCCTGGCGCTGAAGGGCGGATCGCGTACCATCTCGACGGCGTTTATATCGGCCGTCCGGCGGCTCAACTGGGGACATTTTTTGACGTGGACCGTGTTGAAGTGCTGCGTGGTCCTCAAGGCACGCTCTACGGACGCAATGCGACCGGCGGTTCGATCAACGTGATTACCAAGAAGCCCACCGATACGCTTGATGGCTATCTGAACGCGGGTTATGGAAACTATAATCGGCTAACATTTGAAGGCGCCATCGGTGGCGAGGTCGTGACCGGCGTTCGCGGTCGCATAGCATTCAAGACGGAAGATCATGACGGCTGGGGAAAGAATCTAGCATCAGGAAGCGATATCGATAACGCACAACACCGTGGCATTCGAGGAGAACTCTCCTTTGATCTCGCATCAAACGTCGTATTGGATCTGTCGGCCGATTATTATCGGGAGCGTGATCGCAATTACGGGAATCATTATCTCGGGCGAGGAAATGCCTTCATCTCCCCAGTGGGGTTGGCATTAGGTGGCACAACGCCCACTGATCCACGTAACATTGATGATGACGTGGAACCGCTCAATGAGAGGGATTTCTGGGGTACCGCCGCGCGTTTAACGATAGATCTCGGCTCGTTAACGGTCAGCAGTATTTCTGCCTATCGCGACAGCCAGTATCATCTGGAAACAGAACTCGATGTTACAAGTTTGCCGCTTTCGATCTTTTTCTTTGATGAACAGTCAAAGCAATTTAGCCAGGAATTGCAATTGTCCGGGGACTATGATTGGGGCAAATTCATAGCAGGGGTCTATTATTTCGATGAGAAGATCAGGGGTGGTTCTGCTATCCCCTTTGATGGTTCAATATTTGGTGCACCGGCGGGCTATTTGCAGGGCTATGCGGCTAATGGCAGGACTCATACTCGTGCTGCGGCTGCATTCGGCCAAGCCGACATCGTGTTGACTGATACTCTGACTTTCGTGCTTGGTGGCCGTTATAGCTGGGAAAAAAAGTCAATCGATGACTATGGCCAGTTTGATTTGAGCCGCGCATTCTCGCTATCAAATCCGCCAATACCATATGTGACGCGCGAGGACACGACGACGAACAAGGCATTTACGCCAAAATTCGGGGTGGAGTGGCGGCCGCAACGCGATCTTCTGCTTTATGCAAGCATATCCAAAGGCTTCAAGAGCGGTGGTTTTAATTTGGGTGACGATTTGCCAGCTTTCGAGCCCGAAACCATATGGGCATACGAAGCAGGTCTCAAGTCGACCGTTGCTGATGGACATATTCGCGTAAATCTGGCGGGTTTTTACTACGACTACAGCAACCTGCAGGTCTCGAAGGTTATCGGCACTTCGGTAACAATCGTTAACGCAGCTTCTTCGCGTGTGTATGGGTTAGAAGGCGATATCAATATCATCCCGTTCGATGGTGCCCAGATCGATTTGTCAGGTGCATGGCTTCATAGTGAGTATAGCGATTTCTCTACACCTGACCCTGCTCGACCGGAACTGATTACACCGGCGAATCCGACAGGAACGGTCGTCCTTGATGGAAACCAACTCACACAGGCACCAAAATATTCGATAGGCAGCGGTGCTCAATATAAATTCGATTTAGGCAGCGGTGCCCTGACAGCCCGTGGCGAGGTTACGTATCAGGCCCGCACCTACTTCACACCGTTCAACGTTGAACAAGCGTCCCGGGCACCGAACACGAAGTTCAATACCTTTCTGACATTTGAACAGGATACCTGGACTTTGTCGCTTTATGGGCGCAACCTCAGCAACAAGCGTACCATCGGAAACGCCTTGATAGCGTCAAGTGTGGTGGGGTTCCCGGTTATTGGAACCTTTGATCCGCCACGCACCTACGGTGTCCAATTCGGCTATAAATTTTAGCATAGAGTGCCGGGCGTGACGTCGTCGCGCCCGGCCTAATTCACTTCCGCGAGTTTCGCTAGGTTGCGGAGTAATGATGGACGCTTTCATCGTAGGCTGAGGCACTCTGCCCTTCCCATTGAGGTGGTCCATTTTGAAAGTATCAGGTCAATCCTGCACAATTCGCTCGACTTGCCTTGCACGGCAAGCATTGGTGCTGTTGTGACCGGCGAACTGACCGGTCGCTGCCTTGGCGGGTTGCGCGCTGGGGCTTTGGGTGGTGGGAGCAGCGCGATGTTGCTTCACCTGGAGGAACACCCACATGACCCATTCGCCCCGGACGGCACTGACGCGTTTACGCAAGCGCGGCATTGTCCTCACCAGCAGCAAGCGTGACGGCGCCACCCGCTACCGGATCTGCGACACGGGTGACACGGCATGAGCAAGAAGCAGCATGTGGCGGACACGGTCGCCAGATTGGGCGATCTCGATATCGCTGGGCTGCGGGAAACATGGCAGCATTATTATGGTCCGCCACCAAGTTTCCGTTCGACCGATCTTCTCTCCCGGTTGCTCGCCTGGCGGTTGCAGGCGGACGCTCTGGGCGGACTGGATACTACCACCATCAGGCTGCTGGCATCGGAGCGCGCGGCACTGCCCCCGGTTGAGCTGGCGCCGGGAACACGGCTGGCACGCGAATGGAACGGCGAGCGCCATGAGGTTGATGTGACCGAAGCGGGCTTTCGCTATCAGGGAACCACCTATCGCAGCCTGTCGCATGTCGCGCGCACGATCACGGGTACAAGGTGGAATGGCCTGCGCTTCTTTGGTTTGCGTGAGGAGAACCGGGCGTGAAGCGCAGATCCACCACCACGCCATCATCTAGCCTTCGGTGCGCGGTCTATACCCGCAAGTCGAGCGAGGAAGGGCTCGAGCAGAGCTTCAACAGCCTGCATGCCCAGCGCGAAGCCTGCGAGGCTTATATTGTCTCGCAAAAAGGCGAGGGGTGGCAGCTCTTGCCCACCGCCTATGATGATGGTGGCTATTCAGGCGGCAACATGGATCGACCTGGACTGGTCCAGCTGTTGGCAGATGTCGATGTCGGCAAGGTTGATATCATTGTCGTCTACAAGGTTGATCGCCTGACCCGCAGCCTGATGGATTTTGCCCGGATCGTCGAGAAGCTCGATGCCAAAGGCATATGCTTTGTCAGTGTCACTCAGGCGTTCAATACCACCACCAGCATGGGACGCCTCACGCTCAATGTCCTGCTCAGCTTCGCTCAGTTCGAACGTGAGGTCACCGGCGAGCGGATCAGGGACAAGATCGCGGCCTCGAAGGCCAAGGGCATGTGGATGGGCGGCATGGTGCCCTTGGGCTATGATGTCTTTGATCGCCAGTTGGTCGTCAATGCTGCCGAAGCCGAACGCGTCCGGTATATATATGCACGCTATCTTGAACTGGGATCTGTTCCGAGACTGGCGCAGGATCTCCAGAACAACAACATGCGCTCCAAAAGCTGGACATCGCGAAAGGGCAGGGCAATGGGCAATGCTCGCCTCAGCTGCGGCGCACTCTATCACATGCTGCAGAACCGTTTGTATCTGGGTGAGATCGTCCATCGCGATGATGTCCATGCCGGTCAGCATGATCCGATCATCGATAGGCTGTTATTTGAAGCGGTGCAGGCCAAGCTGAACGCGAACCGGCGTCAACACCGCGCCCGTCCGACACGGGCCGCAAGCTGTCCGCTCACCGGCATCCTCTATGATGCAGAGGACGTGCCGATGAGCCCAAGCTTTGGCTATGGCCGCGGCAAGCGGATTTATCGCTATTATGTCTCAGCTTCGGTTCTCCCGGGCCGGAATCAACGACCTTGCCGCTCGGACATCATCCGCAGGGTGCCTGCGCCTGCGATTGAAGCCCTTGTGACCAGAAGCGCCGCCAGACTGTTGGCCAGTGAACGCTATGCCGACTGGGCGCACTGCCATCAGCATCTGCGCCGGGTAGAAATCCGTGACGAGAGCATCCACCTGCTTTTTGAGAGCACATCGCTGCGTGAGCCGCATGAGAAGGATGCCGTCCTCACAGCGCGCCTGCAGGGCCGCATACCTATCGGCGACAGCATCGCCATTGACACCGATGGCAGGGTCCGCCTGATCTGTGATCGGCGCGGGGTCTTTCGTGGCGGTCGCCAATGGCGGCAGAGTGGAGAAACAGGATCCGGCAAAAGGGCTGATCCTGCACTGGCAACGCTGCTGAAATCAGCGCATCACCTGCTGGCCGAGCACCGTGCCTCGCCGCTCGAACCGGACAATCACTGCCATGCCACACCTGCCTCATCTCAGCGGAAGCGACGGATCATGGCCGTTGGTCTTCTGGCACCCGGCATCCAGCGGGCGATGCTTGAGGGCAGGGCGCCACCATGCCTGACCGCCGACATGCTTCTGCAACAGGATCTACCCCTCGACTGGGGCGAGCAGCGGAAAGTGCTCGGCTTCACCGGCTGAGGTGCCACCTTTTCCCTTTTCAGCCCACGCCATAGCATCACCGCAAAACTGAAACCGTACATGAAATTTGGGCCCCAGAGACTGGGGCCTGAAATGCGGTAAATCGACCCTACAATTACTAGCAAAGCGCCGCCGTCACGTACGGATATGGCGCCCGAACCGCGCCGGAATGCGCGCGTTCAGCCTCGCTTCGGGAGAGAGACAGGGTGCGGCTGAACTGTGTGGAGGCCCGAGCCGGAATCGAACCGGCGTGCACGGATTTGCAATCCGCTGCGTCACCACTCCGCCATCGGGCCCAATGCGGTAAGCGTGGTGCTCATAGATCATCTGTTGCTGCGGTGTAAACGCTTTTAGAGCGACAATTCGCGTCATCAGCAAAACCAAAGACAATTGATAAGTTGCGACGGTACGAGCCTAATCGACCTTGGCTGTCGAAGCTGAAAGGCCTAAAGGCATCATGCTTGCCAACCTAAAGCGTCATTTCGGATGATGCTAAACTGTTCAAGGAGGCTTTCAGGCCTGTGAAACTGCCGGACTTCAGAAAAATGCGCGGCGCGATGATTGATAGCCAGCTTAAACCGTCTGGGATCAACGACCCCGTTCTTATTGCGGCGATAAAATATGTCCCGCGCGAGATTTTTGTGCCGGCTAAGATGTCGGCGCTGGCCTATCGCGATGAAGCAATAGAGGTTGTTCCGGGGCGCTATTTGCTCGCGCCGCTTGTGGACTGTCGCCTGATTGCCGAAGTTGCGCCCCAAAAAGATGATCATGTGCTCGTCATTGGCGGCACAACAGGGTATTCGGCGGCGATATTGGCGCGGTTGACCAGTCATGTGACGCTGCTTGAAAACGATTCGACGCTGGTACGGCGGGCAGGATCGGCCATCGCCAAAACGGCGGTCAGCAATTTTGAAATTGTCGAAGGACCACTTCCCGAGGGGCATCGCGCCAAAGCGCCGTATGACATTGTGTTGATCGATGGCTGTGTCGAGGATTTGTCTGATGATTTGATCGCCCAGGTCAAGGACGGTGGTCGTATTGCGACCGTTATGGCAAAACCTGGCGCGAGTCCTTGTGCGTCGATTGGACGGATTAGTGGTGGCTATGTCGGCTGGACCGGCTTTATGGAGGTAAGTGCGCCGGTACTGCCGGGCTTTGAACGGGCACAGGCCTTTCAGTTCTAGACAGGAATTTTAATGACGTTGAAGCGCACATTTTTTGCTGCAAACATAGCGACTATGGCGCTCGTTTTTGCAGCGCCCGCTATGGCCGATACGTTACGCGATGCGATGGCGTCGGCTTACGCTTCAAATCCTGAAATCGCCGCGGCGCGGGCTGGCCAGCAAATCACGTCGGAGCGTCTGTCGCAGGCGGTTGGCGCAATGCGGCCAACAATTGGTGGTCAAGCAGCGATCGATCAGGAAACATCGGATCCCGGTCAGTTCGACGATAAAAGTCGGCTGGTGACAGTCGGCGTGCGTCTGAGCCAGCCTGTCTATCATGGTGGTCAGTTGCGTAACAGCGTCAAGGCGGCGGATAGGCGAGTGCTGTCGGGCCGTGAACAATTGCGTGCGGCGGAAAATCAGGTGCTTTACGATGCTGTTGTAGTCTACCGCGATGTGCTGCGCGATCAGGCCGAGGTGGAATTGACATCAAACCAGGTAAAGGTGCTGGAACGTCAATTGCAGGCATCGAATGACCGTTTTGAAGTCGGTGACCTAACCCGCACCGATGTCGCGCAAAGCGAAGCGCGGCTGGCGCTCGCCAAAAGCCGAAATATTGCGGCGGAGGGGCGTCTGTCGAATAGTATAGCGGCTTACGAGCGTGTTGTTGGGCGCCCGCCGGTCGATCTTGAACCGACGCCGCCATTGCCGCCGTTGCCTGCAACGCGCCAGGAGGCGATCAGTATGGCGCTCGACAATAGTCCGTTTGTCAATTCGGCGAAGCTTGAGGAGCAGGCGGCGCGGTATGATATTCGCGCAGCCGAAGGTGCGCGTGCGCCAAGGCTCGATGCGACGTTCAGCGTTGGTTATACGAATTTTCGCGGGACCGTCGGCGCTGGCAGCGGACTGCGTTCGGGCGGGATCGATTATACGCAGAATGTCGGCGCGACATTGACGATACCGTTTTATCAGGGCGGCGTCGTTGGTTCACAAATTCGCGAGGCAAAGGCCCGCCGCAGTCAGTTACAGCAAAATCTTGTTGGCAGCGAACGGACGACCGTGGAAAGCGCCGGAAATGCCTATTCAAACCTTTTGACGGCACGCGCGACGATTGAAGCAGCGAAAATCGCGGTCGATTCGAACACATTGGCGCTGGAAGGCGTACGCGCTGAAAACGAAGTCGGATCGCGCACGACGCTTGATGTGCTCGACGCTGAACAGGAACTGTTGAATGCGCAGGTCGAACTGGTGCGGGCAGAGCGTGACGCCTATGTTGCGGGTTACGCGCTGCTGGCAACGCTCGGTCATGCTGAAGCCGGAAGGCTTGAGCTGCCTGTCGAGACGTATCGTGCCGAAGCCTATACGCGCTCGGCCAAGCGACAACTGCTCGATTGGGCACCAGGATTTGATGCGCAATCGGTGACGCCAGGCGCGGATGCCGGGAAACCCTGAAATCGCCGTAATATAACAGAGCGTGACAAGATACTTTTTTTAAGGCTAAATCGTCCGCATGGCTCAGGGCAAGGATGCGAAAATGCCGACCGATGGTCGCGAACCGACGATGGAGGAAATTCTGGCCTCTATCCGGAGGATCATTGCCGAGGAAGACGAGGTCAAACCCCGCAAAGCTCAATCTGCCGAAGCGGCTGTCGATGATGAAGCCGCCGATGCTGTTTCCGATGTGGCGCAAACCATGCCGTCGCGCGAAGAGGCTGTAAGCACGGAGGTTCCGGCGACGTCTGATGAGGTTTCGGATCTCTCGGCGATGCTGGTGGGCGGTGAAAGCGGGACTCCAAATACGCTCGAAGAGATGGTACGCGAGATGTTGCGTCCAATGCTGAAGCAGTGGCTCGATGCGAAATTGCCCGAGATGGTCGAGCAGATGGTCGCGAGCGAAATCGCCCGTATCACTAGAAAATGAGCTTTTTTCAGACGGAAGACCACGCCGGCGTTCTCGTCGTGACAATGAACCGGGCACCTCGCAACGCCTTTACCGTTGAGTTTCTCGACGAGGGTACGGCGCTATTCAAAAAGCTGGCCGCTACGCCGCCCGAAGATGGAATCGTCATAACAGGCGCGGACAATACATTTTCCGTCGGTGTCGACAAAGCGAGCATCGCGCAACAGGATCGCGATGATCGGCGTAGGCTGAATGCGGCAATCGACGTGTTTTTCGCTGCGCTCTACCGCCTGCCGTGCGCGGTCATCTCTGCGGTGAATGGACATGCGATCGGCGCGGGGGCGCTCGTTTGTCTTGCCAGCGACTGGGTGGTCGCGGGCGACATGTCGCTGAAAGTGGGCCTGCCCGGCGCGAAAGCGGGTCTGCCATTTCCCCGCGTTCCACAAATTATTCTGAAACATGGCTTGGACCCGATCTGGCGACGACGGCTTGCGCTCTCGTCGATCCTGCAATCACCGCATCAGGCGATGCTGTCGGGGCTGGTTGATGAAGTTGTTATGCCAAATGCGTTGCTTCCCGTTGCCATCGACCGTGCGCTCGATATGCAGGTCCAACCTGGCTTTGCTATTGTCAAAGCCGACCTTCGCCGCGACGCCATAGCTGAAATCGAAGCCGGTTTCGTTGCAATCTGAAATTTAAGAGGCACATTGATTGCAGCTGGCGGCTTGCCGCGTTGCAGCAATGCTGGCAAATGGGCGCGCTATGACAATCGACAAGACATTCGCACCGGCCGAAATCGAAGCCAAATGGTATAGTAATTGGGAAGAAAGTGGCAAGTTTCGGCCAGAACGCCCCGACGCCGAACCGTTCACCATCATCATCCCGCCGCCCAATGTGACGGGCAGCCTGCATATGGGCCACGCGCTCGACAATACGTTGCAGGACGTGCTGATACGCTATCACCGGCTGAAAGGCCGCGACGCACTGTGGGTTGTCGGCACCGACCATGCCGGGATTGCAACGCAAATGGTCGTCGAGCGGCAACTGGCCGAGAAGCAGATCAAGCGCACCGATCTTGGCCGCGAAAAATTCGTCGAAAAGGTCTGGGAATGGAAGGCCGAAAGCGGCGGCGCGATCACGACGCAGTTGCGACGGCTGGGCGCAAGCTGCGACTGGAAAAACGAACGCTTCACGATGGACGAAGGCTTTTCAGCCGCCGTCACCAAGGTGTTCGTCGATCTCTATGACAAAAAGCTGATCTATCGCGACAAGCGGCTGGTCAACTGGGACCCGAAATTCAAGACGGCGATTTCGGATCTGGAAGTCGAAACCGTCGAAGTGCAGGGCAAGTTCTGGCACATGTCCTATCCGCTTGCCGACGGGTCGGGGAAAATTTCCGTTGCCACGACGCGGCCGGAAACCATGCTGGCCGACATGGCCGTCGCCGTGCATCCCGACGATGCGCGCTACAAGGCGCTGATCGGGAAAGAGGTCAAGTTGCCGATCACGGGGCGTCTGGTCCCGATTGTCGCCGACGAACATGCTGACCCCGAACTTGGCTCGGGAGCGGTGAAAGTTACGCCGGGCCATGACTTCAACGATTTCGAAGTCGGCAAGCGCGCCGGGTTCAAACCCGCCGATATGCTCAACATGTTCGACGACGAAGCGCATGTGGTGCAGACCGAAGATGGCCTGATCCCCGAAGATTATATCGGCATGGAGCGGTTTGCCGCGCGCGAGAAAGTCGTTGCGCAGCTTGAAGCAGAAAGTCTGCTGGAGCAGGTCGAAGATCGCGTCATCCAGACGCCTTATGGCGACCGTTCGGGTGTCGTCATCGAACCCTGGCTGACAGATCAATGGTATGTCGATGCGCAGAAACTGGCTATTCCGGCCATTGCCGCGGTGCGCGACGGCAAGGCCAAGTTCGTGCCAAAGACGTGGGAAAAAACCTATTTCAACTGGATGGAAAACATCCAGCCCTGGTGCGTCTCGCGCCAGCTTTGGTGGGGGCACCAGATCCCGGCCTGGTATGACGAGAGCGGGAAGCCCTATGTTGCCGAAAGCGAAGCCAAGGCGCGCGCGCTTGCCGGACCCGATGCGCGTCTGACGCGCGATCCCGACGTCCTCGACACGTGGTTCTCCTCGGCCCTGTGGCCGTTCGGGACGCTTGGCTGGCCGGAAGACAGTGACAAGCTGAAGCGCCATTATCCCGGCAGCGTGCTTGTCACCGGCTTCGACATCATCTTTTTCTGGGTCGCGCGCATGATGATGCAGGGCATCGAATTCATGGGGCAGGCTCCGTTTGAAACCGTCTATTGCCACGGCCTTGTCCGCGATGCTTCGGGCGCGAAAATGTCGAAGTCAAAGGGCAATACGGTCGATCCGCTAGAGCTGATCGATCAATATGGCGCCGATGCGCTGCGCTTCACCATGACGGCGATGGAAACGCAGGGGCGCGACATCAAATTGTCGAGCCAGCGCGTTGAGGGCTACCGCAATTTTGCTACCAAGCTTTGGAATGCCGCGCGCTTTTGCGAGGTGAATGGCATTGGCGCGAGCGATAAAATTGCCGCGCCACCGGCAAATCTTGCCGTCAATCGCTGGATCATTTCAGAGGTAGCAAGAACGCGCCGTACGCTTGACGCGTCGATGCGCGATTACCGTTTCGATGCCTATGCGGACGGAATATATCACTTCGTTTGGAGCCGCTTTTGCGACTGGTATCTCGAACTCATCAAACCTGTGTTGCAAGAAGGCGGCAGTGCGGACGACGCGGCTGAAACTCGCGCGGTCGCCGGATGGGCGCTCGACCAGATTCTGGTCATGCTGCACCCAGTGATGCCGTTCATTACCGAAGAACTCTGGCACGCGCTTGGCGATCGGGGCAGGCATGATCTGGTAACGGCGAAATGGGTTGAGGCCGATGATATCGATGAGGAAGCGTCGGCGGAGATTGATTGGCTGATCCGGCTGGTGAGCGAAGTGCGCTCGGGGCGGTCGGAGCTGAACGTGCCGGCAGGTGCGAAGTTGCCTTTGTTTGTCCGCGATGCATCGGAAGCCACAAAGACGCGGATTGCCGTGAACCAGCCGATAATCGAGCGTATGTGCCGGGCGGAAAGCATTTCGCATGATGAAGCGCCTGCTGGTGGGGCTGCGCAAATCGTTGTCGATGAAGCGACCTATGTGTTGCCGCTTGAAGGCGTTATCGACCTGGCAGCAGAACGCGCACGGCTGGAAAAGAACGCGGCGGCGGCGGAAAAAGAGGCGAAGAGTCTGGAAGGACGGCTATCCAATCCGGCCTTTGTTGAAAAGGCAAAGCCCGAAGCTGTTGAAAAGGCCCGCACCGATCACGGCGAAAAGACTGCCGAAGCCGAACGCTTGCGCGCGGCGTTGGCACGGCTTGGCTAGGCGCGAAAAGAGAAGAGTGAATTCTTCGACTTTTGGGGAAGAAGCGTTCAGGGCGAGATGACAGCAAGTGTCACGACGAGGATCGCCGCCGACACGCCTAGCAGGAACAGCAATTTTCTGTCCTCGCGCAGTTTTGGACGCTTCTTTCTCTTACTCATAGCGGGCTTCATTTGCCTGAATGTGTTCGGCAATGCCTTTTGCGTCTTTCAATCCATGCCCACTGCCCGCGCGTATGGTCTTGATGGCGTCGATCTTTTTTCCTGCGCGCAGCAGCAACACCGCCTCGGCGCGGACATTTGAGGCGAGCTGCGATGACAGGCGGGCAGCACGCGCGGGGTCCGGGCGTTCGCGGTCGCCTGCGGTCACGCGTCCGGCAACAAAGCCGACGACAAGTGCGATCACGATTGCGATCCAGGCGTCCATAATCATGACGCGACTTTAAGCGCTTATTCTTGCGGAAGCCAAGAGGGCCAGTTGATGGTGACCGACGCATCGCCAAGCGTCATCGGCGCGTCCGCATGTTCCAGTCGTATATGCGCGATGCCCTTGTCACCAATATGGCTCATCAAGGTTCCGGCTTCACGGTCGCCCGCCATGATACGGCGTTCATCGCCGGGGTCGTCACCAAGCGTTACGGGCAGCATGCGTTTTCGGACTTTGCCGCGATAATTCATACGTGCAGTGTTTTCCTGCCCCACGTAACAGCCCTTGGTAAAGCTAACCCCATTCAGGTGGTCGGCGTTCGATTCGAGCCACATCAGCTTGTCGACTTCAAAATCAGGCGAATCGGGAATGCCGAGTTTCAGGCGATGGAGGTGCCAGTCTGCGGTGCTTGCCGTGGTGTCACTGCCCTCGGCGAGCCAGCG
>JBFKAE010000097.1:0-12395 GCA_041621755.1 Sphingomonadaceae bacterium | reverse complement strand
GAAGCTGTCGGGTCGATTACGATCAAGCCATTGCCCGATATGATCAACACCGGGCAGCACATGCGGACCCGGCCATCCATCATTGCTGGTATAAGCGTCAAGCTGGGCACGCCAGCGCGCGACTTGCCGCTCCAAATAACCGTCTGCTTTGCCGAAATCGGACAAACCGACCAAATTATGGTCAATTCTGCCAAGCCGGACAATCCCATCAACAAGCGCAAAGCCCATCCGCCGCCGGGTATCAGCGTCATCAGCGTGTAGGGATGGCATGCCGACCGTGACATTAAAGCCGTCAATCGGCTCCATCAGATAGAAGGCTGCACCAAGCACATCTTCGTCGGGACAGGCCGCAATGAGTCGCGGATGCGGCACGTCGCTGTCGGCAAGCGCGGCAAGCACGCGCATTTCGCGGCGCATCGTATCATTTGCCCGACCGCGCGGGTGCAAGGACGGACGGCGCAGCACATATTGCGTGCCGCCGGATTCGATCCTGTAGATAAGGTTCTGCGTCCCCCCGGCGAGCAGTGTTACATTTTCTATCGGGGCGCTGCCGAGTCCTTTGCTCTCCATAAATATGGCGAGCCTGTTGGCGTCGATCGCCTGTTGCCAGTCTTCTTTCTGCATCTGCGCCCCTTTTGTTCGATTATCGCTCGTTTCATCAATATTCGATCAAACACCAGCCTCGCGGGCTTTTGTCAAGGCTGGACAGAAAAGCACAGAGCAGGGATTGTCAGCATAATCATATTGTCGTAAATCGTACGTATGTTACATAGTCGTACAAAATGATGGCGTGTTTTAACATGCGCCACCGTCAGGGAGAGGCAAATGGCCTATAGTTTCGAACAGCATAAGATGTCCGGCGCGATCGGTGCCGACGACGAATATTGGCGCGGCCTGGAAGACGGAAAATTCCGGCTGCCGCAATGCTCATCCTGCCAGAACTGGACGTGGCCCGCGCATTACCGCTGCGGAAAATGCGGATCATGGGACTTCAAATGGGTCGATCTGGAACCAAAAGGCACTGTTTTTACCTATACGCGGTCGCAATATGCGTTTGATCGCGTGCTCGAACGCAAGGACGACGTGCCCTATGTCACCGTCGTTGCCGAGATTCCGGCAGCAGGCAATGTCCGCGTGATGGGCGTTCTCAAAGGCGATGAAACCGGCCTTGCCATCGGCGCGCCAGTCAAAGGCTCGATCGAGCCGCCGAGCGCCAAGACCAAACACTACCCGTCGATACGCTGGGAGCTTGACCTCTAGCACGGAGCGACACCCCCTTTATCGAAATGAAACGCGGAGAAACAATGTGAGCAAGATGCGCGGCGCGGCCGCTATAGTCGGAATTGGACAGACACCCTATTACAAGCGTGGCACGTCCCCCGAACCTGAATTACAACTGGCGCTTCGCGCGATTACCCAGGCCGCGGACGACGCGGGCATTGACGTGCGCGACATTGACGGCTTCGTCTCCTACGCCTCCGAACGCAGCGACCCGTCAAAGCTTATGCCCGCGCTCGGCACGCGCGAGTGCAAATTCGCCTCGCTCGTCTGGTTCCACGGCGGGGCGCTGCCAGCCACGCTCAACATGGCATCAATGGCGATCATGTCGGGTCAGGCGGATATCGTCGCCATCTATCGTTCGATGGCCGAAGGCAGTAGCCAGCGTCTGCGCGTGATCGTCGCGCAGGACGACACATCGGCACAGTATCTGGTGAATGGCCTCGATTCGCCGGCACAGATCCTTGCCCTTCGCGCGCAGCGGTTGATGGAATATCATGGCGTGCCGCAGTCAGCGCTGTTTGCAACGGTGCAAGCCTCCTATTTCCATGCGAACAACAATCCAAATGCCTATGGCCGCAACATGGAAATGACGCAGGAAGTCTATGACAATGCGCGTATGATTTCCGAACCCTATCGCCTGTTCGACTGTTCACGCGAAAATGACGCGGCGGCGTGCGTGCTGGTGGTTTCAGCCGAACGCGCGAAGCATTTGAAGCAGAAGCCGGCCTATATCCTGTCCGCGCCGATGGGCACGATGGAAGGCGGCGGCGCGCTCGAGGAAAACTGGAAGCCTTATTATGCGACGGCCGGTCAGGTCGAGCTTGCCGAGCGGCTGTGGAAGGAATCCGGATATGGGCCAAAGGATGTCGATGTCGCCCAGATCTACATGAACATGAATTCGATGGGTATCGGTGCTATGGTCGACCACGGATTTTTCAAGATGGAAGAGGCGGGCGATTTCTGCCGGTTCGAAAATCTGGTCGCGCCTTCGGGCAAACTGCCGATCAACACGTCAGGCGGCGATCTGGGTGAAGGCTTTATTCACGGCATGGGTCTTATCCCCGAAGCCGTACGCCAGATACGCGGCACCTCGACCAATCAGGTGCCTGATGCCAATCTCTCGCTGGTCACGGGCGGACCCGGCGACCTGATGAGCAGCACGGCACTGCTGGGCAGCGAATCGACGTTGTAAGCGCGAAAGGGTTTCAGGTTCATGGCTTTTACCGTTGGTCAGGCGCTCAAGTGGTGGCACAGGGAACGGCCTGACCGGCTGGCCGTGCATTTCGACGGCGAAACGCTGACCAATGCTGAAGTCTACGCCTGGGCCACACGGGTTGCCGCCTGGCTGAAGGATGAAGGCATTGCGCCAGGCGACAGGATTTCGACCGTCGCCGTCAATTCGCTGGATTATGCGATGCTGATCATCGGCAGCGCGCTTGTCGGCGCGATCAGCGCGCCGCTCAGCTTTCGGGCGAGCCCGCGCGATTTGCGGCGCTCGCTCGACATGCTGACGCCGAGCCTTGTGTTTGCCGACGCGGAACGCGACACCTGCGTTCAGGAAGCACTGGGCGAGGACGAAGCCCATAAGCGCCGACAGCTGGATGTGATCCGGTCGTTGCGCGATGCAGTCGCGCCACCGCTGCCAACCTATGAGGCAAAGCCGGAGGACCCGTTGTTCATCATCGGCACCAGCGGTTCAACCGGCTTCCCCAAGGGGGTCATATATACCCAAGGAACAACGATGAACTATGCGGCCGAGTTCGCGATCATGGAACCGGCCACCGGCAATGGCGGCAGTGTGTTTGTCACCGGGCCGTTCAGTTCCGCGTCGGGCACCTTGCTGTTGCTGCAATTCCTGTCGGTCGGCGCTGCCGTCTATATACAGAGCCGGTTCGACGCCAAAGACGCATTGCACTTGCTGCGCGATCACCAGATCACAACGTTCCTCGCATCGACCATATTTTTCGAACGCATCGCCGCCCTGCCAGAGTTTGAGGATGCCGACCTTTCATCGATCAAATTCGCGCAGATCAGCGGCGCGCGCGTCGATCCGGTGTTGCTGGCGCGCTACCGCGACAAGGGCGTGGTGCTGCGTCAAGCTTATGGCTGCACCGAGGCGGGCGGTGCATGGGCGGCGCGCGATTCCACGGCAGTGTCAGAGCCGGAAAAATGTGGTCCCGGCGCGATGTTTTCCGAATTCAGGGTTATACGCGAAGATGGTTCGACCGCGCCGCCGGGGACAGCTGGCGAGATCCTGATCCGCAGCGCCGGGCTTGCGGCAGGCTACTGGAACGACGAAGAACAAACCGCCAAGACATTTCGCGACGGCTGGCTCCATACCGGTGACCGCGGTGTTCTCGATGAACATGGCAATTTGACATTTATCGACCGCATCAAGGACATCATCATTTCGGGCGGGCTCAACATTTCCGCGATGGAAGTGGAAAACGCCATTTCCGAACTCGCGGCCGTTGAAGAGGTCGTCGTGCTTGCCGCCAAGGACAAGGACTTTGGCGAAACCCCGCTTGCGGTCATTCACAGCAATGTTGCTGCACTTGAACCTGCCGCCATTGTCGATCACTGCCGCGAAGTCCTCGCCAGTTACAAGGTGCCGCGCTATGTCGCGTTCGAGGCCGAGCCCATGCCACGTCTGCCGTCGGGCAAGATCGACAAGGTGACGCTACGCGAAAAATACCGCGACGCGCCCGCTTTTCTGGAGAAGATCCGTTGACGATTGAAAGCCGTGCCGAAGGTCTTGAGTGCCGGATCGAGGATGGTCTTTTAATCCTGACGCTGAACCGGCCGCAGGTGCTCAATGCCTTTACCCGCGACATGATCGACGAATTGCGGCGCATAGCGGACGCTGCAGAGCGCGATCCTGAGGTGTTCGCGATTGCCATCACCGGCAGCGGCCGGGCATTTTGTTCGGGTCTTGATGTTTCGCTGCTCGCCGCAGCTGCGGACTCTGGCGGGCAACGTGCGAGGGCGTTCCCTGAAGGCGAAATTCCCGGCCTGTTTGTGCATTTGCTGCAATGTTCAAAGCCCGTCATTTGCGCGTTGAATGGTATTGCCGCAGTCGGTGGCTTTGTACTGGCCATGATGTGCGACCTGCGGTTTGCGTCAAAGGACGCCCGGCTGACCGCCGGTTTTGCCAATCGCGCACTGCCTGCCGAACATGGCACAAGCTGGCTGTTGCCGCGTATCATGGGCGTGCCACGAACGCTCGATTTGCTGTGGAGTTCGCGCAAGATCAGCGCAGATGAGGCCTTGTCGCTTGGCCTTGTAGACAGGGTCGTGGAAGCGGGCACGGAACTTGACGCTGTAAAGTCCTATGTCGCAGACCTGCGGCAGACTGCATCGCCGCGCGCCCTCGCGCAGATCAAGCAGCAGATTTATGGACATCTCGATTTGCCGTTCCGCGCGGCCGTCGAGGATTCGATGGCGCGCGCAATGGCGGGGCTGAAGCATCCCGACATTGCCGAAGGCGCACGCGCCTTTATTGAAAAGCGGTCACCGCAATTTCAGCCATGGTCGGGGAAATGACGTCGCCACGAATCCTGATGGATGTCGATGGTGGCGTTGCAACCCTGACAATCAACCGCCCCGAAGCGCGCAATTCGCTGCTGCGCGGTATGGGGGCTGAGATTTATGCCCTGCTGGAACAGGTCGCGCGCAACAATGCCGTAAAAGTGCTGGTCTTTCGTGGTGCGGGAAAGGATTTTTGTGCGGGTGCTGACATGAAAAGCAAAGTGACGGCTGGCGAAAATCCGCCGCCCGATTTTGATGCGTATCAGGTCGCCGCCCTGCTGCATGACATGCCGCAGGTCACCGTCGCTGCGGTTCGCGGCGCCTGCGCGGGCGCGGGCTTTGGCTATGCCTGCGCGTGTGACCTTCGTGTTGGCGACGATGACGTGCGGATGAATACGGCTTTTATCGATGTCGGTGTTGCAGGTGATATGGGCGTGCCGTGGACCTTGCCACGTCTGATCGGATCGGGACGGGCGCGCGACCTGATGTTTCTTCCGCGCAAGATCGGGTCGCAGGAAGCGCAAGACCTTGGGCTTTTGCAACATGTCTGGTCCGCCGATGCGTTTGAATCCGAACTGACGCGGCTCGCAACGCGGCTTGCCGCATCCGCGCCGCTTGCGCTGCCGGCAATGAAAGCCAATTTTGTCGAAGCCGAACGCGTCGATTTCCGCGCATTTCTATCAATTGAAGCGGAACGGCATATCCGGCTTTTGCGCAGCGAAGACAGGGTGGAGGCATTCAAGGCCTGGATCGAAAAGCGTCCGCCGAACTTCAAGGGACGTTAGCCGTCAATATCAATGATTTCGGCTGTCAGTGTTTCGACATCAAGCCGCGCACAGCTTCGGATAAAGCCTGACAACGTAGGACGCCCTTCCCCGATCGAGCCGGGATTGACAACTAGGGTCGACCCCACCGCACGCACGACGGGCTGATGTGTGTGTCCGTAAAGGACGACATCGACCCCTTGCCGCTCAAACCGCTGAAAATCCATGTGATCTGGCGGCACATAGGCATGGCCTGACGGCCAGCTTGTGCTGTGGACGACCTCCAGATGTCGGCCGGAATACTCCAGGTCAAGGCGCTGCGGGCTTGCTTTCAACCAGTTTGCAAGACCAGAATCGACACTCGCAGCACTGTGTCCTGACGAAACGAAGAACGCCTGTTCATGATTGCCCAATATGCATAGTGCATCGTGATCGCGCAGCATCGCCACGGTCCGGTTGCAAAAGCGCGACTGATCAATAGCGTCGCCAAGACAAATCAGCCTGTCAATCGAACCAAGCGCGGCAATCGCCTCTGCCAGCGCCTGATGCTGGCAATGAATATCCGATACGATCCCGAGTTTCATAGCAAGGTCACAGGTTCAAGGTCACACGGGGTCACACACGACAGATATGGAAAACCGGCGTTTTGCCTTGCAAATGTGACAGACGCCGAATGCGATTGAAAACCACGTGATGCCGAACGTGTTTCAGCATCACGGGATGTGTATGTGGCCAAGTTGTTTCCATATGCCCATGCCTCTCACATCAAATCCTATTTGGGAACATGAAAAGTCGCGTCACGCCCTCTTCCACTTGATGCAAAAAGGTGCAATAAGTGACCACTTGAGCGAATAACGCACTTTTATACCAAAAGGAACCACCTTGAGTCTTGCCGCACAACTTCGATCATCCATGGTTTTACCGGCCATTTGCGCGCCGATGATGCTGGTGTCCGGCCCGGAGCTTGTCATTGCATCGGCAAAAGCGGGCATCATGTCGGGCCTCCCCCGCCACAATGCGCGCACGCGGGAGGAGTTTACCGGCTGGCTGGAACAGGTCCGCGCCGAACTCGACTCCTTCCGCGAGCACAACCCGGACCGCAAGGCGGGACCGATTGCCGTCAACCTGATCGCCAACAGGCCGATTGCCGAGTCTGTTGCGGAAATCGAACTGTGCGTCGCGCACGGCATTACCCACTTCATCACCGCGCTTGGCAATCCGGCTGAGATCGCCAAGGCCATTCATGATCGCGGCGGCGTGATTTTGCACGACGTGACCAATCTGCGCTTTGCGGAAAAGGCGATCGCAGGCGGCGTTGACGGCCTGATCTGCATTGGCGGCGGTGGCGGCGGGCATTCCGGGACGCTCAACCCGCTCGCGCTGCTGCCCAAAGTGCGTGAAATCTGGGACGGCACCATCGTTTTTGCTGGCGGCGTGTCGACAGGCGCAGGCATTCGTGCCGCTGAGATCCTTGGCGCCGATCTTGTCTATCTGGGCACGCGCTTCATCGCGACGCGCGAAGCCAATGCCGACGATGCTTACAAGACCATGCTGGTCGAATGCACGTCGAACGACCTTGCCTATACGCCTGCGATTACCGGTGTACCGGCAAGCTGGTTGAAGCCATCGCTGGAGCAGAACGGCGTCGACCTTGCCAATCTTGCACCGGCAAGCCGCACCTATGAACATTTGCCCGAGGATGTCAGACCCTGGCGGAACCTGTGGAGCGCCGGGCATGGTATCGACCTGATCGACGATCTGCCCGATGTGGCATCACTGGTTAGCCGTTTGCGCAAGGAATATGTCGCAGCCTGTGCAACCCCGGACATGGTCGCGAGCGCGCAGCAGGACGCGCCGGAAATGGTGAATGTCTGAGCTTTCGGATCTGCTGAACGGCGCGCAAGCGCCGCTTGTCGTTGCCGACCGCAACGCGATCCGTTTTGTCGTACTGAACAGGCCCGCAGCACGCAACGCGATGACCCGCGCCATGCGCGCCGATTTTGCCGGGATATTGGCCGAAGCGGATCGCGACGACGCCGTTGACGCGGTCATATTGACCGGCGCCGGTGGCTGCTTCAGCGCTGGTGTCGATCTAAAGGACCGGGTGCCGGGCGCACCGCCTGTCGAGCCAAATCCGGGCGCGGCACTGCGCGCGCTGCACAAGCCGGTGATTGCAGCCATAGACGGGGCATGCGTCACGGGTGCGCTGGAAATGGCGCTATCGTGCGCGTTCGCAATTGCCACGCCTGCAGCACGCTTTGCCGACACGCATTGCAAGGTCGGCCTGTTCCCGCGCTGGGGCGGCGGCGCGATGTTGAGCGGCGCCATTGGCATTCGCCGCGCGCGGCAGATGATGCTGACCGGAGACTTTATCGACGCTGCCACGGCGGCGGACTGGGGCATCATCAATGAGGTCGTGCCCGAAGAAACCCTGCTTGCGCGCGCCAGTGAACTGGCCCGTACCATGAGTGCATCGGCAAAGGCGCAGCCGCTTTCGTATCGATTGCACAGCGAAATGCTGCGCGATTTTGAAACACACAGCACCGCGACCGCGATCGAGCATGGAATGCTCGCATTATTCGATCAAGACAAACGGACAGGATGACACAATCGACATGACCACAACGTCTGCACCCCTGCGCCATCCCGACAAGCTATTCATCGGTGGTAAATGGACGTCCCCCAAGGCGGGCGGCACGATCAATGTCATCAGCCCGGCGAGCGAAGCGCTTTATGTCAGTGTTGCTGAAGCCGACGAAGCGGACGTTGTCGAGGCTGTTGCAGCGGCGCGGAAGGCGTTCGACTCTGGCCCGTGGCCTGCACTAAGCCCGGCGGAACGCGCGGACTGGCTGCGCAAAATGGCCGACGCGATTGACGCGCGCGCAGAGGATTTTGCGCAGATCTGGCCGAACGAGATGGGCATTGTCTATCGCATGGCGCAGGCCATGTCGGGCGGGATTTCCTATACCTATCGCAACTATGCCGACATTGCCGAAAGCTTCCCCTTCGTCACCGAACAGCCGACGGTGACGACAGCAAAGCTTGGCCTGCTTGTGCGGGAACCCGTCGGTGTCGTCGGCGCAATCGTGCCGTGGAACGCGCCTGCGATGCTGATCGCGCTGAAAGTCGCGCCAGCGCTTGCCGCGGGCTGCACTGTCGTCTTGAAAGCATCGCCGGAAGCCCCCGGGCACGCGTTGCTGCTGGCCGAAATTGCCGAGGATATCGGGCTGCCGCCCGGTGTATTGAATGTCATCACCGCCGACCGGAAAGCATCCGAGGCGCTGGTACGCGACGAGCGTGTCGACAAGATCAGCTTCACCGGGTCGAGTGTGGCCGGCAAGACCATAGCTTCGATTCTGGGTGGTCGCATGGCGCGCTACACGATGGAGCTTGGCGGAAAATCGGCGGCGATTATCCTTGACGATTATGATGTGGAAGCGGCCGCAACCGCGCTTGCCAAACGCGCCCCCGACATGACCGGGCAAGTCTGCGCGGCGCTGACGCGGGTGATTGTCACGGAAAAACGCCACGATGCGATGATGGATGCCCTCGCCACAGCCTTTGGCAAGGTCAAGGTCGGCGATCCGTTCGATCCTGAAACACGCATGGGGCCGCTTGCAACGGCTGTGCAACACGACAGGGTCGAAGCCCATATCGCCGAAGCCGTGCAAAGCGGCGCGACGCTTGCAACAGGTGGCGGACGTCCCAAACATCTCGACCGCGGTTTTTTTGTCGAACCGACGGTGTTCGGCAATGTCGACCCATCGTCACGCATCGCGCGCGAGGAAGTTTTCGGACCGGTGCTGTCGGTCATATCGGCCAAGGACGAGGATCACGCCATCGCGCTTGCCAATGAGAGTATTTTCGGCCTGAACAATGCCGTCTTCACCAACGATACCGACCGCGCCTATGCCGTGGCGCGGCAGTTGCAATCGGGCACGGTCGGCCACAACGGCATGCGGGTCGATTTCACCATCGCCTTTGGCGGTTTCAAACAGTCAGGTGTTGGCCGCGAAGGCGGCGTCGAGGGATTGAAACCGTTCCTTGAAACAAAAACAATATTGCTGGGCGGACGCCCCGCAGCGCTTGCTGTGGAAGGAGCGGTCTGATGGGCGATTATGATTATATCATCATCGGCGCAGGGGCTGCGGGATGCGTGCTCGCCAACCGGCTGAGCGCCGATCCGCAGGTCAAGGTGTTGTTGTTGGAATCCGGGGGCAAGGACAACCACCCTTTCATTCATATGCCACGCGGTCTTGCCAAGATCATGTCGAACCTGCGCTACATCTGGCCGTTCATGACCAAGCCTGAAAAATGGTCGAACAATGTCGGCGAAAGCTGGGCGCGCGGACGGACATTGGGCGGGTCGAGTTCGATCAACGGCATGGTCTATGTGCGCGGCGCAGCAGCCGACTTTGACACATTGGCCGACCTGTCGAGCGAAGACTGGAACTGGTCGCATATCGGCAAAGCCTACGCAGAAATGGAAGGTCATGAGCTTGGGCCTGCGCCCGCACGCGGTGGCGACGGGCCGCTCAGGATCTCGCTGCCCGAATATCGTTCAAAGCTGACCGAGGCGGTGATCGAAGCCGGTACGGCAATGGGCCTGACGCGGCTTGAGGATGTGAACGACCCGAGCGATCAGCCGCGCGTCGGCTATGCGCCGCGCACGATCTGGAAAGGCAAGCGACAAAGCGCCGCCGTGGCGTTTCTGAAACCGGTCATGGGCCGGCCCAACCTGACCGTCGAGACAGGCGTGCTTGTCGACAAAGTGCTTATCGAGGACGGCCGCGCAACCGGGATCAGCGGCACGCGCAACGGCAGCGAAGTGCAGTTTGCCGCCCGCCGGGAAATCATCGTCAGCGCAGGGACGCTTGCCAGCCCGGCCATTTTGCAGCGATCAGGCATTGGCCCGGCAGAATTGCTGAAAAAACTCGATATTCCGGTCGCACATGACAGCCCGAATGTCGGTGCGAACCTCTGCGAGCATCGCGGCATAGTTTTTCAATGGCGTGTTCCCGATACGGTGTCGCAGAACAGGGAATTTCGCGGTCTTGGCCTTGTCCGCAGCGTGTTCGATTATTTCCTGCGCTCCAAGGGCGCGATGACCGGCGGCGCCTATGACATGGGTGCGTGGATCAAGTCTGACCCGGGCAAGGATCGCCCCGACCTGCAGATATTGATGTCGCCTTACACGTTCGACTTCGAAGCCGTACCGCTGAAGGTCGAGGACACGGGCGGATTGAATTTCTGTGTCTATCCGATCCGGCCAAAATCACGCGGCCGGGTGCGCATTGCATCGCGCGACAGCGCAGCGCTGCCCGAAATCGAACCGGGCTATGCAAGCGATGATGCAGATCGCGCAATGATCGCCACGATGTTCGATTGCGCGCGCAATTATGTCCGCCAACAGCCGCTCGCCGCCTATATCGAGGCCGAAACCCGACCCGGCCCTGCTTTTGACAAGCCCGAAACGATCGAGGCGGCCTATTTGCAATATGGCTATGCAAACTATCACGCATGCGGCACCTGCCGTATGGGTAACGACGCGGCGTCAGTGGTTGATCCGGCGCTGAAAGTCCGGGGGGTTGACGGCCTGCGTGTCATTGATACATCGGTATTTCCATTCATGCTCGCCGGGAATACGAATGCACCCGCAATGGTCGTAGCGTGGCGCGCCGCCGACCTGATTTTGCGCAGGTGACAAAGCCTCTTCCAAGACTCGCCATTGGCCTGTACAGGGCGGAATGGGCGTGCAATAATCGCACGAACGGTTGCAAAACTGGAATAAATCAAGGCTCGGAGCAAACAAACCAAAATGGCAGAAACAGAAACGGACGGCGCAGAAGTAAGCAACAAACGCGTGCTTCGCGATGTCGATCGCATGGGTGGTTTTGCAAAGGGTCTATCGGTTATCGAGGCGTTCGGCAAAGGTCAGGGACGCCTGACAATCGCCGAGGTCGCGCGGTTGAGCGGCCTCGACCGCGCCTCGGCGCGACGCTGTTTGCTGACGCTGGTCGAACAGGAATATGCAACCTCGGACGACCGTTATTTCGAACTGACCCCGCGCATTTTGAAACTCGGCCATTCCTATCTTTCGGCATCGCTGCCCCAGTTGATCCGGCCCGCACTTGCCAGCCTTGCCGACAGGCTGGGCGAAAGCTGTTCGGCTGCCGTGCTCGATTATACCGAGGTGGTCTATATCGCCCGCGCATCAAAGCACCGGGTCATGGGCACGGGCCTGCATCCGGGCAGTCGGCTTCCGGCCTATTGCACGTCGCTGGGACGGGTTTTGCTGGCGACACTTTCGGACAAGGAGGCCCGCAAGGTAGTCGAGGCGAGCGACCGTGTTCCACTGACCGAGCATACGCTGACCTCGGTCGATGCGATCATGGCCGAACTCATCAAGGTCCGCGAACAGGGTTATTCCTATATCGATCAGGAAGTGGCGATGAATTCGCGATCGATCGCCGTCCCCATTCGCAATTTCAACGGCCAGACCATCGCCGCCATTACCGTTGGCCTGCACGCGTCACGCTGTACGCCCGAACGCATGAAAGACGAAGTGCTGCCCGCCTTGTTCGATACGCAGACGCAACTCGCCGAAACACTCCCCTGATCGCGCCTTTGTCGGCGGCAGGGTTCCGCACGACGAAGGGGTTTTCCCATGCACTATAGATTGCTCGGCAAGTCCGGACTTGTCGTTTCGCGCATGGCGCTTGGCGCCATGACATTTACTGGCGGCAATCATTCAATGCCGCGCATCAACAAGGTCGACGCCTCGCTCGCCGATGGTCTTGTCGGCAAGGCACTCGACGCCGG
>JBFKAE010000096.1:0-12501 GCA_041621755.1 Sphingomonadaceae bacterium | reverse complement strand
TTTCACAACTTGTCCGTGTCTTTCAGATTACGCTTGGATTATCTATCTAATGAAGAGAAGGATAGCTAGGCCATTCGACCTTATATCACTTGAATGCATTAAATAAATGAAATCAATGATTAAAGTCGAACTTAGGGAGAAGTGGTCAGCATAAAACAATTGGAAGGGTGGAAATGCGTGACACATGGCCAGAATGTTTCATATCTATCAACTAGCGATAAATATAAGATAGATATAAATAATAATTGTTCTGATAAAATATCATTTAGATCCTGGTGGATGATATTTGTACTTTGGATACTGTATGTAAATTCATTTATAGATCGTTTGGTTCTGGTAATGCTGGTAGATCCTATTAAGGCGGATCTAGGCCTTTCCGATGTGCAAATGGGTATATTGCTCGGTCCTGCTTTCGCAATTTCATATGGCTTGCTCGGAGTGCCGTTGGGATGGGCTCTGGATAAATATCCACGCAGGTGGGTCATATATATATGTGTAACAGCATGGTCTCTCGCCGCAGCAAGCTCTGGAATTGCGCGCTCATTCATCGCCCTGCTTTTATGCCGTATTGGCGTAGGATCCGGAGAAGCAGGCCTTGTGCCCGGATCATATGCGCTTATTGGCGATGCATTTCCGCAACGACGAGCCACGACCGCCATGGCGATATTTCAAACTGGCTCCCTCGTCGGAACAGCCTCCGCTTTTGCAATCGGCGGACTGGTTATAGGCTTTGCCACATCTCTAGGTACAGTTGAATTTCCAGTATTGGGCCTACTGAAACCGTGGCAAATTTCTTTGATTCTGATCGGAATACCTCCTTTATTCCTTGCATTTTTGCTGTTTACCTTTGCTGAGCCAGGGCACCCTCATAAGACAAGTGGCGCTAATCCAAACCCCTCTATGACTGCAGATGCAGGTATAATTGAGTTTTGCCGGGATAATTCACGAATTCTTGTCTCCATGATACTTGGCTTTGCAATGGTCGTGTTACTTGCAAATAGTTTAGTTGCGTGGGCGCCGACATATATTGTGAGAGAGTTCGGTTGGCCTGCAAACAAATATGGACCGTTGCTGGGCGCTATCAGTCTCGTAGCCGCCAGTGCAACAATTTTTAAAGGATGGATTGTCGATTGGATGTATACTCGAGGTATAACTGACGCCCATCTTCGCTTTTACATCTGGATGCTTCTCATTGCGGCACCCACTGTGCTTTTCTCATTCATAGTCACATCTCCGATAGCGTTCATTATACTATATGGAATTTCGCAGACTCTACTTTTGAATTTCATGATATTTGTAGCATCCACTGTTAATATGATTACGCCTCGTGAGTTTCGAGGACGAATAATTGCTCTATTTGTATCGATTTTCACATTGCTAGGTGTAGGTCTAGGTCCTTTAATAACAGCAATGTTTACAGACTACCTGTTTAAAGATGAAGGAAAGCTTGGACATTCTCTATTTCTACTTTCGTGCATCACACTACCCATATCACTAACCATGTTGCATATCGCGCGAAACGCACTCCGCAGAAAGCTCACTGAGATACCTGACGGAGCTCCCGCATGAATAAGCGCCCCGCAATTTTGTGCAAACGCCTGATGCGAGTATCTTCATCAGGCCGTCATCTCCAGTTGCGAGATAATCCTATGTGGGCCTGGACAGCGGCTCTTCATAAGGCATGGCAGTATGTATAATTCACCAAACACTCCACCGCGCGCATCGACAGTGGGCATTTTGGGCAGCTCCCAGAAAAACACTCCGGACACGAAGCTTGCTGAAGATGGTTTAGCGAGAAAAAGCGCAAGATATATGCTGTTGATGCTCACGGTAATTGCGACGATCAATATCGTTGATCGTCAGCTTATGTCACTATTAGCACAACCAGTTAAGGTTGAAATGGGCCTCAGTGACAGTCAGCTCGGCATTATTTTAGGTCCGGCGACAGGGCTGCTATTTCTATTTCTGGGTATCCCACTTGCACGTCTTGCTGACAGAACCAGCCGCAAGCGCGTTATTTTAAGTTGCTTATTGTTTTTTTCTTTCGCGACTGCCGCTTGTGGGCTTGTCGTCAATTTCATGCAACTTCTAATTGCTCGCATATGCGTGGCGGCGGGTGAAGCTGGAACATTACCCGCTTCGCAATCCATCGTTTCCGATGCCTTTCCGCCCGAACGTCGCACCTTTGCACTCAGCGCACTTGCGAGTGCGGCGTGCCTCGGAACATTCATTGCATTCGTTCTGGGTGGATATTTGACGACCCTTTTGGGCTGGCGGTGGGTATTTCTGCTGATTGGGGCTCCAGGATTGATCGTAGGCGCCATTTTTATGATTAGCGTGCAAGAGCCTGAACGTGGTGAATTCGCATCTTCAGCGCCCGTCCGTTCATCGATATGGAAATCTCTGGCCTTTCTCTGGTCCCAAGCTGCATTTCGCCGTGTTTGTTATGCCTATTCAACGTACATGACAGGCGCGTTGACGATAATTTTGTGGCTACCCGCGTTTTTTGCGCGCTCTTATGGATTGGGAACTGGGACAATCGGTTTAATAATGGGCATCTCTGTGGGTCTCCTCGGCTTTGCTGGCAGCTATTTATTCGGCTGGATCGCCCAAAGACTTGCGCGCCGAAATTTTCAATGGAATCTTTGGAGCATCGCAATAGCAGCTTGCTGTGGCACACCTTTTCTTTGGGGGATGCTATTTGTTTCGGATCTGAGATTTGTTTTTATTCTTGGTTTGTTACCTGCGTTGATCTGCAATTTTCATCAAGCTCCCAGCATTGCAGTCATACAGCAACTAACGCCATCTGAAATGCGAAGTGAAGCATCAGCCTTTATTTTGACCATTAGCTCAGTCGTGGCAGCCAGCATCGGGCCACTTGCAGCGGGCGTCATTAGTGATCTGATGACTAAACAAATGGGTGATGAATCTCTGCGTTACTCTCTGGGAATCCTCGCATTTTCCTGGCCAATCGCCGCAATATTATTCTGGTGGGCAGCACGTGCTATCCCGCGGGGTCGACTGGCAGTTGGCGGTCAGCAAAATGAAATGTGATCGTATTGCGTTGACAATGACTATTGAGAGAAGCGCGATCAAATTAAATTTACTTCAGTATAATATAATAATAATTATTATCGAAAAGTTACATATATAGATACATGCGTATAAAGATATTTTGAATATTGATTCCTATGGAGCATAATAAATATGGAGTCAGAACTCTCTAGATCTGAAGATATAATTGAAGATGCTAGAAATGGGCGCATGTTCATTCTTGTGGACGATGAAGACCGTGAGAATGAAGGGGATCTTGTCATCCCTGCACAGATGGCAACACCTGATGCCATCAATTTCATGGCTACCCACGGGCGGGGTCTAATATGTCTTGCCCTCACTAGAAAGCGAGCCGAAGCCCTCCAGCTTGCGCCGATGGTCGCAGATAATAGAGCGCCTTTGGAAACAGCTTTCACAACTTCGATTGAAGCCAAAGAAGGCGTCACAACCGGGATATCGGCAGCTGATCGTGCCAGAACAATTCTCGTCGCCATCGACGCTGACAATGGCCCTGCGGATATCGTGTCTCCGGGTCATGTCTTTCCCCTGGTCGCCAGGGATGGAGGCGTGCTCGTACGAGCCGGCCACACCGAAGCTGCTGTTGATATAGCGCGGCTAGCAGGACTGAACGCATCAGGTGTAATCTGCGAAATCATGAGCGCAGACGGTACAATGGCGAGAATGGACGAGCTTCAACGCTTCGCACAACGAAATAGCCTTAATATCGGCACGATAAGTGATCTGATTGCCTATCGCCGACGGTTTGACAATTTAATCCAAATTGTAGCGCAAGAGTCTTTCATCAGCGAACATGGCGGCGAATGGCACGCCACTGTTTACGCTAACACGACTGACGGTAAGGAGCATCTGGTCATTCAAAAGGGTGAGATCGCACCAAGCGTTCCAACATTGGTTCGAATGCAAGTCATGTCACCATTCACGGATATGCTTGGCGAACAGAATGAAAGAACGGGCATGCTACATCGGGTCATGAACATTATTGCAGACGAGGGCGCTGGTATTTTAGTGCTTTTGCGTGACAGTTCGAGCGACTGGCTGGCTCAATTGTTTCGCCGACGCCGTCAAACCAAAAGTGATACTCCACTTCGCGACTATGGTATCGGAGCACAAATCCTTTGTGACCTTGGTGTGCATGACATGATTCTGCTTACAACATCACACAAGGAAATCATTGGATTGGATGGATATGGACTTAAAATTGTCGGCGAAAGAATGATCGACTCGCGCAGCAATCGCTGAGTTATTGCCACAGCCACCAAAAATCTGAGAATTGAGCTGAAGGTAAACAAACATGGATGCAGTACTTCTCACCGAACGTAGCGGCAGCATACTGACTGTTAAAATTAACAAACCCGAGGTCCGCAATACCTTATCCGACCCTGAGCTTATCGACAGCTTAGTCACGCTATGCGAAATGGCCAATAATGACTCCGGTATCAAGGCCATCGTCCTGACCGGCGTTGGCAGCGCCTTTTCTGCTGGCGGTGACATAAAAAAGATGCGGGACGGAACTGGTTCATCCGCCGGATACCCGCATGAAGTCCGGGATAATTACCGGCGTGGTATACAAAGGATACCTCTCGCATTCCGCTCCCTTGAAGTTCCGATTATTGCCGCAATCAATGGACCTGCAATTGGCGCGGGCCTTGACCTTGCCTGTATGTGCGACGTCCGGATTGCAGCGGATGTCGCCGTCTTCGCGGAAAGCTTCGTGAAACTTGGTCTAGTTCCAGGTGATGGGGGCGCTTGGTTGCTTCAAAGGATTATAGGCCTGCCAAGAGCGACCCTGCTTTCTCTTACAGGCGACACTATCAACGCCGCCACTGCGCTTGAATGGGGGCTTGTTTCGTATGTTGTCCCCGGGGGGCAGCTGCTTGAAGCAGCGACCGAAATTGCAGAACGCATTGCCAAAAACCCCAGCCCAGCGTTGCGAATGACCAAGCGCCTTTTGCAAGAGGCTCAACAGCAGGATCTCTCTTCGCTTCTTGATCTTTCTGCAAGCTTTCAAGCTCTCGCGCATCAAACCGAAGATCACAAGGAAGCCCTTGAGGCATTTCTGGACAAGCGACCACCTGTATTCAAAGATCGTTAAAAAGAGATTCTTCCTCCGTCTGCAACATAGGTTCGCCCGGTCAGCCATTCGGCGCCTGCCGATGCCAAAAATACGACTAGAGGTGCGATATCGGATGGTACGCCGACGCGGCCCATTGGAGTATCAGCGGCGACCGTCTCCAGATCCGATTTGGAAGCATTCTTCATCATATCGGTCAGTATCACGCCGGGCGCGACACAGTTGATCGTCACACCTTGTCTTGCCAGCGGACTCACCAACCCTTGTGTTACCGCACGCAGCGCCGCTTTGGTCGCGGCATACAAGACGGTTCCTTCTTTAGGTTCGACACCCAAGGCCGATATTATATTTATGATACGTCCACCCTTAGGGAGATATTTCATGCATTGCTGAATGATAGATATGGGTCCAAACAAATTGGTACGAAACGCCTTGTCAAATAGTTCTGCATCAATGTCCTCGAAAGGGCCACTATCGAATCTGGCGGCATTGTTGACCAGAACATCAATGCGGCCGAAGTCCTTGTGAATTTGCTCGATCGTGCCATCCACTGTCTGGTCAGAACCGAGGTCAAAACAATATGCTCTTGCTTCCACACCATTATTAATCAACGTATTTATTACTGATTGGGCCGATGAATAATCTTGTCGGTATGTTATAGCAACATTGTAACCCGCCTTTGCGAAATGACACGCCACTTCGGCTCCGATGCCTCTGGAGCCGCCGGTTATTACCACGCATCGCGTGTGCGTTCCGTCATTACAAGGCAGATTATCACCCATTATCTTCTCCTTTTAAAGGAGGTATGATATGTTTACGCATTAATTTTGACAATTAAAGAACAGCGACAATTATTTCGGAGCGCTTATGCAAAGTCTCACGCCTAAGGCTCAAGCCTTGATCTGCATTTCCCAACATGAACAAAATGATGATTTCTGTTCTTTACCAAGAACATACCAGGACAACATTCCTTTCGCATATGCCGTACAAGAAGAGCTTATTTCCCGCTGGGAGCCGATTTATGGTCCGACTGGAGGCTGGAAGGTGGGATTAACCAGCGAACGTATGCAAAAAATGTGCGGCATTGATAGTCCGATTGCCGGCGCGATCTTCCAAAATCGCATTCACACATCTCCCAAGACTCTGGATGCCAAGGCATTCAGTCGCCTTGGCATTGAAGCCGAACTTGCAGTCAGAATCTCCCGTTCTCCGGACCCAAAGAAAACTTTCGGTGTTTCCGATGCCTGGTCACATATTGATGCGATATGTGCTGCATTCGAAATCATTGAGGACAGGAACGCTGATTATACATCGCTCGATGCAGCATCGCTTATCGCTGACAACAGTTGGAACGCGGGTATCATCTTGGGCGAAGCGGTACCAATTGAACGATACGATAGCCTGATCGATATCAAGGGAAACCTGTCAAGCAATGGCACCGAAATTGAATCAGGGCTGAGCCAGAATGCTGGTGGAGATCCACTTGCCATTCTCGTTTGGCTGGTTTCTGGGCTAGCAGAAAGAAATCGACGTCTCGATCCAGGTCAGTGGGTCATGACCGGGAGTATCGTCGGCACCCATTTCCCCGTCCCGGGAGAGGCACTACGCTTTGAACTTTCTGGTCTGCCGCCTGTTGACACGTCAATAATCTAATTCTTCAATTCCCCGCTCCAGAAACTTTCAAAGTCATGTCGCCAAGTAGCGACGAACCAGCTCTGATAACGTCGCCCGGAACCAGCGGGCCAACACCCTCGGGTGTACCTGTCAACAGCACATCGCCAGGGTAGAGAGTGTATAGGCTGGATGCCAGTTCGATAAGCTCGGGAATATCGACAGTAATCTGGCTCGTCGACGAGGACTGACGTCGTTCACCATTGACTTCAAGCCAAAAGGGTATGTCTGCCACGTCAAGTACTTCGTCAGCTGTTGTCAGCCAAGGCCCGAGTAGGGCGAATGAGTCTGGCGACTTCCGGAAGCTACGATCTTCAGCTCCCCGCACGGTAACATCCAGCCCCAGAGCATATCCGGCAATATAATTCAGGGCGTCCGATCGGGCGACATGTCGAGCGACCTTGCCGATTATAACTGCTACCTCCACTTCATGATCGACACGTCTATCATTTCCCCAATCTATAATAATACCTTCTGCAGGCCCGACGAGCGAACTGGAGGCTTTGAGAAACAGGCCAAGTGAATCCACGGGGCGCTCCAGATGAAGTACCTGTTTGCGATGCACGCCTTGATCAACCCCCGGATCGAGAGTGTCCTGTTCCACGTGCAAACGATAGTTTGCTGGTGCTGCCATAATCTTGGAAGGCCAAGGGATAGGGCTATTAAAACGAAGTCTGTCCACAGGAACACAGACTCCCTTCAACGCAGCCTCCTCTATCACAGGCTTGAGCTCATCTAGGCACGATATCAACGGGTCGCCAAATGACAGCGGCCAGCTCTGCTTGGGTATATGCTCCAGCACATCAGTCACATCAAAAACGGAGCCATCTTTAATCAGACCCAGCCGATTCTGGTCATAGCGACAAATTTTCATTCTTACTCTCCGTCTATCCGATCCAACTCTAGAAGCTGGACATCTGGGGATCAATCTATATCATGCGTATACGGTCTTTTATGTAAGTTTTCGACAAGAATTTTATGGTGTGGACCCAACCAGACATTGAGAGGAATCAATCCTTGATAGAGCCAATTCGCGAATCCATCCCCACGGCAGACGGGGCAATGCTTGTAGAATTTTTCGGCAGAACAGGCAGCGAAAACCAGCCAGGAGTTATCTTCTATATGGATGCGCGCGGCGTACGAGATGAATTGCGGGAAATGTGTAGCCGCATAGCGAACGAGGGCTATCAGGTCATTCTACCCGATCTATACCATCGTCTCGGTGTGCAGATCGGCTTCCCATCTGAAACTAGCAGCGGAGATCCTGCAGAAACCGAAACCATTATCAGCCATATCCACGACACCACAATCGCCGGAGCAATGACAGATACACAAGCGCTGCTCCAATGGATCGATCAGCATTGTTCAGTTGGTATCGGCGTTCTAGGCGCGGTTGGCTATTGTATGGGAGGGCCATTTGCAATCTCTGCTGCAGGTAATTTCCCAGACAGGATCAACGCCGCTGCATCATTCTATGGCGTAAATTGCATGACCGACAATAGCGACAGTCCCCATCTTTTGGCGAGACGTGTCTCAGGCAAGCTCTATTTTGGCTATGCTGAACACGATCATCTGGCGCCGGTAACTGAAATTCCCAAGCTCGAATCGTATCTAACAAAGCTTGGTGTCCCGCATGAAATCGAAATTTATCAGGATGCCGATCACGGTTTCGCTTTCCCACGACGTAAAACATATAATCATGCCGCCGATCAACGCCACTGGGAAGCAATGTTCAGGCTTTTCAGAACAAATCTTGGGTGATCCGCCGGGGTTTTTCAGTTTCAACCGCTGGAAATGGATCGGAAAACAAGACAGTTATTGCGAAAAATTAAATTTTGCCCAGAACCATATCCGCACCGCGTTCGGCGATCATTAAAGTCGCGGCATTCGTGTGTCCCGACACCACCTTTGGCATGACAGAAGCATCAATGACCCGTAGCCCTTGCAGATCCCGAACGCGAAGATCAGGCGTTACAACTGCATTGTCGTGTGAACCCATAGAGCAGGTGCTGGTGGGATGCGCCCCTGGAACCGCAGTAGCGCGTATGAAGGCTTCGAGCTGATCGGGTGCCTTGACCGTGTTGCCAGGCATGAGTTCATCTTCAATGAGATCAGCCAAAGGCGAACTCGCCGTAAGTCCACGAATTTTCAACAATGCGGAGGTGAGTGCGCTTACATCATCCGTTTCAGCAAGAAGATTGTGGAGAATTGTTGGATGCTCTCTGGGGTTTGGTGAGCGTAATCCCACACGCCCTCGACTCTTTGGCGATAGCAGCCATGTGCAGCACCAGATTTTCTGTCCGCGATGCCGACGGATCAACGGAAACCATGGTCGCGCCTCTGGACTGGAGGTGACAAAGGCCACCTCTATATCGGCACGACCAACATCAGATTGCGAGCTAAAAAAACCCACAGCACCGAGAGGAATGGCACTGAACAACCCCGTTCCGAATAACTTCCATCGCACTGCGGAGAACATCAGTTGATCGAACCGCATATCGCGATCAGACTGTGATAAACGATTCGTAGAGAACATAGCGCCGATAACCGGATGCTCCTGAAGATTGCCGCCGACACCAGGATTGTCGGCAATGACTTCAATATTGCATCGAGAAAGTTCATCCGCCGGACCAATACCGGACAACATCAATAGATGCGGAGAACCATATGTTCCGGCAGACAGAATAACTTCACATGTTGATCGTGCCTCTATACGTTCTCCATGCCTTTCCATTTCAACGCCAACGGCCTTTCTGCCGTCCATTATAATTCTCGTGACCAGACTATTGCAGAGAACTTTCAGGTTGGGTCTTTTGAGAACCGGTGCCAGATAGTGCGAGGCAGCTGAGGCACGTCGACCGTGTGAGGTGGTTGTATCATATATGCCGAAGCCCTCTGTGCCTCTGGCGTCAAAATCGTCATTTAATGGATATCCGCAATTGCGAGCAGTTTCTGTTATGGTGGCAAATAGTTGTTCATCCCGCGGATAGCGGCTTATGGGCATCATGCCTTGTTCACCGTGATTTGCCGCCGCTCTTCGCCAACTTTTTTCAACACGACTGAAATAGGGCAGAACCGCGTTGTAGTTCCAGCCTGTTGCTCCACCTTCGTGCCACTCATCATAATCGCTCGGGCGACCTCTGGTATAGGCCAAGCCATTAATAGATGACGAACCTCCGAGCAATTTACCGCGTTTAATTGGTAGCACCCGGCCATCGGCGTAAGGTTCTGGCTCTGCATGATAGTTCCAGCCAAGGCGCGGATTCGCTGACACCTCGCTGAAAAAGAGTGGTATCCGCATTTTTCTCGTTTCAAGGTCGCCGCCCGCTTCTATCAGCAGCACCTTGTTACGCGAATCTTCACTTAGGCGATTTGCCAACACACAACCAGCCGAGCCGGCACCAATTATGATGTAAGTAAAGCTCTGCATCATGGTGAGACGACATAAATAGCGGTAGATATGTTGTGGAATTTACGCGGCATGAAAGCTGATGGACTTTTGATAAGAATATTCATGAAGTCCTTCCACGCCATATTCCCTGCCATATCCGGATCGTTTGATACCTCCAAATGGTGCGGCAAGGTTCAAGCCGCCGGATCCGCCATTGATCGCGACATATCCGGTGGCAATCTCCATCGCCATTTCATAGGCTCGACCTACGTCAGCCGAAAATATGCCACCGTGAAGTCCGTATTGAGAGTCATTGGCAATTGATATGGCCTCGTCATCATTATCAAAGCCGATGACTACTGCCACAGGCCCAAACACTTCTTCCTGGGCGATACGCCAACTGTTCTGAACATCATCGAACAGCGTAGGCCTGTAAAAATAACCCTTTTCCATATCCGGGCGCGTTCCACCCGTGACAAGTCGTGCACCTTCACTCAGCGCTATATCGACATAGCTTTCTGTGCGCTGACGCTGCGCCGCGCTGATCAACGGCCCCATAGTCACTGATGGGTCAGAGGGGTCACCAAGTTTAACATTTTCAACCCTAGCGGCCAGCTTGCTTACATATTCGGACCGGATTGAATTGTGAACGAGATGCCGGGTTGTCAGTAGGCATCCTTGGCCCGCCCCCGCGGTAAAGCTGGCAGCGCCAACTTCCAAAGCTGCTGCAAGGTCAGCGTCATGCCGTACGATAAGCGCAGACTTTCCACCAAGTTCGAGCAGCAAGCGTTTCAACGTCGGCGCAGCCTGCGCTTGCAATTTCGATCCAACTTCGTCGGACCCTGTAAAAGTCACCAGATCGACCCGCGGATCCGAAGTCAAGATGTTTCCAACATCAACCCCGCCGGTCACAATATTGAGAATACCGGCCGGCAGGCCAACCGAATCTGCGATTTCCCCCAGAAGCAAGGCTTCAAACGGCGTATAAGGCGATGGCTTCAATACGACGCTATTGCCCATCACGAGCGCCGGAATAATTTTAACAACATTTAAAAATGGCAAATTGAACGGTGTAAGCGCCGTGATGACTCCAAGCGGCATTCTGACGGAAACTGCGCTTCCCAGAACCTTGCTCCCGTTCGGCGCTGGATTGATTTCAGGAGCATATGCAGTGACGCTCTCCTGCCGCGCGGCATTGATCATATATCGCGCATAGCCAAGTGTTGCATGTATGTGGAATGGAGCACGCGAACACGGTGCCCCCACCTCAGCAACAATCAAGCGAACGATTTCGTCCTGCCTTGCAACGATTTCATCCAGAAAGAGGGATAGAATGTCAGCGCGCGTATTGATCGGCAGCCGCCGCCAGTTTCCTTCGTCGAATGATCGCCGCGCCGCTGCAATCGCGCGTTCTGCCTCGGCCACTCCGCCCACAGGAGCCATACCAATCACATCTTCAGTCGCCGGATTGAAAACCGGTGCTTGCTCTCCATCATTTGGAGTCACCCATTTGCCATCAATATAGAGACAATTTGGGTGCTTTTGTTCAAGAATCATTGAGTTTGCATCTCTATGAAATGTTAAGTAAAATCATGTTATTATAGAATATCGATGCGAAGCATGTCGCCCAATATGCCTGAATATCACGCCGCGATATGTGATTGACTTTCTTTAAAATTCACGCCGCGGGGAATGTCGGTTCCGGCTACCGTGATGCGCTCCATGCGGCGTGGCTCGGAATAGTCAGCAGTCGCATAATGCTGAACCGCTCTATTGTCCCAAACAACTATTGTGTTAGGTGCCCATTTAACACGTAGCTGATAGTCAGGTTTTTTGAACTGATCCCATAAGTGCCGGAGCAACTTCGCCGACTCGGAATCGCTGAGGCCTACAATGGGGCCAGTATATCCTTCATTGACAAACAAAATCGCTTCGCCAGTTTCGGGATGCATGCGTACGACCGGTTGGGGGCGGGGTGGATTCTCTTCCTCCTGCCTTTTAACTTTCTGTGGATCCACAAATGATGTTTTGTGGCCTCGCCTCTGATAAGCATACGTGGGTCCGTGCATGGCCTTCAGATCGCGTATTCGCGCCTTCATGTCATCATCAAGCCCCGCATAGGCGCACGCAGCGTTGCTGAACAGTGTGTCTCCCCCCAGTTTCGGGACCGTTATCGCCCTCAGCACCGATGCGGTCGGGGGCCTTTCCCGGAAGCTCTCATCCGTGTGCCAGACATCAGCAGCAGTTTTTTTCTTCCCGTCGGCGATGACACTTAAAATCTCAGGAAAGCCGG
>JBFKAE010000095.1:0-12677 GCA_041621755.1 Sphingomonadaceae bacterium | reverse complement strand
ACGGCGAAGGGAGCGACACCACCGGTCATGCCATAATCGGTGGTGTCGCCAGCATCCCGGCGGGCCTCGGCTGCGTGCAGTTCAGCAAGGCCCGCCGGCTCCGTGCGCAAGGATTGGGCGGCGCGCACGGGAAAGGTTATGGGAAGGCGGCCCGAGGGATTGACCGCTCCGAAAAGAATATTGGCAATCGCTTCGCCGCCGCGCTGGCCAGGATACCAGGCCTGAAGCAGCGCGGGCACTTTGCCGAGCCAGGGCATTTCCACCGGCCCGCCGGTTTGCAGCACGACGATGGTCTGCCGGTTTGCGTCTGCCACCGCATCGATCAGCGCATCCTGCGCGCCGGGCAGGCGCATATGTTCAGGGTCCTGCGCCTCGGTGAGCCATTGCCAGCCAAAGACAATGGCGACATCGGCGGCGCGTGCGGCTTTTGCGGCGGCGACGGGGTCTTCGCCATCGACATAGGTCACTTCGGCTTGCGGGACGAGCGCCTGAATCGCACGCAGCGGTGAAGAGGCGTGCCAGGTCATCCGCGCAAAGGACGAGGCCGCGCCCCTGGTCAGCGGGATTTCGACCGGCGCGCCACCGACCGAGCGCACCTGCGATGATCCGCCGCCCGACAAGACGCCGACATCGGCATGCCCGCCGATCAGAACGATCCGGCGTGCGCTTTTGACCAGCGGCAAAAGATTGCCTTTGTTTTTCAAAAGCACCATGCCCGCTTCAGAGGCCTGCTGCGCCACCTGCGCATGCGCGGCATAGTCGATCTGCTGCGGGTTTTCGGGAACCGGATTGTCCATCAGACCAGTCGAAATCACCCCATAGAGAATGCGTTCGACCATATCGTCGAGCCGGGACATCGGAATCGTTCCTGCTCTGATCGCATCCTCGAACGGCTTGCCGAAATACAGGGCAGCATCAAGCTCCTGCCCGGATTGCTGATCAAGGCCATTCATCGCTGCCTTTTTGGTCGAATGCACCGCGCCCCAATCGGACATGACCCAGCCCTTATACCCCCAGTCCTCTTTCAGGACGGTGTTGAGCAGCCAGGCATTTTCACACGCATAATCGCCATTCACCTTGTTATAGGCGCACATGACCGAACCCGGATCACCAATTTCGATGGCAATTTCAAAGGCCAGCAGGTCGCTTTCACGCAGCGCGCCATGATCAATGCGCGCGTCAAGCACCGTACGTCCGGTCTCCTGCGCATTCAAAGCAAAATGCTTGATCGTCGATACGATATTGTTGCTCTGAACGCCCTTTATATGTTCGCCGGCCATCACACCGGCCAGCAGCGGATCCTCGCCGAGATACTCAAAATTACGGCCGTTCCAGGGATCACGCGCAAGATTGACTCCGCCGGCAAGAAGAACGTTGAAGGTCTTGGCGCGCGCCTCGGCCCCGATCATCGCGCCGCCCGCATAGGCGATCGCCGGATCGAATGTCGCGGCCGTGGCAAGACTCGCGGGCAGCGCAGTCGCCGTATCGCCCTTGCGCTGCTCAACCTGATTGGCGACGCCAAGACTGGCGTCGCTTTCGCGCAATGGCGGGATGCCAAGGCGCGGGACACCGGGAACATGGCCTGCCGAAGGCGTCATGGCGATGGCAGGTACGGGCTTTGCAAACGGTGGGAAATAGCCGTGGATGATCGCCAGCTTCTCGTCCAGCGTCATCGCTGTGACGAGCGTTTTGGCGCGAGCATCGGGGGCAAGCGCACGGTTGCTGCCCGCCGCTATGGCAGGCGGCGAGTCGGCCCGGGAGACAGTCGGTCCAGATGCGGTCGTGCCGGCCACCAGCAGTGCCAGAACCGCAGTTAAATACCGCTGCTTACCATTCCCGATGCCTGCGCAAATTGTCGACACATTCATCCCCTCGCATCCATTATGTGAACGTTCTCAAAATAGAGTTAACAGATAATGATAGAAATGCAAGAGCTTATCGCTGACGGGTGAGCGTCATCAGTAAGGCACAGGCAATCAACGCCAGAACGGCAAGCACGAGAAACAGCGCCTGAAACCCGAGCGTGGGCACCATGGCCAGTGCCAAACCCGGCATGAGAAGCGAAGGCACGGTGTTGGTCAGATTGAAAAAACCAAGATCGCGCCCGCGTCGGTCACTGCGTGGCAACACACGCAAAGTCTGGGCGCTGTGAAGCGCCAGAAAGATGTTGGTCGAAATGCCGAACACGATATAGCCGACAATCGCCAGATCCAGCCCCTTGGACAATCCCATGACAAGCAAGGCTCCGGCGGCAATGACCGCACTTGCCTGAAGCGGGAAAATGGGCCGCGCGCGCCGGTCCGCCCAGCGCCCGATCATCAACGCCGGCGGGGCGGTGATCAACAGAACCACGCTCAGCAGATGTGCGGCCCGATATGTGCTGAAGTCCGGATCGATGGATCGGAACCAATAAAGCAGGAACGCAAATAATGTGGCCTCGGAAATCTGGATCAGAAGCCGCGCCAGCCACATATGGGAAACCGCCGCGCGGAACTGTTTTTCAGGGGAGATTTCGGCGGCCTGCACGATTTTCACTGGTCGTGGGCTGCCAAACAGCAACAGCGGAAGGATACAGGCGATCACCATCGCGGCAACCAGCACGAATTGCATTTCCCGGCTTGCCAGACCCGGTATGGTCACGATCGCGCCTGATACTGCGCCCGCCGCAGGCGCAAACGCCATCATGCCGCCCAGCGAGCCTTTTTGCGCATCAGGCACCGTGTCGCCCGCCCATGCGGCGAGCGGTCCAAGGATCATATTGATCGCCACCTGCCAGCAGATGATGGCCGCCACCAACAGCGGAAATGTTTCGAGACGCCCGATCATCACCAGCAAAACCGTGGACAGCGCCAGCCCTGTTATGACCCACAGGCGGCGGTTTCGCGTGATATCACTCAGATAACCTGCCGCAATATTGCCGACACTTGCGGCCACAGCACCAATAAAGGTCAGGCTCGCCAGCCAATATACGGCGCGCGTATCGGCAAGCATCGAGACCTGATCGGGCAGCAACAGCGACAGGAACGGCACATAGGCGACAGAACCGCCCGCCCACGCCAACGCGTAAAGAAACAGAAATCTTGACGATTGGCGCAGTGGCGGCTGCTCAGGCGGCATCGAATGGCGGTGCCGTTGAATCGCGCTCGACAAGGCTGGCGGACACCACGATCGGTCCCGTCTCGACCAGAATGCCGCGTTGCGCGGCGATCAGCAATTCGACGGCGCGTGATGTGGTTTCGGCGATCGGCTGATCAATGGCGGTGAGCGGAGGACGCGTGAAGCGCACAAGTGGTGTGTTGTCGAAGCTGATCAGCGACAGGTCGAGCGGAATTTTCAATCCCATTTCATACGCCACCTCAACCGTCGCCAGCGCCATCTGGTCGTTGCTGGCGATGATCGCGCTGGGGCGCGGGGTGCGTGTCAGCAGCCTGCGCGCTGCCGCTTCGCCCGACTCGAAGCTGAAATTGCCCGTTTCGAGCAAGCCCTTGGTGTCCACATCGGCCGCTTTCATCGCGGTGCGCCAGCCATCGACTCGCCAGCCGCTCAACTGATATATCTTCGGTCCGGCGATAAAGCCGATGCGGCGGTGTCCCAAATCCAGCAGATGCCGGGTGGCGAGCTTTGCCGCGCCTTCATCGTCCATCGAGAGCGCAAGACCCTTGCCGATTTCCATGGAATTGATCTGCGCAAACGGAATATTCCGCGCTGTCAGCAACCCGGTGATCAACGGATTGCCAGAATGTGGCGGTGTCAGGATTACGCCGTCGGGCTGTAGCGCGGCAATCGCCGCCGTCAGTTCACGTTCCACATGATCATCATGCGTGTCGACCAGTTCGAAAATCAGGCGATAACCGTGCTCGGCGCATTTCAACATGCCGCCCAGCAACATCTGGTCGATCCAGTCAGTACCCTGCCGCGTGCGCCAGTCGGCAATGGTGCGCTCGCGGTCGTTGAGCGCCAGAATGAGATAGGATCGCGACCCGCTCATGCGTTGCGCCGCGATCGAGGGGACGTAGCCCAGCTTGTCGATCGATGCCTGCACCCGTTTCTTCATTTCGGGCCGGACATTGGGTTCGTTGTTGATGACGCGGCTAACCGTTTGCAAGGATACGCCAGCATCTGCGGCGACATGCTTTATGGTTACTGCCTGCTTTCGTCTCCCCATAGATTCGCCAATTCTCGCTGTTGATAACGTTTTTTTGGTTAACATATATTAATCTTTTTGCCAGACGCGAACCCAGTCGATTTGCATATATTTCGGGTACCCGCCCTCATCGACGCCGCCACGATTGCGGCTTTCGGGCAGGCGTCCCCCAATGGCAAGGTTGAGGATAAGGTGAAAGGGGTGATCAAATGGCGCGCCGACTGTCTGCGATCCGAGGCTGTGCCACTCGTGCGGTGCGCGCTTGGCATAAGGCGTGCCATCAACGCTCCACACAATCTTTTCGGCATCCCACTCGATTGAATAGACATGATAGTCGTCAAGCGCCCCAGGCATCGCCGTGATATCACCGATATGACGGTTGGCAGGCCATTCGCCGCCAAAATGAATGGTACCGAATATCTGGTTCTCGCGGCCATGCGCGCAGCGCTCGCAGGGTTCGCCGAGATTGACCGCCTCCATGATGTCGATCTCCCCCGATGCGGCCCATTCTCCATATTTCCACGCTTCGGGCAGCATCCAGATGGCAGGCCATGTGCCTTGTCCCTGCGGCAGCCGCGCGCGTACCTCTACACGCCCGTAAAGCCAGGATGCGTGCCCGGCTGTTGATAAGCGTGCCGAGGTGAATGGCTTGCTCGCCTGCGCCTTGCGTTTTTCTTCGGTGATTTGCTGGTCGATGGGGAATGCAGGCCCGGTATGTGTTTTGCGCAATGCGGTGATGGTCAGGATCCCATCCGACACGGATGCATTCTCGGGATGATGCGTATAGCATTGCCGCTCCTCATTGCCGCCACCCCAGCAATTGTCGGCCAGATTCCATTTGTCCGGATCGATCCGTGTTCCTTCAAATTCGTCGGACCAGACCAGATTCCAGCGCGCGTCCTCAGCCGTCCCGGCGCCAAGAGAAATTGCGGCAAGCAAGGCGAGCGCCGCGCTCATGCCGCCATCGCGTCCTTGGTCCCGCAATAGCGTGCAACATAGTCATGGTGCGCGGGCAGGCCGTTCACCATCGTCTGCACGCCGTCGCGCAGGGTGGAGAGCAGGTGATCCAGCTCATCGTCGCGCAGCTTGGTTGCCACCGGGTGATAGGTTTGCGGCATGATGCCTTGGCCCATCATCACCTGGACCCAGCTATTTTCTGCAAAAAGTTCTTCATTTTTGCGAAAAACGCGGCCGGTTTCGCGGAACAGCTCGATTTTGTGCTCCAGACTGTCGGGAATGGGCATTGCTGCACATTGTCGCCAGAACGGGCTGTCGTTTCGTTCGGTTGCCTTGTAGTGCAGGGTCAGAAAGTCGCGGATTTGCAGCATGTCAGTGTGCTGCTGTTCGTTGAATTCGGCGATGTCGCGCTGGCTTGGCCGACCGGCGGGCAGCATACGCAATATCCGCAGAACCGCGCGCTGGATCAGGTGGATGCTGGTCGATTCCAGCGGCTCCATGAACCCGCCTGACAGGCCGACCGCTATGCAGTTGCGATGCCATTGCCGCCGTCGCGCGCCGGCCGTGAAGCGGATGAAATTGGGCTGGGTCAGCTGTTCGCCTTCGATCGACCCAAGCAATCGTTCCAGCGCGGTGTCACGGTCGAGATAGCGGCTGCAATAGACGATGCCATTGCCCTGGCGGTGTTGCAGTGGGATGCGCCATTGCCAGCCTGCATCATGGGCGATGGCGCGGGTATAGGGCACAGGTGGCTGCACGCTGGCGGTCTGCACCGCGATGGCGCTGTCGCAGGGCAGCCAGTGCGTCCAGTCGTCAAAGTCCGTGTGCAGTGCGCCTTCGATCAAGAGCGCGCGAAAGCCGGTGCAGTCGATGAACAGGTCGCCCTCGATCCGCTGGCCGGACTCGAGCTGCAGCGCGGCGATGTCGCCGGTTTCGCCGTCAAGCTCGACCTGTGCGATGCGGCCCTCAATGCGTCGGGTGCCGTCCGCTTCGGCCATCCGCCGCAAAAAACTGGCATAGAGCGAAGAATCGAATTGATAGGCATAGTTCATGCGCTCGTCGGGCAAATGCGCGAATTTACCGGCCTCCGCGGCCTTCAGCTCCAGGCAATAGTCGTCATATCTGTCCCAGTGTCCTTTGGTCAGGCCGTGCAGCCAGAAATGCTGGAACCCGGCTGACCAATGGTCCTTGCCGGTGCCGCCAAAGCTGTGGAAGTAGCGCGATCCGATATCCTTCCAATTCTCGAAAGCGATGCCGAGCTTGAACGTCGCCTGCGTCTCGCGCATGAACGCGGCCTCGTTTATGCCAAGGATCCGGTTATAGGCCAGAATCGGCGGGATCGTACTTTCGCCGACGCCGATCGTGCCAATGGCATCGGATTCCACCAAGGTTGTTTCGGCTACGGAACCAAGTGTACGGGCGATGGCCGCTGCCGCCATCCACCCCGCCGTGCCGCCGCCTGCGATAACGATGCGACGTATAGTAGGGTTCGTCATTTTCACCGCGAAAGACTCCTCAATAAAAAAGCCCGCATTCGTCCTGCGCTTTCGGCATCCAGCGGCCCGAGCACACCCTGACCGCGTTCGGGTACATGGCTGCGCGCGTCCTCGCCGCCGGAAAATACATAATGCTCAAACATCGTCCGCCAGATTTCGCGCTCATCGGCCGGAAGATCGCGTATCGCCAGAATTGCGTGGTTCAGCGCGTTTTGCGGCTGGCCGAGAAAGCGCGGTGTATCGCGCCACCAATAATTCACCAGGACGTTGAAAGCCTCGAGCGCCTCGACATGATGATACCACATTGACGGAATGAAGAGCGCATCGCCCGGTTCCATCATTGCCGTCTGCGCGCTGGCCAAGGCCTCACGGAAGCCAGGATATTTCTGGAAATCGGGCGCCATCAAATCAACCATGCTGATCGGACGTCCCGCGGGTGTATTGTCGATCGGACCGAGATAGAGGTTACGAAACTGGTCGGGCGGGAACAAGGTGAAGCGCCGCCGTCCCACTGCACAGATTGCAAGATTGTCGGGGAAATCATTATGCGCCGCTACCCGGGTCATGTTGCCGATCCAGATACTCGCAAGCGCATCGCGCTCGCCAAGGTCGATCCTGTTCGCCGAGCCCAATCCGTCGAAAAATTGCTCCATGTCGATCGATCCAAGATAGACAGTCGGTGCCCAGTCCTGCTTTTCGGCAGCATCGAAACCAGCAAATATCTGGTCCAGCCTGCCATGCCCTGTACGGAAATTCACCTGCATGGCGTCGTCGTAGAACAGCCGTCCATCACGGTCCGGTGCAGCCGTCGAGACCGTGAGCTCCCGGTCGCGCGCATGGGCCAGCAGATAGGCACGGGCGTCGCGCGCGGATTGGCATCCGGCCTGAACCAGCGGCCAATCGATCGCAAGTCCGCGTACTATGAATGGCTCGCGCGCACCTCTCAACAGTACATCAAGGGCGGCATCACTTTGTGCGATTACTTCACACACCGCAGGCAAGGCGGCATGCACAAGTGAATCTTGCTCAGCCATTGGCGAGCTTGCGGTTTTTACGGTCGACCAGTTTGGAGAATTGACTGACCGAAGCGACGGCCATGAATAGCGGCATCAGATGTCCGCCCGTGTGAAGGTCCGCAAGAGCTGTGGCATCAAGCGCCGCAAGCCTCGCTTCATCGACGATGTGGAAGCCTACAAGAGAATGTTACGATCCATCGTTGAGCGGGACTTCCAGTGAAAAAGGCTCAAGCAAATCATAACGCTTCAACGCCTCGAAGAATGCTCCGCTCTCGCGATAAGCTGTGTCGAGTGCACCGAGTTTTTCTGCAATAATTTCCAGATAAGGCGTCGGCGCGCCCTCGGGATCGAACAGCCGCACACCGTGTGTTCCATTGGTACGCGGGTGATCCATATCAATATGGACCTGCGGGATTTGATCGCCGCTTTCGATCCGACCGATCAGGAACGGCTGTATGTCATGCGCCAGCGGTTTGTAGCCCGCGTCCCAACGGCCATCCTCCAGAAACAGATTTTCGCCATTCTCGAACCCGAATAGTGCCAGCGCGGAAAAGTTGTCGCTTTCCAGGTCGCGGCGAAACACGATTGGAAAGTGGGCCTGAACCTGCCGGAATTCTGACGGCACAGTCAGGCACCCCATGACGGCATCGCCGAGGTCCGCTGCGGCGTCGATGCTAACGCGAAGATCACGGTGCGTTATATTGTCGAGGATGACATGCTTGTTCATATCAGGCGAGACATTCAGCTTTATCGGGTTGGGGACTGTTTATTAAATCGAGGACAGCGCGATTGGTCGGCAAAGCCGCCGCCAATGACCGCGCACGGTGGGATATGTCCTTTATTCGGGTCGATGCAGCCGACGCATCGCCCACAAAGGGCGGCGGCGCAAAGCCCATGCCATAAAGAATATATTGATGACTTTCCGCAGGGAAGATTTCCTCACTTTGAGGAAAGTCCCAGTTAGATGGCGGCTGTTCAGCCCATAATGCGAGCAGGGCATTGAGCCGCTCGGGGATTGAAGCCGGGTCTCGTTGCGCCAGCCAATAGGGTTCGCTGCGTTGGCTCAGTAGATAGTGCAGCTTCAGGAATTCGATGATCCTGTCCCAGCGATAGCGGAACAGAGCGTTGAATCGACCCGCAAGGAAATCCATCGACTTGCGGCTGCGCGGGAAGTTGGCGCTTAGCGCCTTCAGCGACAATTCAATCATCACGATCGCCGACGCTTCCAGCGGTTCCAGAAAACCCGCTGAAAGGCCAATGGCGACGCAGTTTCCCCGCCAGAATTGTTCACGATGCCCGGTTGGGAAAGTCAGCCGCCGGGGTGCCAGCGCATTGACGTCGGTCTCCGGCATTTTTTCGGTTATATAATTGCGCAAGATCTTCGTCGCTTCATCGTCGCTTGCGAAGCGTGAAGAATAGACGCAGCCGATACCGCGTCGCTCGGGCAATCCTATATCCCAGATCCATCCGGCGCGATGCGCTGTCGCGACAGTGACCGACGCGATTTCGCTGCCGGCCATGACAGGTACCTGCACCGCCATTGCACGATCATTGAGCAGTATGTTGCTGCGATCCATCCACGCAACGCCATAATGGGTCCCGATCAAAAGCGCGGCGTGACCGGAACAATCAATGAAAAAATCGCCCTCAATCACGCCATTTGCCGCCGTAACGACGGCTGCAATCATTCCGCTATCAGCTTGAACGTCTGTCACCTTGTCGGCAATGTGCCGTACCCCGAACCTTCCCGTCGCATGCCGCGCGAGCAGCGCTGCAAATTTTCCGGCGTCGAGATGATAGGCATAGTTTACGGCACCGGCATAGTCGGGCATGGACGACTGCCTGGGCGACAAGTGCTGCGAGACCAATGTTGCTTGCGCGGATACTGCCTCTGCGAAGGATTTCTTGCCGTCCCATGCAGTCAGTAGGGCACCCATATCCCCGGTTGCTGGCGGTGTGAAAGGATGCAGATAACTGTCTCCCGCCGAGCCTGACACCCAATTGTTGAATTGCGACCCCTGTTTGAACGATCCACTGCATGATCGCAGAAATTCTTGCTCGCCGATCCCTATGTCCTGCAATGTTCCGCGCATGGTCGGCCATGTGCCTTCGCCAACACCGATGGCCGGAATGTCGGGTGCCTCGATCAGTGTGATGTTGAGCGCTTCTCCACACCGCCGTGCCGCAGCAAGCACACAGGCCGATAACCACCCGGCGGTGCCGCCGCCGACGATTACAACCCGCTTTATGCCGTTGCTTTCCATCCATGTCTCCGGCCGTTTCCGGCCGCCTTGTTATCGGCTTACACCGAGAACCACTCCCAGATTTAGCGGGAGATGGCTCTTATTTCACTCCCGCAGCCAACTGTCCACTGCAGCAATCAGAAGGCAAAGCGAGCACCCGCCGCGTAACGGGCATTGCCCTGCGAGGCGAAGTCTACGTTATTGGGGTGACGAAAATGTCCGCGACGACCCGAACCTGTCAGGTTGATCCCCTCGACAAAGACCGTAAGGCCTTTGCGGAATTCCCAACTGGCATTGGCATCGACTTGGCCATAAGCCTCGACATAGGTCGGATTCGGCCCCGTTCCTGAAAGAAACTTGTCCCTCCAGTTATAGGCGAACCGAGCCTGTATCCCCTTTTTGTCATAGAACAGTACGGCATTGGCGCTATCGCTGAGGCCGGTCAGCGCAAACTGCGCCACGCTTGACGGTTGAGTATTGTCGTATCGCGCATCGCCCTTCACGATCGTATAGTTCAGGATTATGCCAAAGCCCGTCTCCCAGAAAGCATGCTGGATCGCGAATTCCCAGCCATACAGCCTGGCCGTCTGTGAACTGTTTACCGGCGTGGTAATTTGAAAATTGATCAAGTTGTCCTCGGGAAGACCCAAGATGTTGCCAGTCGTGTTGCCACTGCTGTCCGTGCCGGTAATTTCCACCGAGCCGGGATAATTGGCAAAGATATAGTTTCGAATGTCGGTCGTGCTGGCGTTTGCGCCAAGGGCCGCAATCGCCGCCTGATAGCGTGGCCCGTCCGCAGGGTTGGTCAAATCGAACGCAGGCGTGTTGATGCGGGTTGACGAAATGAAGTTCGACACGTTTTTGTGGAAGAAGCCAACCGAGATATAGCTGCTTGGCCCGTAATACCATTCTGCCGACAAATCGATGTTCTTCGATTTGTAGGGAATCAACCCCGGATTGCCCTGACTGCCATCGCCACCACCGATGCGGAATAGTTGATCGAGCGTGCGACCACCTTGTAGACTGGCGTAGTCCGCACGGGTGATAGTGTGGCTGTAGGCGGCCCGCAGCACCACGTTTTCCACAGGTGAGAAATCGAAATCGACCGCGGGCAGCCAATTGTCATATTTGCCATTGAAGTTCGTGAAGTCGCTCTCGGTCGAGAAGATGATATTGAACTCGTTTGCGGATACCCAGCGCGTGCCTACCGGGATCGGCACCAGAGCTGAGGAGTCGACCTTGGTTTTTTCGTAGCGCAATCCAGCGCGCAAATGGGCAGGATTATCGAGCAAGTCGAACTCTGCGTTGATCTGGAAGTAAGGGGCCCAGGTCTGTTCGGAGATGCGCCGGTCGATCGTATAAGGCGCAAGGCAATTGCCGTCGCCGCCGCAAATGCCGTTCAGGTTATCCAGCAGCGAAACCATCTTCTGGAAGTCAAAGGTATAGAACTGCTGGATCATGGACGAAGCGTCTGCGCCAGACACGCCGCTAAACTTGTCGGGAATTGTGACAAGAGAGAATAGGTCATCGGGTACCGCTGACGCCGGTGCTGAACCACCCCAAGTGTCGTTCTGGATGAAGCCATAGGCTGAACGCACCTTATTCTCGACATAGCTCATGCCAAAATCGAGACTATCGAGAATCGACGTATCGAATTCGTAACTGCCCTTGAGCCGGGCCTGATTGATCCGGTCGCGGAAATAGGCGTTACGGAAGGCGTTGCCGGTGGGAACGATATTGGCTGCGTCAAGTGGATCGACGTCGGGGTGCATAGCTACCGAAATGACGGGCAGATCCTGACTAAAATCGATCCGCTGATCGGCAATGCCGAATACTGCGGCGCCAACCGACATGTTGGTTCCATATACGTTGACTGGTTTTGATTCTGAAGTGGAATGGTGGGCGTCGACCTCCAGCGTCAAACCCTCAATGCCGGTCCAATTCAGATTGCCACCCAGTGATTTGTTGATGCTGCGGTTTTCGGTCAGCGAGCCGCTATAAGACAAGTCCTTGTTCTCGCTGCGCTGGAAATGCTCGGCATAGAATTCCGGTCCCGCAACGGGGCCATCGGTCCATGCGCTCGACACATCGTTGAAATTGAACCACACGCCAGTATTGCTGTCGCGCACACGGACCGTATTTTGCGCGAACGTATAGTCTATTGTCGCGGTCAGATCCTCGACCGGGCGCACCTGCAGCACCAATTGACCATTGATCCGTTCACGATCCACGTCAGTGATGTTGTAAGATGCGTTTTGCGGTACTTGGTAAACGTCATTGGGGCCGGGACGGTTGGTGATGTTGGCGTAGCGCGGATCGCCTTCCATCGGCAGCGAACCCCAATTATTTTCCGAACCCAGATAGCCGTCGCGCCAGCCCACAATGGCCCGGTTTACGCTTGCCTTGCGCTTCTGATACGAACCGGTGGCAAGAATACCGATTTTTTCGTCGCCAAAGGTGTTGCTGATGATGCCGGAAATTTCCGGCGTGATCGGGCTGCCCGTATTGCGTGAGGAATCGAGCACACCTTTGGCGACGACACTGCCGCGCAGGCCCGGCTTGTCGAGCGGGCGTGGTGTCAGGATACTGATTGTCGAACCGATGCCGCCGCTAGGCAGTGCGGCGCGACCGGATTTGTAGACTTCGACACCCGATACACCTTCGGACGCGAGATTCGCAAAATCGAAGGAGCGCGAAGAAGGTGGGCTTGCTCCATCGCCGAGCGAGGATGTCGGCATCTGGCGGCCATTAAGCAATACCAGGTTGAATTCAGGACCAAAGCCACGAACCGTTACAGTCGACCCTTCACCGTTCGAACGGT
>JBFKAE010000094.1:0-12812 GCA_041621755.1 Sphingomonadaceae bacterium | reverse complement strand
CGCGCTGCCTGCCTGCGCTTGCCGAACTTGCCGATGCTGCCGACGGGCGTCTGCAAGTCCTTGGCCAGGACGCACTGCGCGTCGATGAGGCTGCCCTCCTGCCCCGCCCTGCACACATTGTTGCCAATCTGCCTTATAATGTCGGCACAGCGCTTCTGACGCGTTGGCTCAGCATCGACCCGTGGCCACCCTGGTGGCTTAGCCTCAATCTTATGTTCCAGAAAGAAGTCGCAGAGCGCATTGTCGCCGCGCCCGGATCGTCTGCCTATGGTCGCCTGTCGGTGCTGGCGCAGTGGCGCTCGGTCCCCCGGCTTGCCCTGTCGCTGCCCGCACGCGCCTTCGTTCCGCCACCAAAGGTTGAATCCGCAGTGGTTCACATCGTGCCAAAGCCCGCACCGCCCGATGTCGCAGTTACAGCAATCGCACGCGTGACAAAGGCAGCATTTGGTCAACGTCGCAAAATGCTACGCGCCAGCCTTAAGTCGCTGCCCGGTGGTCTTAACGCCTTGGCTGCAACCGGCATCGCTGGCGATCGCCGCGCCGAAACGCTCAGCATCGAAGAATTTATCGGCCTCGCCCGTAATTATCAGGCTGGGCTTTAGGGTCAGGACCCTAGTTCGCTTTTTCCAACTTGGGGGCAGCCTTGACATTTTTATCGGCCGACGCTGTTTCAACCGGCGGCGGCCCCTTGGTAATCACCCCGGACAAACGCTTTGCCTGTCCGCATTCCCCGCCGCAAAGCTTGCGAATCCGCGCCAGATTTTCCTTGGCGCGGTCCATTGCACCGCGCGCGACCAGCGCTCCGCCCTGCTCTTCAAGAGCGGTCAGGTCGTTGGGATCAATCGACAATGCCTCGCGGTAAAAACGCACCGCACGTCCAGGAAGACCGACAGCCTCGTGCGCACGCGCCATACCGATATAAGCGCGTACATTTTTCGGATCGACGGCGAGCGCGGTTTCAAACTGGTCGATTGCGGCAAGCGCCTTTTTATCGCCAAGCAGCGCCTCGCCAGACAGCGTCAACTGCATCGAGCGCGGCGAGATCTGTGGCTCGACCGTTTTGCAATAGGCAATGCTGGATCCAGCGGTAAGCACGGCGGCAATCGCAACGATCAGATATTTGGGCTGCATCTGTGCATCCTTGATAATGTCTCGACTCACTCTTAACACGCCCTTTTATAACCGGCGATGAAGAAGCCATCCGTGCCATGACTGTGCGGCGTGAGCAAGACACGTGGAGCACTTGTCTCAAATCCCAGATCCTCCACCGGCAAAAACTCTGCGTTTCGCGCTTCAAATGCCGTTGCCTGACCATCGCCTTCGACCCTTAGCAGCGAACAGACACCATAAACCAGCCTGCCGCCGGGTTTAACCAGCTGCGCACCTATATCGATCAACCGCGCTTGCAGTTTTGTCAGACGCATCAGCCGCTCTGGCGTCAGCCGCCACCGCGCCTCCGGGTTGCGCCGCCATGTCCCGGTTCCACTGCATGGCGCATCGATAAGGACAATATCCGCCGTTCCTGCATAAGGCTCCAAAACCGCCATTTCCTGATCGGGGTTGAGCAGCACTTCGCGTACAATCGAAATTCCGGCGCGCTCTGCCCTTGGTGATAGACGCTGCAAACGTCCGCGATCCGTATCGGCAGCAATAATCTCGCCCGTATTTTCCATGTCCGCCGCCAGAGCCAGCGTCTTCCCACCTGCGCCCGCGCAGAGGTCGATCACGCGCATTCCAGGCTTCGCCATACAGGCAAGCGCGATCAGTTGACTGCCTTCATCCTGAATTTCGACGATACCGCCCTTGAAAAGCTGCGTATCTTCAATAGCCAATCCTTGATCGAGCCTCAGTCCACATGGTGCGCGCTGCGTACGGACTGCCCCCTCGACCTGCGGCAGAACCTCGTCACGCTGCGCCTTCAAACTGTTAACACGCAAATCAAGCGGCGCCCGGTCAAGCAATGCTGCCATCTCCAGCGCACCATCCTTGCCAAATTGTGGCCTCAGCTTCGTTTCGAGCCACTTGGGCGCATAACCGGCCTCCGCCGCACTTTCCAATGGGTCGATTGCGCTTGGCCCATGTCCGCCCGCGCCGAACAATTGCAACAAATCAGGATCTGCCACATTCGCATAGCCAAGCATCGCCGCCCGGCCACTTTCGGGAACCTCTCCAAGTGCACGGATCGCGCCATAAACCAGTTCACGCACCGCACGCCGGTCCTTTGAACCGGCATAACGGCGTGCACGAAAATAGCGCGCAATCAGCGTATCTGCCGCCGCACCCTGTCCGCGTGCAGCGACGATAACCTCGTCAAGAATTTCAATCGACGCCTGAACGCGCGCTGCTGGTGTCATGACGTCACTTTTCGGCCAATGTTGTAAAACTTGATTTCACACCCACACTCCATCATCCCACGGCTGCGCTCGCGATGAGATAGATAGGCTGAAGCGATCTTGTACGCGCTTCAGCTTCCCATGCCTAACGTGTGGGATAATTGGGGGCTTCTCTCGTTATCGTCACATCATGAACGTGACTTTCACGCAGACCTGCATTTGTAATTCGCACGAATTGCGCCCGCTTCTGGAAATCGGCAATGCTTTTCGAACCCGTATAACCCATCGCCGCTTTCAGACCGCCTGCAAGCTGGTGCAAAATATCCTTTGCCGGGCCTTTATAGGGCACCTGACCTTCAATGCCCTCAGGGACCAATTTCATTTCGTCCTTGATGTCCTGCTGAAAATAGCGGTCCGCCGATCCGCGCGCCATCGCCGCGACCGATCCCATGCCGCGATAGGCCTTGTACGAGCGCCCCTGATACAAAAACGTCTCGCCCGGCGCTTCTTCCGTGCCTGCAAGCAGTGATCCGATCATCACCGCCGACGCACCGCCTGCACTCGCCTTGGCAACATCACCCGATGTACGCAGACCACCATCCGCGATAACCGGCACACCGGCCTTACGCCCAGCTTCTGCTGCGTCCATAACCGCGGTGAATTGCGGTACACCGACGCCTGCAACGATCCGTGTGGTACAAATGGAGCCTGGCCCGATACCGACCTTGATCCCGTCCGCGCCAGCATCGATCAATGCCTTTGTCGCCTCGGCCGTCGCAACATTGCCTGCAATAATCTGTGTCGCGTTCGACAGTTTCTTGATGCGGCTGACAGCTTCTGCAACGCGCACCGAATGGCCGTGCGCGGTGTCGACGACGATGATATCGCATTCTGCATCAATCAATGCCTCGGTCCGTTCAAACCCGGCATCCCCGACCGTCGTCGCTGCTGCGATGCGCAGGCGGCCATTGGAATCCTTCGTGGCCGTGGGATAAGTCACTGCCTTTTCGATATCTTTGACAGTGATGAGGCCGATGCAGCGATAGGCGTCGTCCACCACGATCAATTTTTCGATCCGCCGGTTGTGGAGCAGCCGCCGCGCCTCTTCATGGCTGACGCCGAGTCCCACGGTGACGAGGTTTTCATGCGTCATCAGCTCGCTGACCGGCTGTTCTGGATGTTCGGCAAAGCGCACGTCGCGGTTTGTGACGATACCGACAAGCTTGCCCGGCTGCCCGATCGGCGCAGGCTCGACGACGGGAATGCCGGAAATATTGTGACGCTTCATCAATTCCAGCGCATCGCCCAAAGTCTGCTTTGCCGTCATCGTGACCGGATTGACCACCATACCCGATTCGAAGCGCTTGACCTGACGGACGGCGCCCGCCTGTTCCTCGATCGTCATGTTTCTGTGCAGCACGCCGATGCCGCCTACCTGCGCCATGACGATCGCCATGTCGGCTTCGGTCACCGTGTCCATCGCCGACGAAAGTATCGGAATATTAAGTGAAATTTCTCTGGTGATGTTTGTACGGAGGTCTGTCTCGCTTGGTAGGACAGCCGACTCGGCAGGCACCAGAAGGACATCGTCAAAAGTTAGTCCCATACGGATATCCATGCCGTCTTCGCTCCTCGCCTTCGGTCGTGTGAGCGGGCTTATGCCACCGCAATTGTCAATTGGCTACGGCTTGCTTTTATTGCCTCGCTGAAAGCGCGATGTCGGTCGCCACGCAGGCCATACATCGCTGTTCGCAAGCGTCTGCCCGGCGTGCAGGATCAATTCGACGTCAAGCACCGCGCCGCTATAGTCAATGTCGGCATCCGCCTCATCCGAGGGCTTGTGATAGCGCCCTGTCATATAGGCATCATATGCGCCATCATCGGGATCGGTTGCGAACAGTCCCGTGACCAATGTTGATGGAACACCGGCCACTGCAAACAGGTAATGGTCCGAACGGGTGAAAAATGTACGCGCCATCGGGGAACTGACAACATGCCGCCCCTGCGCGCGGGCCGCCGCCTCAACCCAGCGATCAAGATTACTCAGCCCCCGGCCCAGCATCACCACCTCGCGGCCCCGTCCACGAACGGCAATCGTGTCGAGTCCAAACACGGCGACAATCGCATTGAGTGGCACAGCGCCGCTTTCGATAAACCGGCTCGTACCAAGCATGCCGCTTTCTTCAGCGGTTGTTGCCAGAAAAATGACCGACCGCTCGGGCCGAGGGCCGCTGGCAAACGCTTTTGCAAGTTCCAGAAGTCCGCCAATGCCGCTCGCATTGTCGACCGCACCATTGCAAATCCGATCCGCTGCCCCCGCATCGGCACAAATTCCAAGATGATCCCAATGCGCGACATAAAGCACAAATTCGTCGGCGCGCGTTCGGCCACGAACGACCGCCACGACATTATTGGAATGGACTTCCTGCTGTCCGCCATCTTCCATATGTTTTCGCGCCAGTCTGACCGGCTGCATCCAGCCCGCACCGAGCAGCGGTTCAGCACCCGCAGCCTCAAAGGCGCGCGCAATATACGCCGTTGTCAGCGTTTCACCTCTGGTGCCGGGGAATCGTCCGCCAAAGTCATCCGACGCAAGCGTTGCAACATGTTCAGCGATGCGTACCGCGCTGATTTCAGACGCTTCGTCCCGCTCTGATTTGGGCGCCGCGCATCCCGCAACAGCCAGCAGCATTGCACCAAATGCAATTGTCACACACTGGAGATTGGCGGTCCTCGACATGCCGCCAGAAGCTAGCTCGGGAAAGCGCGAGTGCCAAGCGGCTTGCCATCAGATCGCTGCGTAAGCTCCCGTAGACGCAGCCACACATACGAATGCGGCGGCAAAAGACAGAGCAGCGGCGAAAAGTATCTTTCTCATCTCATAATCCTTGCTGAGCGTTGACCCTGTTAAGTCTTACCTTCAAGTATTATTGTGCATTGCAACATACACGATCCCCACAAATTGACGAACGCGAAGATCGCAAACCACGTTGTAAAATATGCAAATGAGTCAGTTAATTATGATAAGATTTTTTGGTTGAATTATTAAGGGTGTAATTGCTTAATATTCACAAATTTTTCTTTCGTCCGAAATATTTGCTGCAACGCAACAACCAGACATGATATAATGCGGGAATGGTATTTGAGCCGCGATCACAAGCGCTATATATCCGGACTGCGGGGTGGTTTTGCCTGCCATCGTTCATCAGACACGGAACACCCTGACCAATGCGTCGTTTGCCACCAACCTCCGCCCTTCAGGCCTTTGTAACCGTCGCTCAGCACAGAACGCTGAAGGCGGCGTCGGGCGAACTGAATCTCTCCGTATCGGCGCTCAGCCGCCGCATACAGGCGCTTGAAACCTATGTCGGCAAGCCCATGTTTGAACGTTTGCATCATGAATTGCGACTGACTCCCGATGGCGAACAATTGTTCGTACGCGCAGGACCGCCGCTCGAATCGCTTGTGCATATCCTTGACGAGCTGCGCGGCAACAGCATGCACGAGCTTTCAGTCGGCATCGCCCCGTCATTTGCAAGCGCGTGGCTTTTGCCGCGACTCGGCGGCTTCAAACGACTCTACCCCGACATTCTCCTCGACTTCGATTCGTCCGGCAAACCATTGACAAAGCTTGGAAACAGCCTTGACGCCGCGATCGTCTTTGCTGAGACTATAGACGGAGACCTCTATTCAAACGAATTGAAGCCACAGTCTGCCTTTCTCGTGTGCGCACCCGGCTTTATCGAAGACAACTGCGATATTGCCACAGCAATCAGGGAGAACCCTCTTCTGCTGCACCGCGGTTTGCCGAAGGTTTTACCCCTTTGGCTCGACGCTGTGGGGCTGAGCGGTCTCACCCCGCACCGTATCGAATATTATGACAGCGGCCCGATGCTGCTTGCTGCAGCCGAAAGCGGGCTTGGACTGGCGCTCACGCTTGGTGACACGATTCGCTTTTTCCCAAGCGGCGGCAAGCTGATCCGCCCGTTCGGGGAGGCTGTTGCGAGTCCCTACAGCTATTATTTTGTGGCCAAGCAGGCCGCGATGAACCGTCAGGCCGTCAGGCGTTTCCACGATTGGCTGTTCGCCGAAGCAGCAAACGAGCCTTTGCCATAAAAAAGGGCCAGCGCATTGCGCTGGCCCTATAGTCATATCCTTGGGGAGGATTGCCGTCTCCGGCTTGATCGTTCTGCACCCCGTGACAGTATTCCGCCACCGCAAAGACGGTCACGCCCGTTGCAATAAACGCAACGTTCAACCCTCACTCGGTGCTGGTGCAGACGCTGCTGCAGGTGCAGGTGCAGGTGCTGGCGCAGGTGCAGATTTCTGGTCAAGATAGGCCAACCAGAATTCCGCAAGAGCCTGGCGCTTGCCGCCCTGCACAGCCTTGAACGCTGCGGTAGCACCGGCACGATCGCCACTGCGCGTCAACGCCATGCCAAGCCGCGTATTCACCTCTGCAGCATCAACGCCACCCTTGCCAAGCGCCAGTCGATAAAGTTCGGCAGCCTTGGCATTCTCGCCATAGCTGAGATACCCGTCTGCCGTCGCCTTGGCGAGTTTGCCATTTTTCGCGCCGCGCGCTTCGCGCTCCAACCCGCCAAGCGAACCCTTGTCACCGCGTAGCTTGCCTGAAACGATATTGACGAGTTCCTTCACATAGGTTTTCGACGCGTTGATCTCGCCTTTTGCGATCCCTTCATCGAGAACCGCTTTGGCTTCGCCGGGCACACCGCGCAAATTCGCGGTTTCGGCATATTCGACATAGTCGCGTTCGCCCTTGAGCGCCTTCGCCTCGCGCATCAACCGCATCACGTCAAGATTTCCCTGATCGTCAAGGCCGCCGCCTTCCCTGAAAATCACCAGCGCATCGCGCCAGTTGGTCGGCCCCGGATAGGCCTTGACCAGCATCAGTGACGTAAGCGTAGTTTCCTTTGTCAACTTCGCGCCATACGCAAGCGCCAGCCCGCGCTTGAACCATGATTCGGGTACGGCTTCGCCTGCGGCCTGTTGCAAATCAATGGCCTTGCGAATGGTTGCAACGCCTTTTGCCACTTGACCAGCGTGATTGTACATTTCGCCAAGACCGACTGCGATTTCTCCATCGCTTGGATTTTCCGCCGCCATTTGCTCATAGACCGCAAGCGCGCGAACATGATCACCACGCTTGCTGGCCATAGCAACAATATTGCGTTGGAAATTCAGTCTTTCCGTACCCGTGACCCGCTCGGATTCCAGCGATTTTGACAGCGCTTTTTCAATAAGCGCATCATCCTTGAGCGCGATCCCCGAATTGATCTTAAGCGCATTCGCCATATAGCTGTCATCGGGGGTCGACGCTGCAGCCTCTGCCTCGTCAAGCTTGGCCAGCGCCGTCGCATGATCGCCTTCCTGCTGCGCCTTTTGCGCTTCGCCGAGCAACTTCTGGACGGCCTTGGAGAACTTATACTTCGGAGCCGAAGATTCGCTCTTGTCCTTCTTCGCCAGCGCGGGCGAGACCGCTGCACCGCTTGCAAGGCCAAGCGCCAGCACAAGCCCGATCGCCGTACGTGAAATCATGTTCATGGATATATCTCCCCATTCATCTGGTTTGCCTGCAAAAAAGGCACAAAATCAAATTCCGCTTGGCATGTCGGCAACCACGTCGCCCACGTCAAGCCCTAGTTCCACTCCCTTTTAATCAGCGCCTGCTGAACCGCGGTTGAATTTCTTAACGAACGACATGTCATTCTGGCTCCCGAATATGTGCAAAAACCCCTGCACGCCCGTCCAGTGTGTTAAATGTAGTGGGATGGAACAGAAAAAATGACCCTTCATGACAAGCTCTTCGCGCTGATCGGGTGTATTTTTGCGGTCGGTTACCTTGCCGTCATGAACTGCGAACTGCCCCCATATGCCCTGATGTCGATCAAAGGTGCAGGCATAGGCGCACTCGCGCTCGCAGCCATGCTTGCCGCACGCAATCTTGACGGCTGGCTTCTCGCCGCGTTTTTCGCTCTTGGCTCTGCGGGCGATATGCTTGTTATCAATGACTTGACCTATGGCGGCGCAGCCTTTGCCCTCGGACATATCGCTGCAATCACGCTCTTTCTGCGCAATCACCGCGCGCCAAAGACCATGCCGCTCAGCCAGAAAGCCGCCGCCTTTGCGATTCTGTTGTCTGCGCCACTCATTTATCTGCTCGCAGGCAAAGCCGACATTGCGATGGCGCTCTATGCGATCCTGCTTGTCGTCATGGCCGCAGCGGCATGGACGAGCCGCTTTTCACGCTATCGCACGGGTATCGGCGCGCTGCTTTTTGTCCTGTCCGATGCGCTGATTTTTGCCGAGATTGGCGGAAAAATCGATGCAGAAACTGCCGGTTACCTGATCTGGCCGACCTATTTCGTCGGGCAGTTGCTGATCTTTGCCGGCGTGCGGCAATATTTCAGCCGCACCACCTGATTTTCCGTTTATTCTTCAACACCCTCGGTCGGCTCCGCCGCAGCCGCTTCCACGACCTCGGCATCCTCCTCCGCGTCGTCCTCGTCGCCCTCTTCCAGGATCTTCGCTGCTGATACGACATGCTCGTCCTTGGACACACGGAACAGCATAACGCCTTGCGTTGAACGCCCGGCAACACGAATGTTTTCCGTCGACGTGCGGATCAATTTGCCCTGGTCGGTGACCAGCATAAGCTGCGCCCCCTCTTCGACGGGAAAACTCGCCACGACAGGCCCGGTTTTTGCCGTCACATCAATATTGACGACCCCTTGCCCGCCGCGTCCTGTACGCCGGTAATGGTGACTTGATGTACGCTTGCCATAGCCATTGACGCTGACCGTCAAAATATATTGCTCGGACGTCCTGTACGCCTCTGCGCGATCCTCTGGCAGTTCGCCGCGGAAATAGGCGTCACGCTCTTCGGGCGTACCTTCAAAGCCCGAAATTACAGACAGCGAGAACACCTCGTCATCGCCTTTCAGCTTCATCGCCCGCACGCCCGTCGATGTCCGGCTCTGGAATTCACGAATGTCGGTCGACGCAAAACGAATGGCCTTGCCCTGACGCGAGGCGAGCAGCACATCGTCTTCGTCGGTGCAAAGCGCAACGCCGATCAACCGATCATCACTTCCCTCGTCAAAGCGCATCGCGAACTTGCCGTTCGATGGGATATTTGTAAATGCATCCATGCTGTTACGCCGCGCACTTCCCTTGGCGGTTGCAAAGATAACATTGAGGTTCGCCCACTCCGCCTCGTCCTCGGGCAGCGGCAGCACGGTCGAAATCGTCTCGCCTTCGGCAAGCGGCAACAGGTTCGCCATCGCCCGGCCTTTACCCTGCGGGCTGCTTTCGGGCAGCTTCCAGACCTTCATTCGATAGACTTTGCCAGCGGTCGAAAAGAACAGCACCGGCGTGTGCGTCGATGTCACGAACAGCTGCGTGACGACATCCTCATCCTTCGTCGACATACCCGAACGGCCTTTGCCACCACGCTTTTGCGCGCGATAGACCGAAAGCGGCACGCGCTTGATGTAGCCGGTCATGGTGACGGTCACGACCATCTCTTCACGTTCGATCAGATCTTCATCGTCAATATCGTCAAGATACGGCACCAGCTCAGTCTTTCGCGGCGTGGCATAGGTGTCGGACACCGCAACCAGCTCTTCGCGCATGATCGCATAGAGCTTGGCGCGATCGCCAAGAATCGACAGCAATTCGGCGATCGACGCGGCAAGTTCCTTGAGTTCACCGCCAATTTCCTCACGGCCAAGCTGTGTCAGCTTCTGCAATCGCAGATCAAGGATAGCGCGGACCTGAATTTCGCTCATCCGGTACGTGTCGCCATATTCGGCATCTTCAACCGCTTCGACAAGGTCAAGATAAGGCTTGATCTCGCCAATTGGCCATTCGCGCGCCATCAGGGTTTCGCGGGCCTCGGCTGGCGTCGCACTGCCCCGGATCGTCCGAACGACTTCGTCAAGGTTCGAGACCGCAACGACGAGACCAAGCAAAATATGCGCCCGGTCGCGCGCCTTATTTAGCTCGTATTTTGAACGCCTTGTGATAACTTCTTCACGGAATGTGATAAAAGCCGCAATAATATCGCGCAGGTTCAATTGCTCTGGCCGACCGCCACGGATCGCCAGCATGTTGAACGCAAAGGACGACTGCGCGGGCGTGTAGCGATAGACCTGATTGAGCACCACATCGGCGGTCGCGTCACGCTTCAGTTCGATGACAATGCGTACGCCTTCGCGGTTGGATTCGTCACGAATGTCCGAAACGCCTTCGATCCGCTTGTCCTTGACGGCTTCGGCGATCTTTTCGACAAGGCCAGCTTTGCCGACCTGAAAGGGAATTTCAGTGAGGATCAGCGACTTTCTGTCGCCGCGCCGGTCTTCGACCATGCTTTTTGCGCGCATGATGACCGACCCACGCCCCGTCGTATAGGCGCTGTGCAGACCCGCCTGCCCCATGACGGTCGCCCCGGTCGGGAAATCGGGTGCCGGGACATATTTCATCAGGTCTTCAGCAGTCAGACTAGGGTCGTCAATATAGGCAACCGCAGCGGCAACGACTTCGCCAAGGTTATGCGGCGGAATATTGGTCGCCATACCAACAGCAATGCCGCCAGCGCCGTTGACAAGCAGGTTCGGCCAGCGCGCTGGAAGCACCGAAGGCTCACTCTCCGACCCGTCATAATTGTCGACGAAGTCGACCGTGTCCTTGTCAAGGTCGGTCAGCAGCTCGTCCGTGACCTTGGCGAGGCGCGATTCGGTGTAACGCATCGCAGCCGCGGCATCCGGGTCCATCGAACCGAAATTGCCCTGACCGTCGATCAGCGGCACGCGCATCGACCAGTCCTGCGCCATGCGGACCAGCGCATCATAAATCGCGCTGTCGCCATGCGGGTGATATTTACCCATGACATCACCGACGATACGCGCCGATTTGCGATACGGCTTGCTCGCGGTGAATCCGTTCTCGTGGGCAGTATATAAAATCCGCCTGTGCACCGGTTTCAGACCGTCGCGGACATCGGGCAAGGCACGCGCCACGATCACGCTCATCGCGTAATCGAGGTAGCTCGTTTTCATCTCATCAACGATGCTGATCGGGCGGATATCGGACGGCTCGGCGCCGCTTGTCTCTGGGGCGTCCAACTATGTTTCCTGTGTGCTGTGAATGCGGGTTCTGATCGTGCAGATACATCTACACGCGCGGACGCACGAAAGCCAGTGTTTGCAGCCCTTGAATCTTAGATTTCTACGAGGATTTTTTCGATTTTTTCAAACTGCGCGCCCCGTGTCATGCCTTTTGCGGCATCACCGGCCAGATCGGGTAATCGACCGGCACGTCTTTCGTCGATTTTCGTCTCAACCCACGCCGCGATTTCCGCCGTGTCATTGCTGAGAAGCCCAAGCCGGTTTTGCCGGATAATATCCGCCGCTTCGCCCGATTCCGCGCCGTGACACAGCACCGGACGCCGCGCGCCAGCATATTCATAGAGCTTTCCGGCCACGACGTGCAGCTCGTCTGCCGTGGTAAAGCGCAGCAACAGCAAAATATCCGCCGCGCGCTCGATGCGCAGCATTTCAGCGCGTCCGATCGGTGGGTGCGCCTTGACCAGATGCGACACACCTGCGGCCTTCGCCATCGTCATCGCCACGCCGCTGTCTTCGCCCCAGAAATGCACGCGAATCGTATCGGGATCGGGTTTCAAGCGGGCGAGCGCCGCAAACAAGGGCGCTGGCGAACGTCCACCATCATATAATGACCCCGCATGCACAATCGTCAGCCGCTTTGCCTCGAACGGCGCGACAGTCTCAAGCCCTTCAAAATCCGCCGGGTCATAGCCATTTTCCGCAACAATGACGGGCTTGCGATAACGTCGCGCCAGAATATCGGCACTCCCCTTGGTCATCGCGACCAGCGCCCGCGCCTGACGCAGCGTCCGCCGTTCAAGAGAACGGTCGACGAAATCTGCAACCACCGATCCCTCTTCGTAAAGAATATCGCTCCAAAGATCGCGCAACTCGGCAACAAAACCGACGCCGAGGCGCTGTGACAGCTTCGCCGCAACCATATGACTGGAATGCGGTGGCCCGGTCGAAAATATGACATCGGGCTTCCATGACCGCGCAAGCGCTTCACCCGCCGCGACCGCAGGTCCGATCCACGTCACATGTGGATCGGGAAGATAGGCCAGTTGCCAGGCAATGCGCTTTAACCGGCTCACCCGCACAGGTTCAGACGGGGCATCTTCGACGACACCGGGTTGCGGCTGGTCGTCTTCGGTCATCGCCGCGCCGCGTCCGCGCCGGACATAGGGAACGGCATTAATCCGCTCGACCGGAATTTCAGGGTCGGCAATAGCTGGAAACTGCAAATTCTGCCCTGACAGCACCCGTACATCATAGCCGCGGTCCAGCAGAAAACGCGCAAATTTCGGCGCGCGCACCGTCGCCATCGGGGCGTTGGGCGGATACAGCCCGG
>JBFKAE010000093.1:0-12946 GCA_041621755.1 Sphingomonadaceae bacterium | reverse complement strand
GTCCGATTGCCGCCTATCTGGATGGTGACCGCATCATTGAAATCGCGCTTGCCGCAAATGTCGATGCGATACATCCGGGCTATGGCTTTTTGTCAGAAAATCCCGATTTCGCCACCGCCTGTTCCAAAGCAGGCATATGCTTTCTTGGGCCATCGGCAGACACTATGAGCATGCTGGGTGACAAGATATCAGCAAGAAACCTGGCCATTTCCGCCAATGTACCAGTGGTGCCAGCCTCCGGCTCGCTGCCGCTTGACGACACAGGAATCAAGCGCATCGCGGCTGAAATCGGCTATCCGTTGATGCTGAAGGCGAGTTGGGGCGGCGGCGGTCGTGGCATGCGACCGATTGAAGACGAAGCCGGTCTGATCGCAGCAGTCGAAAGCGGTCGCCGCGAAGCGAAAGCCGCTTTCGGGCGTGACGAGGTCTATTTCGAAAAGCTGATCCGGCGCGCACGCCATGTTGAAGTCCAGCTGCTTGGCGATACGCATGGCAATCTTTTCCACCTGTTTGAACGCGACTGTTCGATCCAGCGGCGCAACCAGAAGGTCATCGAACGCGCACCCGCGCCATATCTGAACGATGCGCAGCGACAAGGGCTTTACGATGCCGCGCTCGCAGTAGGGCGGGCCACCGACTATGTCGGCGCGGGCACGGTCGAATTCCTGCTCGATGAAGACAGTGGCGAATTTTACTTCATTGAAGTCAACCCGCGAATTCAGGTCGAACATACCGTCACAGAGGCGGTAACCGGTATCGACATCGTCAAGGCGCAAATCCGTATTGCCGAGGGTATGCGGCTTGGGCAGAGGCACGAAACCGGCGTACCACCGCAAGATGATATCCACCTGAACGGGCACGCCATGCAATGCCGGGTTACAACCGAAGACCCGGAAAACAATTTCATCCCCGATTATGGGCGCATCACCGCCTATCGCGGGGCGTTCGGCTTTGGCATTCGCGTCGATGGCGGGACGGCCTATTCGGGCGCTGTCGTCACGCGCCACTATGACCCACTGCTTGAGAAGGTCATCGCCTGGGCGCCAACGTCGGACGAGGTCATTGCGCGCATGGTCCGTGCGTTGCGCGAATATCGCATTCGCGGCGTGGCAACGAACCTGCCGTTTCTTGAAAACGTCCTGACTCACCCCGATTTCAAGGCTGGCAACTACACCACCAAATTTATCGACACGACCAGGTCACTGCTGACGCCGCGCAAGCGTCAGGATCGCGCGACGCGGTTGCTGCGTTACATCGCCGACGTGACAGTCAATGGCCATCCCGACGTCAAGGGTCGCGCTTTACCCGCACCACAAGCCTTAAAGCCTGAACCGCCGCGCTTTGACGCGGCAGTCGCGGATGGCACACGACAGATATTCGACAGGCTTGGCGCAAAGGGCTTTGCCGACTGGATGCGCGAACAGCCACAGGCGCTGATCACCGACACGACGATGCGTGATGCGCATCAGTCGCTGCTCGCGACGCGCATGCGGACAGCAGACATGGTCGCCATTGCCGATGCCTATGCGCGAGGCTTGCCGCAGCTCTTGTCGATCGAATGCTGGGGCGGTGCGACCTTCGATGTCGCCATGCGGTTTTTGCAGGAAGACCCGTGGGAGCGGCTGTTCGCCATCCGCGAGCGTGCTCCCAATCTGCTGACACAAATGCTGCTGAGGGGCGCGAACGGTGTCGGCTATACGAATTACCCCGACAATGTCGTGCGCCAGTTTATCGCAGAGGCCGCAAAAGGCGTCGACATATTCCGCATTTTCGACTGCCTCAACTGGGTCGGCAATATGCGCGTCGCCATCGATGCCGTCGTTGAAAGTGGCAAGATCGCCGAAGGTGCGCTCTGCTATACCGGCGATATTCTCGACCCCGACCGGGCAAAGTACAGCCTGTCCTATTATGTCGATCTTGCCCGCCAGCTTGAAGATGCAGGCTGCCACATCCTTGCCATCAAGGACATGGCAGGCCTGTTGAAGCCAGCGGCGGCACGTACGCTGATCAAGGCATTGCGTGACGAGACCAGCCTGCCCATCCATTTGCACACGCACGATACATCGGGCGCGGCGGCGGCAACCGTGCTTGCGGCGCTTGATGCGGGTGTTGATGCCGTCGACGCCGCCATCGATGCGATGTCGGGGACAACCTCGCAGCCCTGCCTCGGTTCGATTGTCGAGGCGCTGCGCCACACGACACGCGACAGTGGTCTTTCGCCCGACGCGATCCGGCGTACGAGTTTTTACTGGGAAGCCGTTCGCGCGCAGTACAACGCCTTTGAAAGCGACCTCAAGTCCGGGGCATCGGAAGTCTATCTTCACGAAATGCCCGGCGGTCAGTTCACCAATCTTAAGGAGCAAGCGCGGTCGATCGGCCTGCAAAGCCGCTGGCACGAAGTTGCTGCGGCCTATGCCTCGGCGAACATGCTGTTTGGCGATATCGTCAAGGTGACGCCGTCTTCGAAGGTCGTTGGCGATATGGCCTTGATGATGGTCGCACAGAATTTGACGCCGGAAGACGTGCTCGACGAAAGCCGTGAAATTGCTTTCCCAGCGTCTGTCGTAGACATGCTGCGCGGTGATCTTGGCCAACCGCCGGGCGGCTGGCCAAAGGAAATTCAGCGCCGGGTCCTCAAGGACATCGAACCCATCACCGACCGTCCGGCAGCGCTGCTGCCGCCCGCGGATCTTGCAGCGCTCCGCAAGGAGGCCGAAGCGCAATGTGGACGGGCCTTGAAGGACACCGAGTTCGCCAGTTACCTTATGTACCCCAAGGTGTTCACCAATTTTGCCGAGGCGCATCGGCAATATGGGCCGGTGTCAGCACTCGAAACGCCGGTCTATTTCTATGGCATGGCGCTTGGACAAGAGATTGCGGTCGAAATTGAAAAGGGCAAGACGCTCGTTATCCGCCTACAGACACTGTCCGAAACCGAAGAGGACGGCAATGTCCGCGTCTATTTCGAGCTGAACGGCCAGCCGCGGATCATCACCGTCCCCGACCGATCAGCGGTCGCCGCACGGCCACCGCGCCGCGTTGCGGAGGCTGGCAATGCGAGCCATATCGGCGCGCCCATGCCCGGTGTCGTCAGCACTTTGGCCGTCAAGGTCGGCGACGAGGTCAAAACCGGCGACACTTTATTGACGCTGGAGGCGATGAAAATGGAAACGACGCTCGCCGCGCCCTGCGATGGCATCGTCGGCGAACTGCTGGCCCGACCGGGTGAAACCGTCGAAGCCAAAGATCTGTTGATCGTCCTTGAATGATCGCGGCAGGATGGCGCACGACCGCGCCATCCTGCTTGTGATCGCGTGCTATGCCCGTTCGAAGATCGCGGCGATGCCCTGCCCGCCACCGATGCACATGGTGACGAGGCCATAGCGGCCATTGACGCGCTGCAGCTCGTTGACCAGCTTGGTCGTGATGATCGCGCCTGTCGCGCCGACGGGGTGGCCAAGCGAAATGCCACTGCCATTCGGGTTGACCTTTGCCGGGTCCAACCCAAGTTCCTGCGTCACGGCGCAAGCCTGCGCCGCAAATGCCTCGTTGGATTCGACCACGTCGAGGTCGTCGACCGACAGTCCGGCGCGTTCAAGCGCGCGGCGTGTCGCGGGAACCGGGCCAATGCCCATATAGGCCGGGTCGACACCGGCATGGCCATAGGCAACCAGTCGTGCCAAAGGCTTCAGCCCATGACGCTTGACGGCGTCGGCGCCCGCGAGCACGACCGCCGCAGCGCCGTCATTAATGCCCGACGCATTGCCCGCGGTGACCGTGCCACCGTCCTTGCGGAAGATCGTCCGCAATTTTGCAAGATCTTCGGCCGTGGTTTCGCCGCGGACATGCTCGTCTGTATCAAACATGCTGACTTTGCCGCGTTGACGCACCTCGATCGGCAAAATCTGATCCTTGAAATAGCCCGCAGCGATTGCGGCAGCGGCCCGTTTATGGCTTGTCGCCGCCACAACATCCTGTGCATCGCGGCTGATATTATATTTATCAGCAACGTTTTCAGCCGTGACGCCCATCAATATGTCGTTGAAAGGATCGGTCAGCGCGCCGTTCAAAGCATCGAGAAGCCTTGCGTCCCCCATCTTGCTGCCCCAACGCACATCAGGCGCAAAGAAAGGCGCGCGGCTCATCACCTCGACACCGCCGCCGACGGCGACATCATAATCTCCGATCATGATGCCTTGTGCGGCAGAAACGATCGCCTGCAGGCCCGAACCGCACAGGCGGTTGACGGTGAGCGCAGGCGTTTCCACCGGCACACCCGCCCCAACACCGGCAAGACGGGCAACATAGGCGTCCTTTGGTCCGGTCGGAATGACCTGACCGAAGACAACATGGCCAACATCAGCCGCTGCGACACCCGCGCGGCTGATCGCTTCTGCAGTTACGGCTGCGCCAAGGTCTCCGGGCTGTTGATCCTTCAGAGTTCCACCAAAAGTGCCGATCGCAGTGCGCACGGCTGAAACGAGATAAACGTCTTGCATTGTCAGATCCTATTATTTGTCTTCGGACGCCGCAGAACTTTGTGCTGAGCGCGTGTCCGGTTCCACCAGGGCGGCATAGAACATCCACGCACGACACGTCACGGAAAAGCTGAGCTTTGGCTGGCTGACCCTAATGATATAGAGAGGGCATTAAACCAAGCGGCCTTATTTGGCTTTGGACTCGACGACCCCGGACGACTTCAATCCGAGATTCTGCGCCTGAAACGCCCTTAACACCCGCAAATTGACATCGGTTTCGAAGGCCTTTTCATGGCGCGTATCGAGCACATAGGCCTTGAGCCGCAACCGTATGCCGACAAGATAATCCGTCGTCCACTGAGTAACAAGAATAACCACGGGTTTGGCAAGGAAGACATAGCGGCTCGACAGCGCGGCTTCATTGATGATGTCCCGTGCGACATCAAGATCCTGATCCATGCCGATGTAAAAATCCATGACGACCTGCATATCGAGCGCGCCGTAATTGCCCGATGAACTGATGTCGCTCAGAAATTTGCTGTTCGGAATGGTGACAATATTATCATCCAGTGTCCGCATGCGGACCGAGCGTAAGCCGATCGCAGTTATGTCCCCATATTCGCCACCATAGTGAACCCGGTCGCCGACCTGAAACGGTCTGTCCAGCATCACGATGACGCCCGCGATAAAGGACGCGACCAGATCCTTGACGGCAAAACCGACGGCGACAGCCGCCGTGCCGCCGATAAGAGCAAGCGCGGTGTCGTCGAGGCGAAACGACAGCAGCAGCACGATCACTGTCGTCGCGATGTAAATCACGAACTGCGTCAATGTGCTCAGTTTCTGCAGGGTAAGACGCCGCGAGGAAAACTCTGAACTGAACGCGGCGATGAACCGATTAATCACGCGCAAGAGCGCCCATGCGCCCGCGATAATGAACAAGGATGTAAGCACGCCGCTCCAGCGGATGATCCGGCTGATCTTGTTGACGACTTCGGCGTCGACATCCGTCTGCGCAAAGGCGGGTGCGGCGACAAACAGACCGACCAGCGCGAACAGGCGAATGATTTTGGCAAATCCGGTCATAGGTCACGCACCATGAGGTTTTGACGTTCAAGCAGTCTGACGATTTCGCTCCACCAGTAAAGCGAGATGCGATAGCCGCCATCAACGGGCAGGATGACGCCGCTCTGCAACAGGCTGCGCAGCGCGTCTGCCACGACTATGGATGTAAGATCCGTGCTGCGTTCAATATCGGGGGCAAAGCCGATATCCATCTGCAATATGGCGCGCAGCACAAACATCGTCGACAATGGCAAGGCGGTCAGTTTCGATGTACCCGGCGTCGCATAGGTACGGACGACGACAGTCTTGCTGGTCGCCCTGACGAACAAGGAGCGCCGCCAGAATTCAAGCGCAATGGCGGGATTGCCGTTGCTATAATCGGCAAGCCGGTCAAAATAGCCGCGCTTCTTGCGTTCTATGGGATCAAGATCACCATCGAACTGGAACGCGCCATAGTCGACAAGCGCGCTGAAATCCGGCTGTATCCCGGCCTGCTCCGTGCGCCGTTCGATCATGGCACGAAGATCGTCCCCGCCCCAGCGCGGTAGTTTTATAATTGTATCGAACATCACGCGGTCGTGCCGCGCGCGCGATACATAGCTCCACGCGGGGCCACCCATCGCCAACACCCAGCTTGCCTGATCGCCTGCTGATCTTACGCTTGCGATCAGTGCATCAAGTTCGGCAAGGCCGCCGATTGCAGGAATAATCAGCCGTTGCACATCGTCAATCGTGATGAGCACAGGTTGCGCGTTGCCCTGGATGATTTTGGCGATTCTGTCGGGATCGCCAGCCATTTTCTGATCAACGCCAAAGGCTTTTGCAAGGCCCGACCAGATGCCCGCCGTCCCGTTTCGGTCAACTCTGAGGCGGACATGCCGAGCGCCCGTCATCGCTTCGCCAAGGTCGCGCAGGACGGCGCTTTTGCCCAGACCCCGCTCGCCGATCACGGCCATAACGGCCCCCGGTTCCGGTTTGGGCAGCTTCAATCCGCCCGGGCGCACGCCATCCGCACGGGCTTCGGCTGGCAGGCGATGCGGATCGAGGATGGCCAACAGATCTTCATCAAGCTGCCGGTACAGTCCACTGGCTTCATCCTCGGCGACTTGTTTGGCGGCGCGGGCACGGGCGCGCTGGTCGAATATTTCGCGGATCAAGGCAATGTCGCTGGCGCGCCCGGCGATGAATGCGCGCAGCCCCTCGATCAGCAGCACAAAGCCGGCCGCGACCCTGCCAAAAGCACCGATAATGCCATCTTGATTGCGCGCGTTCCACGCCAGAAACGCACTGTTTTCTGCGCCCGCCGCTGACAGCGCCACGATGCGATCCCGCCACCAATGAGCGAGCAGGAAGATGACAGGTGGCGCCAGCAACCAGCAAGCATCGAGCACCCAATTATAGATTGCGCCCTTGCCAACGCTTTCATCGGTGAGCGCCAACACCAGACCGACGCCCAGCAAGATGCCGGCGATCAGCCGCAAGGATTTCCATCTGAGCGCAGCACGCGGGTCGTTGCTGCGATTGCCTCGCGCCAGCTCGTCTGCAAGGCGGATGATGAAGGCCGCAGCCAGCACCCAGATTGCAACGATCCAGATATAATCAACGCCCAGAATAACGAGATCCCGTGGCATCAGCCAGCGTAGCAGCAGAACGAAAAGCAGCCAGTCGAGTGGACGCCGCACCCGGCGGACGTAGCTGATCACCGTTGCCTGCAAACTGTCCATGAATGAACGCGGATACCGCGTCAGGCAGGCGATCTCCCACCGCTGTAACATGGCGCCACCGTGCAACCGCCACCAACGAAACAAAAACACGAGGACGAGCAGACGAGTCAGATCAAAAATAAAGACAGGCGAAGGATGCAAAAACGGGCTCGTCGCGGCCACAAGATGCTGGTTGAAGCTGAGGATATTGTACCGCAGGTCAAGGCTGATCTGGGAAATTTCGCGCTTGACCTGTGCAATGCCCTCATTGCCAAAACCGAGTATGCGTTCGCGCATGCCCGGGGACAATTCCGGGATGAGTTTCAGCCGCGCTTCGTTAAGCAGCGTCATGGCGCTGCGCAACGCCCGGCGTTCTTCCCAGATCTGCGTCTTTTCGTCCCCTTCGAGCCTGTATGCAGCATCCACGAGCGCTCCGTGCAGACGCAGGAGGTTGGCATCGCGTGTCTGATCGCTGCGGAGCGCGGAATCGATGGGCTTTGGCATGATACCGGGTTGCGAACCCCCGGCGCGCTCGGCAAGGGCATCGTCAAGGCGCCCGCGTACATCCTGCAGCTTGTCGACCAATTGGAAATAAAGCGCATCGGCGTCGCGCTCACTGTCGAGATCAAGTGGCGAGCGCGCGGCAATCTCGCTGACCTTGCGCCGCCAGCCCAGCGCGTCGTCGGCAATCGCCGTCGGCGCGCCGCTACGCCTTGCAAGCTCGGCGCGATAGGTGGCCTGCGCAGCTTTGACCTTGAGCAATCGCGCGCGCTCGGTCGCAATCAGGCGCGTGAGTTCGCTGGTTGCGATGCGCGCCGCTTCCTGCGCTTCTGCCTGTTGCCGTTCTGCCTCGTCCCGCGCGGCATTGGCGAGCGCGATCGCATCCGCACTGTCCGTCACAATTCCCGATTTGACCTGCAAATCCCGCAACTTTTCAGGCGAAAGCGACAAGAGCCTGCCGCGCAGAACATCGACGCGCCGCTCGGCCGCCGCAATCCGTTCGGGCACGGTCTGCTTTGCCGCCGTGTCTGAAGACGCATCGTCATCAACTGGCGGATCAAGCAAAAGTTTGCGACGCGCGCTTTCAGCGCCCGGCCCCTGCTGATCAAGAAAATCAATCGACAGCGCCGCCGGATCCGCCGCCTTGCCTGCAAGAAACCGTGTGAGCGCTTCGGCGGTGCGCTCAAGCTGGGCAAGGCGCATTTCGCCTGACTTTTTCGCCTGCACCTGCCGCTGCGACGCAGCGACCCGTTTTTGGTGATCCTCCAGCAGCGTCTTTCGGCGGTCAGCCGGGAGGCTCAGAAACTCGGCCTGCGCGACCGCCAGCGCCGCCATGTCCGACGTCAATTCGTCGAGGATTTTGGGGTCGTCCCTGGCGCGCTTGCGCAGATCGGCATCATCGAGCAAGCGGAGCACTGCACGGGTGCGCGCTGCTTCACCACTTGTCACGGACGCTGAAAAAAGCGCCTTTGGATCAATATCGACGCCGAGTTCCCCGGCGATCAGATCGCGGATCAGCCCCGCTTTATCGACAGGCGACTGGGCGTCGACCGTTACTGCGCCCCGACTGGTCTCGGCCTCCGCCGCCATAAGCGGAGTAGCGCCGACAAGGCCGATCAGCAGCAAAAACCGCAGGGCGGAGCGGCGGAGAGACGCGCTCACCGTAAAGCGCATGCACTTACGTCCCGTGCCAACAGGAAACACCCGCAGACGTCCCCATTTCTCCCAAGTGCCAGCGAAAAGCTGTACATGATAACACCCCCTCGTTGATCGGCGTTTTTATCGTAGCACGCAGCGTAACGTAAACGCGATCCACTTGTCGCTAGTTATTGGCACTACCAGTGTCCGCCATATCTTTTGACCCCGGCGCGGTCATGCTATGGGCGTCGCGAATGGAGTGCTGCGTGTGACAGGCCAAATTGATAATATACTGCCTGAAAACGGGCGCGTCGCCACCGTCCCGCTCGATGCTGTTGGTCTTGGCGAATATGTGCGCTGGACCGGCCACGGCAAGGATTTGCTGATCTGTCGCCTAGCCGAGGGGCTTTATGCCATCGACAATCTGTGTTCGCATAAACATATGCGGCTGGACGGCGGTGAGCTAGACGGCAACCGGCTGATCTGTCCCGCGCATGACGGCGCCTTCGACGTCTGCACCGGAGCTGCACTGACCTTCCCTGCCGAACGGCCAATCCGGTCCTTTGCCTGCCATCTGGTCGACGGGATGATCCATGTAGATTTGGGTGGTCACGGATAATGTCCGGACCCAAATTGCTGAAAATCAAAATCCAATGCTATTGCGGCGACGAGATCGCTATGGGACCGGGCAAGGCCGACCTGCTCGACGCGATCATGACGCACGGATCGATTTCCGCCGCCGGACGCGCGCTTGGCATGAGCTATCGACGCACATGGATGCTGGTCGACACCATGAACCGCTGCTGGAGCGGCCTGCTTGTCGAAACATCCGCAGGCGGGACAAAGGGCGGCGGCGCACGCGTGACCGAACTTGGCCGAAGCATTTTGCAAGACTATCGCGCGCTGCAGCAAAGCCTTGACGACACTGCACAAAGTCAAAGCTGGCGCGCGCTTGAGGCCGCCATCCGTCAGAAACCAATACCAAACGCGAGACGCTGACGCCGGGATATTTTTGGACAGTATTTTTCTGGTTTTCCACGACACTCTCTATATACCACCAGATATAACGCTTACCGGGATGCTTTCATGCTCAGGGTCTTTGCAGGACTATCACTGTATCTTGCCATCCACCTCGCCTGCCTTTCGCCTGTCTTCGCACAGCCGAAAGGGCCGCTGGTGCTTGCCGCATCAAGTTTACAAGAATCGATGACAGACATTGCCGACGCCTGGTCCGCAATGGGTCATGCAAGGCCGGTCATTTCCTTTGCCGCGACGTCGGCACTGGCGCGGCAGATCGAGGCGGGCGCCCCCGCAGACCTGTTCCTGTCGGCAGATGAGTCATGGATGGATGCCATAGACCGCAAGGGATTGATCAAGCCCGGGACACGGCAAGCGCTGCTCAGCAATCGCCTGGCACTTGTCGCGCCGACCCGGTCGAAAGCGCAGCTCAGGATCAAAACCGGCTTCCCGTTGACTTCGGCGCTTGGCAGAGGACGTCTCGTCATGGCCGATCCTGATACCGTGCCTGCCGGGCGATACGCCAAGGCCGCGCTGCAAACGCTTGGCGTCTGGACAGAGGTTGCGCCGAAAATCGCACGCGCCGAAAACGTGCGCGCAGCACTTGCCCTGATCGAACGGGGCGCTGCGCCCCTTGGCATCGTCTATGCAACGGACGCCAAAGCCTCGAAAAAGATCCGTGTCATTGGACTATTTCCAGCCGACAGTCACCCGCCTATCGTCTATTTCCTCGCCCGCCTTGAAAGCGCAACGCATCCCGATGCCGCTGCATTCAGCCGCTTCCTCCGTTCACCTCAGGCTCAGCGCATTTTCATTCGGTACGGGTTCGGTACAAAATGATGCTCTCGCCCGATGAGTGGGAGATTATCCGCCTGTCGCTCAAAGTCGGGGGCGTCGCCGTGATCGCCACACTGCCGGTAGCGTTCGGCCTTGCGTGGTTGCTGGCGCGTGTGCACTTTCCGGGCAAGATCCTGCTCGACGCCATGATCCACCTGCCGCTGGTTTTGCCCCCCGTCGTCACGGGCTGGCTATTGCTGATCGCATTTGGCAATGACGGAGTCCTCGGCCTCTGGCTCGCCAACTGGTTCGATGTCAGTGTGATGTTCCGCTGGACCGGCGCAGCGATTGCCGCATCGGTGATGGCACTGCCGCTGATGGTGCGGGCGATGCGCCTTTCCATAGAAGCCGTCGACAGACGACTGGAGCAGGCCGCGCGGACTTTGGGGGCAAGTCCACTGCGTACATTTCTTTCAATTTCCGTACCGCTCGCCATGCCGGGCGTTTTCGCCGGCATTGTGCTTGGCTTTGCGCGATCGATCGGCGAATTCGGCGCGACGATCACATTCGTGTCCAATATTCCGGGCGAAACGCGCACGTTGCCGATTGCCATTTATTCAGCGCTGCAGGTCCCCGGCGGGGAGGCTATGGTCACGCGGCTGGCGGTGATCGCCGTCATTCTGTCACTGATCGCGCTGATCGCATCGGAAGCGCTCGCGCGGCGTGCCGGAAAAGCACGAGGCAGCCATGTCCTTTGAAATCGACATCCATCGTCGTCTCGGCGACTATCAGGTGGCCGTAAACTTTGCGGCACACGAAGCTGTCGTCGCGCTGTTCGGCCCGTCAGGCATCGGCAAGACCAGCATACTCAATATGGTCGCCGGGCTGCTTCGCCCCGAAGCTGGGCGCATCGTCATTGGCGGCGACGTGATGTTTGACCACGCGACCGGCATCAATCTTCCGCCCGATCAGCGCCGCGCAGGCTATATCTTTCAGGACACGCGCCTGTTCCCGCATTACCGTGTGCGCGGGAATTTGCTTTACGGTTTTCAGCTCGCAGATCCCGCCCATCGCTGGATGAGTTTTGACGAAGCCGTCGGCTTTCTTGGCATCGGTCATCTTCTCGATCGCTGGCCACGCACGCTGTCGGGTGGCGAAGCCCAGCGCGTTGCGATCGGTCGGGCGTTACTGAGCGGCCCGCGCTTTTTGTTGATGGATGAGCCTTTATCCTCGCTCGACGTCGCGCGGCGCGCTGAGATTATGACAGTGATCGAGCGCATCCGCGACGATCTGCGACTGCCGATCCTCTATGTCAGCCACCACCGCGTCGAAGTCGACCGACTGGCGAGCGCCGTTATAACGCTGTAACAACAAGGGACTGTTCGTAAAAAACAGGCAGGGAGGTCTTTGCAACCTCCCCGCCCGAGGGAGGTGCTCAGAAGTTGAAGCCGACGCGCACACCATATGTTCTGGGCGCTTCAAGATACGCGGTCGCAGGACCGGGAATACCCGCCGCCGCGGTTGCCGCAATCACCGCCTTGTTCGATATGTTCTTGATCCACACGCCGGCATTCCAAACACCACCACCTTCATAATAGGTAACCGAGGCGTTCTGTTTCCACGCGCCGGGCTGATTGGCGCCCGGCGTGTGCACTGCGTCCGCCCACCATTCGCTTTCGTAGCGCACATCGCCCATGACACGAATAAAGTCCGACGAGGGCAGCACGAAATCGTGGTGATATGCAACGTTCAGTGTCCATGACGCTGCGTAGGCCAAGGCCAGACCTTCATATTGTTCAAAGCCAGGCTTGCTGTATTTGCGGATGGTCGCGTCAAGATAGGCAAGCGATACCCGCAGCTGATCCTCTGCTGTCGGTTGATAGACCATGTCCGCCTGCGCCCCGTAATGCTTGGTCTTTGCATTGAATATCTCATTATAGGGCTTGCTCGCATCATAGGCCTGAATGAGGAAGTCCTTGTAGGTATAGTGGAACGCCTCGACGTTGAGTTGCAGGCGATTGTCCATGAACCGGGACTTGAAACCACCCGTAAACGCCGAAAGTTTCGGCGACCGGATTTCATTCGACTGGGTCGGGGTTGCCGGAACCTCATTGAACGAACCGGGCTGATAACCTGTCTGATAGGTGAGATAGGTCATCACGCGCGGCGTGAGATCATATTCCGCGCCGATTTTGTAATCGAAATGTTTGTAGGACTTGCTGAAGCTATAGGGCGCGTTGCCAATATCGGGCGAAACGCCGTGCGCCT
>JBFKAE010000092.1:0-12977 GCA_041621755.1 Sphingomonadaceae bacterium | reverse complement strand
CGATGGGCGTCCATACGGGCGACAGCATCACCGTTGCCCCGGCGCTGACGCTGACCGACAAGGAATATCAGATCATGCGCAATGCGAGCATCGCTTGCCTGCGCGAAATTGGTGTTGAAACAGGCGGTTCCAACGTTCAGTTCGCAGTCAATCCAAAGGACGGGCGGCTGGTCGTGATCGAGATGAACCCGCGCGTTTCGCGTTCCTCGGCGCTGGCGTCCAAGGCGACGGGCTTCCCGATTGCCAAGGTCGCGGCAAAGCTTGCTGTCGGCTATACTTTGGACGAGATCGACAACGATATTACCGGCGCGACGCCTGCGAGTTTCGAGCCGACCATCGATTATGTCGTCACCAAAATCCCGCGTTTTGCCTTTGAAAAGTTCAAGGGCGCTGCAAACAATCTGACAACGGCGATGAAATCGGTCGGCGAAGTCATGGCGATTGGCCGCAATTTCCAGGAATCGATGCAAAAGGCGCTGCGCGGGCTTGAAACCGGGCTGTCCGGCTTTGACGAGCTGGAATCGCTGGAAAAGGCCGATGACGATGAGGTTCTCGCCGCGCTTGCGGCCGCGACGCCCGATCGTCTGCTTGTCGTTGCAGAGGCGATGCGGCGCGGCATATCGAATGAAGACATCAACCGGCTCAGCTTTTATGATCCGTGGTTCCTCGCGCAGATCCGCCAGATCATCGATGCCGAGGCCGATGTGCGCGCAAATGGCCTGCCGGGTGATGCGGCAGCGATGCGCGGCCTGAAATCGATGGGCTTTTCCGATGCCCGTCTTGCAACGCTGACGGGCAGCAGCGAAACCGCCGTCCGCGCGGCGCGCAAGGCGCTTGGCGTGCGTCCGGTATTCAAGCGCATCGACACGTGCGCGGCGGAGTTCGAGGCGAAAACGCCCTATATGTATTCAACCTACGAAGCCCCGTCCTTTGGCGCGCCCGAGGATGAGAGCCAGCCGACCGACCGTCAGAAAGTCGTCATTCTTGGCGGTGGGCCGAACCGCATCGGGCAGGGGATCGAGTTCGACTATTGTTGCTGCCATGCCTGTTTCGCGCTCGACGAGGCCGGGTACGAGACCATCATGGTCAACTGTAACCCCGAAACCGTATCGACCGATTACGACACGTCCGACCGCCTCTATTTCGAACCGCTGAGCGAAGAAGACGTGCTCGAAATTCTTGAAACCGAAATGTCGAACGGCACACTTGTCGGTGTTATCGTGCAATTTGGCGGGCAGACGCCGCTGAAGCTTGCGCAGGCGCTTGAAGATGCCGGGATTCCGATCCTTGGCACGTCGCCCGATGCCATCGACCTTGCCGAAGACCGCGAACGCTTTGCCGATCTGGTCAATACGCTCGGCCTGCGGCAACCGGCAAATGGCCTGGCGCGCAGCCTTGAAGAAGCCATTCGCGAAGCCGACAAGGTCGGCTATCCGGTGCTGCTCCGCCCGTCCTACGTGCTTGGCGGGCGCGGTATGGAGGTTGTCGAAAATCAGGACCAGCTTGAAACCTATATCGCAACGGCGGTGAAGGTGTCGGGCAGTTCACCCGTGCTCATCGATCAGTATCTGCGCGACGCCATCGAAGTCGACGTCGACGCGCTCTCCGATGGCACCGATGTACGCGTCGCCGGTGTGCTGCAACATATTGAAGAAGCCGGTGTGCATTCGGGTGACAGCGCCTGTTCGCTGCCGCCCTACAGCCTGCCTGCTGACGTCATTGACGAAATCGAGCGGCAGACGGTGGCGCTTGCCAAGGCGCTCAACGTCGTTGGTCTGATGAACGTGCAATATGCGGTCAAGGACAATGTCGTTTACCTGATCGAGGTCAATCCGCGCGCCAGCCGGACAGTGCCATTCGTGGCAAAAGCTATCGGGCAACCCATCGCAAAAATTGCAGCGCGTCTGATGGCAGGCGAAAAGCTCAGCGCATTTCCGCCGATCCGTCGCAATATTCCGCATATTGCGGTGAAAGAAGCCGTGTTCCCGTTCGCGCGCTTCCCCGGCGTCGATCCGGTGCTTGGCCCTGAAATGAAATCAACCGGCGAAGTCATGGGCATTGACAGCGATTTCCCGACCGCCTTTGCCAAAAGCCAGCTAGGCGCGGGCAACAAGCTGCCTGCATCGGGTACGGCCTTTATCTCGGTCAAGGATACCGACAAACCGGCGATCCTTGTGGCTGCACAGGGGCTTGTCGACCTTGGCTTTGATATCGTTGCGACGGGCGGTACTGCCGATTATCTCGCCAGCCACGATATTCCTGTCGAACGCGTCAATAAGGTTTTGGAGGGACGGCCCCATATTGTCGACCGGATCAAGGACGGCGATATCGACCTGATCTTCAATACGACCGAGGGGGCGCGCTCGCTTCAGGACAGCCAGTCGATCCGCGCAAGCGCACTTTATGGCAAGGTTCCATACTACACGACAGCGGCTGGATCGGTGGCGACCGTGCGGGCGATTGGGGCCATGTCAAAGCAACCCCTTGAAGTTCGCGCGTTGCAATCCTATTATTCGGCTCTCGAAAACTAGTCTTCCGACAGATTAAACAGGTGCGCGGTGGAATGGCCGCCCGCTTAAGATTTGCCGATAGACACGGAGTGAATGTGATATGGCGACCCTAGAAAAGCTTCCCATCCTTCCCGATGGCCTTGCTGCCATGCAGGCGGAGCTGCAAAAGCTGAAGTCGGTGGACCGTCCCGCGGTGGTGGAGGCGATCGAGATCGCGCGCGCGCACGGCGACCTTTCGGAAAATGCCGAATATCATGCGGCAAAGGAACTGCAGGGCCAGATCGAAGCGCAGATCATCGATTTTGAAGATCAGATCTCGCGCGCGCAGGTCATCGACCCCAAGGAATTGTCGGGCGACAAGGTGCTGTTTGGCGCGACCGTCGATTTGCTCGACGAAAATGACAAGAAGATCACCTACCAGATTGTCGGCCCTTATCAGGCCGATGCCAAGGCAGGCCGGATCTCCTATACATCGCCACTCGGTCGCGCCTTGATCAGCCGCTCTGTCGGCGACGAGGTCGAGGTTACGACACCTTCGGGCGAAAAATATTACGAGATCGCTGAAGTCCGTTTCATTTAAGGGCAGGTCTGTGGCGTCCTATCCGCGCATGGCCGATGCGAACGCCACGCGCGCGATCATCATTGCCTGTGTGCTGGTCTCACTCGCCGCTCTGTTCAGCCGTACGGTCGATGTCGCGCTGATGTTGGGCGGTGGGCTGATCCCGGCGCGCCTGACCGGCCATGTCGAGGTGGTGCGCGGGCTACCGGCAGTACTGACTTTGCTGTCCTCGCTGTTTATTCACGGCGGCATTGGCCATCTTGCCTTCAACATGATCTTTCTTGGCTGGATCGGACGCTTTGTCGAAACGATCCTTGGCGCAAGGCGCTTTCTTGTCCTTTATTTTGTGTCGGGGATTGTCGGCGGGATTATCCAGGTCGTGTTCGACCCCCATTCGATGGTTCCAGTTGTTGGCGCAAGTGGCGCGATTTCGGGCATTTTTGCCGCTTATGCGATGCTGTTCGGGAAATCGGGCGGCAAGGGCGAACGTGTCCGCGCGCTGCAGCTTGCCGGTCTCTGGATCGCGTTGCAGCTCGCGACAGGCATGATCCTTAATGGGGAAGCGGGTGTCGGCATTGCCATTGGCGCGCATATTGGCGGCTTTGCTGCCGGCCTGGTTTTGGCCTTGCCGCTTGCCCGCGGTGCTAAGCGTTAACTCTCTAGGCCATTGGCTCCAAGTCATTATTTAAACGTCGAAAAAATTTACATTTTCGACAGGCGCGACTTTTCGCGCTCGCGGTGATGTTTTGGTCACCTGTTCAGGCTTTGTAATAGCAGAAAATATTAACGCACAGAATTATAACAATAATTGCTCATGTCTCTTCTCTCTGATTTTTGTTAACCACCGCTAACATTCTGATTTGGCACAGAGATTGCTTAGTGGTTGGCGGAATTCATTCTGTAGAGAGGGGACCGAGTACCATGTTTAAAAAATTGACAGCCATCGCAGCATTTGCAGTAGCGGCGACCACTGCACAGGGCGCTTCTGCCGTTACGCTTCTTGGGCAAGAGCCTGACGCTGGCGTTATCGTCAATCGTGGCGGACTTGAATGGGTTTGGGCCGCGCCTTGTGCCGGTGAAGAACCGAGCTGTGGTGTCGTGCAGTTGCATCATGGCTTCGGGTTTGCGACTGATGACCAGTGGCTCGCCAGCTTTTCGGGAATTGCGGACATAATTGATGCGTTCACCGATCCGGAGCTTTGTGCGGCAACCTATTTCAGCGTCGCTCACGACCATTGTGACGCTCAGGATCTCGCATATAACGGTGGTGGCATCTGGCACTCGCCATGGACGCCTGCAGAAAACGACAACTTGTACTGGAACGAGACCTTCCTCGTTCGTGGCGAGCAGCAGGTGCCTGAACCCGCAGCGTTGGGCCTGCTCGGTCTTGGCCTGCTTGGCCTCGGTGCAGCGCGCCGCCGCAAGGCTGCCTAAGCCGGAACGAACGTTTCGTCTGAAAATGGAAAGGCCGGCGATTTCGCCGGCCTTTTCTTTTGCGCCCGGCCAATTCGACCATCTTTTTGAAAGCGTCGAGATTCTTTACAACATTGACCGATAGCGATCTTGTCCTTTCCAAAACATCATGTTGTTCGGCGCGGCTGGCATATTTTTCTGCGCGCATAGTCCGCAGAAATATATACCTTATATTTAAGATCGCTTCATTCTGGAATGCGAGCAGGCAAATTTGGCATGGATGTTGCGTTTTAAGCCCCCGGAACATGTTAATCGGAATCGGGGATGAATCTAATGATCAAAAAAATGACCGCAGTTGCAGCGTTTGCTGTCGCAGCATTCACCGCACAGGGCGCTTCAGCCGCTGCACTTCTCGGCCAGGAGCCGGACGCCGGCGTCATCGTCAACCGCGGTGGTCTTGAGTGGGTTTGGGCGGCACCTTGCGCTGGCGAAGCGCCAAGCTGCGGCGTTGTCCAGTTGCACCACGGCTTCCAGTTCGCAACTGACGACCAGTGGAATGCAAGCTTTGCCAACCTTGGCGAGCTGGTTGCTGCGTTCACCAATCCAAAGCTTTGTGCGGCAACCTATTTCAGCGTTTCGCATAACCATTGCGACAGTGGCGATCTCACATATGACGGTGGCTATATCTGGCATTCGCCTCTGGGAGCGCACCCCAACAGCTCGGTTGCAGAGACCTTCCTCGTTCGTGGCGAGCTGCAGGTTCCTGAGCCCGCAGCACTCGGCCTGCTCGGCCTTGGTCTGCTCGGCGTAGCAGCCGCTCGCCGCCGCAAGGCTGCTTAAGCCGGAACGAACGTTTCGACTGAAAATCGGGAAAGGCCGGCGATTTCGTCGGCCTTTTCTTTTGGGTCTGATTTATTCCGCTGGTGCCTGATCGGTTTCAGGATCGAGAATACGGTGCAGGTGCACGATGACATATTTCATCTGCGCATCGTCAACGGTGCTTTGCGCCTTTGAGCGCCAGGCTTTTTCAGCAGTTTTATAATCGGGATAGATACCGACGAGGTCGAGCGCCGAGAGGTCTTCATATTCAAGACCACGGGGATCGGTGACGCGACCACCGAAGACGAGATGCATTTTCTGTTTGTCCATGGAAACGCGCTATAGCGCCTCGAACGCACGCTGCAAATGCTCCATTGTGTCGCTGAGCCATTTTTCAAATTCACGGCCTTCCCATGCGCGGTGATCGCCCTTGGCATAGGCTAGCGCATTGTAATGATACATGGCCGCGTTCATACGGTTTGCGATCCAGCTGTTCTGCGTGCGGATAATGCGGGCAGGGGAGCCGACCGCGATGCTGTTTTCCGGGATGATCGTGCCGTCTTTGACATAGGCATGCTGGCCGACGATTGAATTGTCACCAATCTCGGCGCCATTATAGACCGTCGCATTGATGCCGATAAGGACATTGTCGCCCAGCTTGCAGCCGTGCAGCGTCGCACGGTGGGTGATCGAACAATGTTCGCCGATCTCGACGGGGTTGCCCGGATCCGTGTGGATCATCACGAAATCCTGAATATTGGTATAGGCACCAATATGAATATGCTCGAGTTCGGAGCGCATGACGACATTGCACCAGACCGAGCTGCCCTCTCCAAGCGTCACCCGCCCGTACATTTGCGCGGACGGGTGAACGAAGGCGGCGGCATTGCGATCGATAAGACTGCTCACGAGGCTTTGTTTCTGCCGCGCATGAAGGCGACCAGCGCATCGAACCCGTTCTTTGCGATGAAGGCGTTAAAGTCGGCTTCCTGCGTCAGGGACAGGTTAACCCCCGCGACATTCAGGTCTGTCACCAGCCAACCGCCACCCTCTTTGGGTTTAACGGACCATATCGAATCGATGGGCTGCGCACCATTATCGCGATAGACGCGGGCATAGACATCGACATTGCCGCGCGTTCCGCGTGGCACGGTGCGAACGATCCGCAAGTCACTGTCGGCAAATTCGAACATATTATCGGTATATGTATCGACAACATAATCGGGGAAGGCTTGTTGATAGGCCTCGTACTGCGCGCGGGAGATCGTGCGGACATGGCGCCGGATCAGCTTGTTGCCGATCTGGGTGATCGCGAAATTGTCTTTCAGCAAAGCCCGGAATTCCCGGCGAATCGTGTCCTTGTCATTTTTCTTGCTGCGCAACACGCCATAGGCCTTGTCGGCGAGCTCATCGATAAACGTCCCCGCCGATACCGGGCTCTGCGCCGTTGTCGACGTCGCAGCGGCTGCCGGCGCCGCATTGCCCGTAACCGGCGCAACAAACGCAAGCGCAAGGCCAATCGCTGTCACACGCACTAGAATATGCGAATTCATAATCATCACTCCAGATTGAAGAATTACTTACCGGTTTTCAGCAAATATTTGATCACGGCCTCGCGTTCATCGGGCCTTTTCAGCCCAACGAACGCCATTGTCGTGCCGCTCACTTTGCCGCGCGGATTGTCGAGATACGCATCCAAATTCGATGCAGTCCACGAAAATCCTGCCTTTTTCATGGCTGGCGAGTAGCGCTTGAAATCGCTGCTGCCTGCCGTACGACCAATCACACCTTTTAAGGACGGGCCAATCCGCGGTTTTTCACCAGCCTGACCGGGGTCCCAATGACATGTCCCGCAGCGCGACTTGAACAACGCAGCGCCATCAACGGCCATCGCTGGCGTTCCCGTGCCCAGCATCGCAATGCCGCCAATCGCCAGAATGTTCATGAAATATCTCATTATTTTCCCATCACTTCACTGTTCCTGGTTCATATTCATGCCGCATAGCATTCAAAAATAGCTATCCGTGACTGAATTCAGGCTTAATTGGTAATAAATTCTCCTTAGAGTGTGCATGATGCAAAACGTCCTGCCACAGCGCACTGAAAACATATTGCCAGCCGAACCGCCTGCTGATGCACGCATATCGCTTGCCCGGAAACTTGGCTACTTTTCTGTCGGCAGACTGTTCAGGAAGCGCGAGCGGGCGTTTTCCAATGACACCTTGCATGCGATCACCCGCGATATCGAGGTTGAGGTCAGAAAGGCGTTGGCGCAGACGATTGCCGCAAATTCCGACCTTCCCCAGGATACCGCCATTCGCCTTGCAAACGATGTCATCGAACTCGCCGAACCGACGCTGACTTTCAAGGATATTCTTGAAGATCAGGCCTTGTACAAAATCGTCATGGCGCGCTCGGAAGCGCATCACGCCGCCGTTGCGGCCCGGCAGACGCTCTCGGAATCCGTAACGCTTGCCATTGGTGACAACACGATGACGTCGCCTGCAGGGAAGCAAAGCGATGCTGCCGAGGCACAGATAGATCAGTCGACACTTGAAAAAACCGTGGAACAAATTGCTTACGGTGCAAATGCGTCTGAAATCTCAATGGGCCGCCAAACATTCCCGCTGCCAATTGCTGAACGGCTTGTCGGCCTGGTGTCGGAGCGTCTGCGCAACCGCTTTGCCGAGAGTGGCCCGCGTCTTCGCGACTATGCTGACGGGCTTTCGGCACAGATTACCGAAGGCGCGGCGCTTATCCTTGGTGGGGGCGAGACCGATACACTCGATCTGTTGAATCTCGTCGATCAGATGAAGGCAACAGGCAAGCTGCAGCCGACGCTGATCATAAAAGCAGGCGCTCTGGGCGAGGCAGAGCTTATGTACGCGGCGATTTCGCGCCTCAGCGGCTTGAAGTACAGCGCTGTGAGTGCAGCGTTCAAAAACGCAGAAACAGCCCGCACATTGCTCTATGACGTAGGTCTGGTGCCTTGTGAGGTCGACGAACTTCTGTCCGCGTACAAGCTTTAGAGCCTGCCGCTAATGCGGCAGTTGCGTTTCTTCCTTTGCCGGTTCGGCATGATCCGCCTCACGCGTTATGGCATTGGCCGCCTTGCGTGCGATCTCCTTGGCCTCGGTACTCAGTGCAGTGATTTCCGCAGCCGCACGGTCCTTGATGCCAAGTTCGTCAAAACGCGCCATGCCCGCAGCCCGTGCTGCAAGTGCAGCGGACTTGGCAGAGTTGGCGAGCTTGTCGCGCGTGCCACCCATCAGGGCGTTCTCACGACGTGTGCGCGGTAACAACGCCCCGGCAAGGAAACCTGCCGCCGCGCCGACAAGCAGTGCCGTCAGCGGGTTTTTATCAATTCTTTCGGCGGTTTTTTCGCGCGCCTGCTCAGCCTTCACTCTGGCTCTTTCAGCCGTCTGTTTTGTACGCTCACGCGCCGCGACAAGTTTTTCCGACGTATAGTCCCGCGCCGCCCCAGCGGTTTGCTTGACGTTTTGACGGGCTGAATCTGCCGTCTGCTTGGCCTCGCTCCAACCGCGCCGCATACGGCTTTCATAATTGCCGTCCTGCTCATCTCGATCTGTCATATCTACCTCCACAATGTTGGCGGTCGTCTTCCGCTTGCGCGACATCAGCCACCAGCCGAGTGCTGCGCCCATCAACGAGACCGCTGTCGGATTATCGGCGATTTTCTGTTTTGCGCTGACGACGGCCGACAGGCCCTGCTTGCGCGCTGCTTCAACCGCGCTGTCGATCAGCACATCGGGGCTGACACGCGCCTGTATATCGTCGATCGTTGCGCCCAGCCTCTGCCGCGCTGCTTCGGCCTCGGCTTGATGAAGCTTTTCAGTAATCTTCGATTTCGTCATCTCTTGAACCTTCAGTATAGTTGCGTTCCGGGCCATCCTGATCGAGCGCCCGCGCAAGCGCGGCTTTGCCTGCACGCAGCAGCACAAAAGCCTCAACGCTTGCAAGCGCGGCAACCAGTAGCAGCGCAGGCGCCACGCCGATCAGCGGCGCGAGCGCGGCGGCAATGCCGACATGGACGGCGACGAGCGCAATCAGCGCAACAACAACAGCGCCTGCAAACATGCCAAGCGGTCTCAACGCCAGAACAGCGCGCCTTTCCGCATGGGCGACGGCCAGCTTTGCTTCGGCCGACAACATGTCACGACCATCATTAATCAATCGTTCTACCAAAGTCCCCAGGCTTGGCGTGTCGCCATCCTGATGTCCTTGCGGGTTATGCATGTGCACCTGCTGGATGCCTTTCACTTCGTTCTAGCTGTCTCGCGACGTCGAGCGAAGAAACCGTGACAGCGCAAACCCCGCGGCCGCGGCTATACCGATCGCAATCACGGGCGAACGCCGCACAACATCGCGTGCGTCATCGACCATATCGTCAACCGATTTTTCGTTCATGCGGTTGGCGAACCTGTCAATGGCGTCGGCTGCGTCGGTCACATAGGCTGCAACGGGTTCGGCCTTTCCGCTTTTCAGTTTTTCGGCAGCATCACGCGCCACGCCTGAAACGCTGATCAGCGTCTTGGCCGCTTTCGACTTACCGCCTTCGGCAGCCGAACGCGCTTTGTCGCCAGCTTCGTCTTTCAGGCGACCGGCTTCGGATTTGATACGGGCGAACCGCTCGGCCTTGGTTCCGGCGGGCGGATTTCCGACGACAGGCGTCGCTGCGCCACTGTCTGGCGTCGCTTCTAAATTTGGCATGAGAATTCCTCCTGATATGGGTGCTAGTCTAGCACAGGAACAACGCAAGAACACGAGATTCGTTCCAAAGTGCGTTGCTCATTTGCGACGTGATGAGTAGAAGCCGGGCACCTTCTGATCTTTTGCCGGAGAGCGCATTTCATGACCGCCATAATCGACGTCCACGCCCGCCAGATTCTCGACAGCCGTGGCAACCCCACGGTCGAAGTGGAAGTCATGCTCGAAGACGGCAGCTTCGGCCGCGCAGCCGTGCCGTCCGGGGCATCAACGGGCGCATATGAAGCCGTTGAACTGCGCGATGGTGACAAGACGCGCTGGATGGGCAAGGGCGTGCAAAAGGCGGTTGATGCGGTTGATGGCGAAATCCTCGACGCCATGCTTGGTATGGACGCCGAAGATCAGATCGAAATCGACACGACGCTGATCGAGCTTGATGGAACCAAGAACAAGGAACGCCTCGGTGCGAACGCGATCCTCGGGGTCAGCCTTGCTGTCGCCAAAGCTGCCGCCGATTCGCGCGGCCTTCCGCTTTATCGCTATGTCGGGGGTACGCAGGCGCAGGTCTTGCCAGTGCCGATGATGAACATATTGAACGGTGGCGCGCACGCGGACAATCCGATCGATTTTCAGGAATTCATGATCATGCCGGTTGGCGCCGAAAGCTTTTCGGAAAGCTTGCGTTGGGGTGCGGAGATTTTTCACACGCTCAAGGGCAAGCTGCATGCCAAGGGTCTGGCAACGGCAGTCGGAGATGAAGGTGGTTTTGCACCCAATCTGGCAAGCGCCGAGGCTGCGCTCGATTTCATCATGGATGCGGTTTCAAGCGCTGGCTTCAAGGCTGGCGAGGATGTCATGCTGGCGCTCGACTGCGCCGCAACCGAATTTCACAAGTCCGGAAAATACGAGATTGCAGGCGAAGGCAAGTCGCTTGATTCGGCGGGCATGGTCGATTTTCTCAGCGATCTCTGCGACCGCTACCCGATCATTTCCATCGAGGATGGCATGGACGAGGATGACTGGGACGGATGGAGCGCGCTGACCGCACGTCTCGGCGATCGCGTTCAACTTGTGGGCGACGATCTTTTTGTGACAAACCCGGCGCGGCTCAAGGACGGCATCGCAAAGGCGTCGGCCAATTCGATCCTGATCAAGGTCAACCAGATCGGCACGCTCACCGAAACGCTTGAAGCGGTGAACATGGCGCATCGCGCAGGCTTTACTTCGGTCATGTCGCACCGTTCCGGAGAGACGGAGGACGCCACGATTGCCGACCTCGCTGTCGCGACCAATTGCGGGCAAATCAAGACCGGCAGCCTTGCTCGGTCGGACCGGTTGGCAAAGTATAACCAGCTGCTGAGAATCGAAGAGGAGCTGGGCACTGCGGCGATATTTGCAGGAAGATCGATCCTTCGATCAAAAAAGGCTTGAACACGGGCGCACTTGATGATTCAAGAGGGATGTGAACGAAACCGCCCGTCTGGTCTCTTATTTTCGCAGCGCCTGGCTGCCGACGCTTTGCATCGTGATGGTGTCGTTTTTCGCCTACCACGCACTTGCAGGCACCAGCGGTATTCTGGCGCTTGGCGGATATAAATCCGAACAAACCCGCCTTTCTGCCGAGGCTGCCGAACTCGCCGCACGCAAAGCCCAGCTTGAACACAAGGTCGCGCTGCTCGATCCTGCGCGGGTCGATCCGGACCTTGCCGACGAACTCGTGCGTGAAAACCTTGGCGTTGTTCGCGCTGATGAAGTTGTAATTCCACTCGAACGCTAAATCCGGGATTGTAAAATCATTGACAGCCCACGTATAGGGGCGGGCAAATACTATCTATTTTAGGAGGCGATCATCGCTGCCCGTAAAGCAAGTGCCAAGCCCAAGGCCGGATCGACTTTGTCAAAGCGATCCGAAGTCCGCGACGGCCTCGACAAAATTCCAGATTACGGTCCCTATAAGGCCTCAAAGGAAAGCCTCCTCGAATTCTATCGGCAAATGCTGCTTATCCGCCGCTTCGAAGAAAAAGCCGGACAGCTTTATGGCATGGGTCTGATTGGTGGCTTTTGCCATCTTTATATCGGGCAGGAGGCCGTTGTTGTTGGCCTGCAGTCAGCCTTGAAGGCACAGGACAGCGTTATCACCGGCTATCGCGACCACGGGCATATGCTGGCATGCGGGATCGACCCCAAGGCGGTCATGGCGGAACTGACGGGTCGCGCTGCGGGTATTTCAAAGGGCAAGGGCGGTTCGATGCACATGTTCAGCGTCGAACACGGTTTTTACGGCGGGCACGGTATCGTCGCCGCGCAGGTCTCGCTCGGCACAGGCCTTGCCTTTGCGCATAAGTATAAAAAGGATGACGGTATTTGCCTTACCTATTTTGGTGATGGGGCGGCCAATCAGGGGCAGGTCTACGAAAGCTTCAACATGGCCGAGCTGTGGAAGCTGCCGGTCATTTTCGTGATCGAGAACAACCAATATGCGATGGGAACAAGCGTCAATCGCGCCTCTGCTGAAAACCAGCTTTACCGCCGCGGTGAAAGTTTCCGCATCGAAGGCATTCAGGTTGATGGCATGAACGTGCTCGAAGTCCGCGGCGCTGCCGAAATGGCGGTCGACTGGGTACGCTCGGGCAAGGGGCCATTGCTGCTCGAACTCAACACCTATCGCTATCGCGGGCATTCTATGTCCGATCCGGCGAAATACCGTTCGCGCGACGAGGTGCAGGGCGTGCGCAGCAAATCCGACCCGATCGAGGCTGCCAAGAAAAGCTTGCTGGAAATGGGTGTCACGGAAGCGGCGCTCAAGGATCTTGAAAAGGATATCCGCGGTATCGTTGCAGAAGCCGCCGATTTTGCCGAGCAGGCTCCCGAGCCTGAACTTTCCGAACTTTATACCGACGTGCTGGTGGGGTCATATTAATGGCAATCGAAATCAAACTTCCCGCCAT
>JBFKAE010000091.1:0-13046 GCA_041621755.1 Sphingomonadaceae bacterium | reverse complement strand
CTCATTCTGCGGCCTCCAGACTGGACGGACACGCACGTTGCTCAGCAACATCCTCAAAAGCCTCTTTTGAGCCCGCCAGCACCGCACGCTTGCCGGTAAACGCCTGCCACCTGCGGACAATGGTGTCACAGTAGAGCGGATCATACTCAATAAGGCGGGCAAGCCGCCCGGTCTTCTCGGCTGCGATCAGCGTGCTTCCAGAGCCGCCAAACGGATCAAGCACAATCTCGCCGCGCTTCGAGCAGTCGCGGATCGCGTCTGCCACCAGCGCTACCGGCTTGACCGTCGGGTGCATCGCCAGCTCATCGACGCGGGTCGCGCTCATGCTGCTGATCCCGGCATAGTCCCAGACATTGGTGCGGTAACGCCCGCTGTCACCAAGCCCGAACGTGTTGGTGTGTTCGCCGGTGCCGATCTTCCAGACAAAGACCAGCTCGTGCTTCGAGCGATAGAAGCTCCCCATGCCGCCATTGGTCTTGTTCCAGACGCAAAGGTTCTTCAGTTCGGTAAAGACGGCATGGCCGGCGGCAAGCAACTCGCCCATGTGCCGCCAGTCCATACAGACAAAGGCAATCGCACCGTCGCGGCACGTCTTTGATGCGTGGCCCAGCGTCTCTGTCAAAAATGCCGTAAAGCCATCTTTCGACATCTCGCCGCTCGCAAAGGCGAACTCGCGGTGCTGCACTTTACCAAGCCCGGAGACGTGCCCTGTGATCGGGACATTATACGGCGGATCGGCTAACATGAGATCTGCCGTCTCGCCGCCAAGCAGCACGGCATGGTCGTCGGCCTGCCGCGCGTCGCCGCAGATCAGCCGATGGCGACCAAGTACCCAGACATCGCCGCGCGTTGAGATAGCGGCGTCCTTGATATCAGGAACGGCATCTTCTGGACCTGGGGACGCGCAAGGATCGCTCTCACCCGCGCCGTCGAGGATGAAGTCGACCTCGGCAAGGCTGAACCCGGTAAGATCGGTGTCAAAGTCGAGATCTATGAGCGCCTGGAGTTCGATCGCCAGTATCTCGCTGTCCCAGCCGGCATTCAGCGCAAGCTTATTGTCGGCAAGCACATAGGCGCGGCGTTCGTCTGCAGAGAGGTGCGAGAGGCACAGTGTCGGCACATGCGTCATGCCGATCAGCTTCGCGGCTTCGACCCTGCCGTGCCCGGCGATGATCTCGCCATCGTCCGAGATCAGCACCGGATTGGTAAAGCCGAACCGCTTGATACTCGCGGCGATCTGTTTGATTTGTGTCTTCGAGTGCGTGCGCGCGTTTTGCGCATACGGCTTCAATGTCGACACGGCTCGATGGTCGAGGGACGGGTTCTGCATTGGGGGGAATGGCCTTTCCTGATCATATAAGCAGAGCGCGACCTGAAGCCGACGTCTGCGATTTTGATTGATGGTGACCCCTCCGGGAGAAAGCATATAATGGCCATAAGAACATTACAAGAACAGTAATGCAAATTTTTCCATTTATCAGCAAATTATGTTGCGCTGTATTGACTATCCCGAAGCGATGCATATTCACTGTTCGAGCCGTGCGGGTTCGCTGTTCGGCAAAAGATTTTCCCTGTTAAGCCGCCGGGAATTCCCTGTTCCTGCGCTCAGGGAATTTGGCCGAAACATGAACCAATATCAGGGGCTTAGAGGCACGCAATCGCGTCTCATGAGGCCCAAAAATAAATATTTCCCTGTTAATTCCCTGCAAAACAGGGAAAATCATACAGAGACCGGTTCGCTCGGGACTGCGTCGCGCACCAGACTTTTTCTCCTTTTATATCAATATGTTATGAGTGTTGTGCTCGCCGATATTGTGCCGCAATGTCGGGCGGTTGCAGGCAGAGGGTAAGCCTGTTCGGTAACCAGAGACGCTCTGGAAGCCGCAGATATCCTCGATTTATGGCAAATATCTCCATGCCCCAAATACTGGAGTCCAGATGCAGTTGATATTGGGCGGTCTGGAGACGCTCAGACGAACCCGAACATCTCTCGCTGGGCATCCCAGTCGAGCGGCAAGTTGGCGGCACGCAGCAGACGGCGACCGCTGAGTGACGGTGGTTGCCGACCCTCGATGATCGCGCTGACGATGTCCGACGCAAGGTAGCTGAGACGCGCAAGCCTCATCTGATGCTGCCGGCTGTAGCCATCGACCATGGGGTGGCCCGTGCCGCTGATCACGTGCTCGCGGGCGGCAAACGCATGGATGAATGAACTGAAGGTTTTGAGTAGCAGAGCAGGGTTTCTGAAAGGCAGCATTGTCGGCGGTTGTCGCCATGTAACATCTGATCATGGAAGTCGTGACGGAGGCATATAGCAGAGCTATAGAAGACCCATGGACTTGCCGACTGAAAACCTTGCTACCTGGCTCAATATAGCTGGCATTTCGGTGTTCGCCGCTTCGGGGGCTTTGGCTGCGGCACGCAAGCGTCTGGACTTTATCGCGGCCTGCTTCTTTGCGCTCATCACGGCAACCGGGGGAGGGACGCTGCGCGATGTATTGATCGGAGCGCCAGTCTTCTGGATGGTTGACGCCACGCCTGTGATCATGTGCATCCTGGTTGCAGTTCTTGTCTGGGCAGTGCCTCTGCGTTGGTGGCCCAATCGCACGCTCGAATGGATGGATGCTGCCGGTTTAGCAGCCTATTCGGTCTATGGGGCGGGAAAGGCGCTGCAATATGGAGTGCCTCCGATCCCCGCGATTGCTGCGGGGGTAATCACTGGCTGCATTGGCGGTATCATCCGCGACATCACTGCGGGCACTCCCTCGATCTTGATGAAAAACGAGATCTACGTAACCGCATCCTTGGTTGCAGCCATTCTTTTCGTGCTTCTGTCAACGGCGGGGATTGCTGCGCCTTGGCCATCGACGATGGGTTTCGCCTTTGGTTTTGCTCTGCGCGGTATCGCCATTCGGTGGCGCCTGGCACTGCCGCTCCACCGCGGACATTGAAAAGGTGTTACCTGTCCCAAGACGGCACCGAATTGCCCGTATGAAGCGTGATGAACGAAAGTCAGGCTCGCGCGGTCGATTCCAGTCCAGCTACAGCAGCTATGTTGGCAAGACCATGCCAGCAAGTGCATTACCCTGCAAATTTCGGAAACTGGAAATTGCAGGGTAATTATTGAATTTTAGAAATTTACCCTGCATATTATAGAAATTATCAATATGCAGGGTAATTCATGCCGGTACAACCTTTTTCGGATGAACAGTCGCGGGTGATCGTCAACCTCGAACAGGCGTATCACGTCTGGATGGACAGCCTGCGCGGGCTCAACGATCTCCCCTACAACATGCGCATCAAAGAAGTGTCGGGCCGCGAATATCTCTACGAAGTGACCGACCGGCTCGGGAACATGAAGAGCAAAGGGCCGCTGGACTCCGAAAAGCAGGCTGAGTTCGACCAGTATAAGGCGGAGAAGGCCGAGCTGAAAGACCGGCTCGTCCAGAGCAAGTCTGCCCTCAAGGAACAAGCCAGCCTTTACCGCGCGCTGCGTCTCCCGATGCTACCGGCTGAAGCCGGCAAGATACTGCGCGAGGCCGATCGCATGCGCTTCCTTGGCACACAGGCCATGATCGTCGGCACCAATGCGCTGATCGCCTATGCGTTGGAGGCCAACGGGTTCATCCGGGATGCCCCGGATGAGACGATGGACTTCGACATGGCTTTGACCGCAGTCGAGGCCGACGAGCATCGCCCGACATTATGGAAGGTACTCAAGGAGGTCGACATGACCTATACGGTCAATGCCGAACGCCCCTTTCAGGCGCGCAATGCCAAGGCCTATGAGATCGAAATCCTATCTGCCCCGAGCCGGATTGGCGGACAGATTGCGCGTGACAAGCCTCGCCCCGTTCCCTTGCCCGAACAAGAATGGCTGCTTAACGGCCGACCGATCGATCGCGTCGTTGGCGTACGCGACGGTGAGGCGGCACGACTGGTGGTCCCCGATCCGCGGTGGTTCGCGCTCCAAAAGCTTTGGATGGCCAAGAAGCCCGAGCGCAATCCGCAGAAGAAGCCGAAGGACCGCAAGCAGGGCATCGCGCTGCTCAACGCCGTCTGGCAGACCATGCCTCATTACCCGCTCGACAGCGCCTTTTACAATGCCCTTCCAGGCGAGCTGAAACCGCATTTCGAGCTGTGGGAAGCCCAAAAGCCGGTGCGATGACGGGCCAGGCCCCCGCCAGCTATTGCCGTCCGACCGCCCCTCGACACTCTATCGTCTGAAACAATGATATTATGTGTTCGATCGGCGGAATTAATCGGTGCAGAAACCTGCATGAGCGGCAGGTTTGAAACATGATCATGCCTGCAATCACGCAGAGCTGTTGGGCGGTTGATTCCATATCCTGCTGCATCTGTCCTTCGCGCCTCCTGTGAGGACAGCAAGCCCTGACCCGCGCGAAGTCCAGACGCAGCTTTTGATATCTGAATGTTGAGGTTTCTAGAACTTCACACCAACACCGCCAACGACCTGATGCCGGGAGAAGTCACCTGTGGTGAATGCATCAATGTCGAACCCCTTGTAGTCGGTGTAGAGATATTCAAGCTTGGTGTAGACCTCACCCCCAAGCGGATATTCCATGCCAGCACCGAACTGCATGCCGCCGCGGGAATCTGATTCCGAGATATTGTTCGCCGAATTATCGAAGTCTGTATAACTCGCCTTGATCTTGCCATTGGCATAGCCGAGCTTGACATAGCCGCGCAGACTGTCGGCACTGCCGAGACCAGCGCGAACCCCGACCGAGAAATTGCGCTTGGCCTTGAGGCAATATTCGTCGTTCACGGTCAACACGTCGCAATATTTGGTGTCGCTGAAATCGACCGTTGCATAGGGCGCATCGGCGTGCTCGGTTCGCGCGCGAGCCGCAGATCGGTTTGTCCCGGCTTAACGTGACAACGCTTCATTGTCCTGCGAGGCGAGAGACGCGCGTCTGTTGGTCAAGTCTGCCTTCCAAAACGCGCGTTCATAGTCTAGAGCGCTGGCACAATGGAAATCTTGCAGACAGCGATCGTTGATCAGCCATTGTGGTTGCAGACCGTGATCGGCCTTTCAGGGCTGGTGCTGGCTTCGGCGGCCGCCAATTACATCATCAAGAAAGTCATTCTGCGCGCGGCCGCTCCGTTTCTCGATCCCCGAAGCCAGACGGTCGACAAGGCCGCGGCACGGCTTGCCAACGTAATTCCCGCGCTGATCATCTCGTACGGCATCACCTTCGTGCCGAACCTTCCCGACGCAGTCGTCACCGTCGTTCGCAATGTGGCGAGCGCGTCCATCGTGCTGAGCGTGGCTCTCGCCATCAGCGGCGGCCTGAACTATGTCAACGAACTCTACGAGCGCCAACCAGAGGCGCGCAGCCGTCCGATCAAGGGCTATGTCCAGCTTCTGAAGATCGTGCTCTTCACGGGTGCGGGGATCCTGGTCATTGCAACGCTGATCGAAAAATCGCCATTGCTGCTGCTTTCGGGGCTTGGGGCTATGGCGGCGGTGCTGTTGCTGGTCTTCAAGGACACGATCCTGTCATTGGTCGCGTCCGTGCAGCTCACCTCCAACGACATGCTGCGGGTCGGCGACTGGATCGAGATGCCGCAGCTCAATGCCGATGGCGATGTGGTCGATATCGCGCTTCACACCGTGAAGGTTCAGAACTGGGACAAGACGATCACGACGATCCCGACCCATCGCCTTATTGCTGAAAGCTACAAGAACTGGCGCGGCATGTCGGCGTCAGGCGGTCGCCGGATCAAGCGTCCACTCCTCGTGGATCAGAACAGCATTCGCTTTCTTGATCATGAGGAGACGCAGCGTGTGCGCCGGTTCAGTCTGCTCGACACATATCTTGCGCGAAAGGACGAGGAACTGCGCCGCTGGAATGAAGCGGCAATCGGCAGTGAGGCCGATCCGGTCAATGCGAGGCGGCTGACCAATATCGGGACTTTCCGCGCCTATGTGTTTGCATATCTGAAGGCCCATAAACGGATATCAAAAGACAAAACCCTGCTGGTTCGGCAATTGCCGCCCAGCCCCAATGGCTTGCCCCTGGAAATTTATTGCTTCACGAACACGACGGCCTGGGGCGACTATGAAGAGATTCAATCAGACATATTCGACCACCTGCTTGCGATAATGCCCGAATTCGGGCTGAGGCTTTATCAGGAACCAAGCGGGCTGGACCTCAGGGGATGCATGACCAGGACTCCCGCCGGGCAGGAGCAAGGCACCCTGATGCCGCAAGGGGGCTGAAAGCGGCAGCGTGCGTCGGCCTGCCCCCAGCGCCAAAGCGTTGGGGACAGGTGCAGGAGAAGCCCCCGGCATATATGACCGCTATGGCCGTGCTATTTTTCCAGATGAAACACGTCTTTCAGGGCGTTGCCAATTTCATCGATGGCTTCGAAGGATTCTTCGTACACGCCGCCTATGAATCCGTGCGGCATGCCCCTGTAGACCGAACAGTTCACCGCGATGCCCGCGTCATGCAATTTCCCCGCATATCTTAGTCCGCCATCGGCCAGAACATCACATTCCGCCAAAACAATCAGGGTCGAGGGCATCTGCGCAACATCTGCGTGCAGGGGGGATATGTAAGCAGTCTTGGGATCCGTTTCGTGGCCTATATAATTTTTGGCGTAGTGGATCATATCCTGGCGTTCCAATATGTACCCCCTGCCGTACCGTTTATACGTCAGGGTATCAAAATCGGATGCATCGGTTACCGGATAGATCAAGATCTGCTTGGCTATTCGGGGGCCTTTTCTATCCCTTGCCATCAGACCGACGACCGTCGCAAGATTACCGCCTGAACTGTCGCCCATGACCGCGACTTTCGTATGATCGCCATTGAATGAAGCGGCATTTTTACATGCCCATTCCAAGGCCGCGTAGCAGTCCTCAAGTCCGGTGGGGAATTTGTGTTCGGGCGCCAATCTGTAATCTATGGAGACAAGCAAACATCCCGAAGCCGCGGTCAGCTTTGTCAGCAGAGGGTCGTAGCCATCCTCGTAATGAACGCACCAGCCACCCCCATGATAAAACATGACGATGGGAAACGGTCCTTCGCCTTCGGGCGTGAATATGCGCACAGGCACTTCAAAGCCGTCGTGGCTGGCAAAAGACGTGACCGTGACGTTTCCCGGTGTGGCCTTGGTGTTCTTATCCGGGCCATTGTCTACATCTGACAATCCACCCAAAAGCACTTCAACTTCTATTCTGAATTCCGGTGTAATGAATTCCGGAACTTTGATTACGGGAAGCTCAACACCCTCTTTAACGTGGTCAAAAAACAGATTTGAAATATGGTTACTCATAAATTTTATTCCCTGTATTTATCTCCTTTTCCGACCGGTTGAATTTCCTTAATTCTATTGGAAATCATATTATTTGAATCAGGGTCAGGGCCCGTTAAATACCCATTCCGCCCTTGATCGATATCCCGCATTATAAACCGGTAACATCGGTTATGTCTCATATTTTCAGTGCAATAAGCGTTTCATCCAGCCAGTTATGGCCGCTATTCAATTCTCACGTCTGATATGGTGACAATGAAAGGGGCAGAAGACCGCACGGAGAGCGGAATTTCAAGCTGCCTCATGTCCGCGCCCGCCTTGGCAAAACTGTTCAATGCGATTTTGAGTTGCGACCAGGAACCCGGCGGTGATGTGCGAAACATGGCCGTGACATCCTGCTCGACCGCGCCCATCGCAATCAGGACACGCCCTCGCGGTGCCCTGTCGACGCGAAAGTCTATGGCGAGGCTCTTGCCGGCCTCTGTTTCGGCGCCGAGATCGAATGGCCGCGGCGATGTGAAGGCCAGCGTTCCCGCGCCTGTCCATGCGAACCGCCGGGAATCTTCCTGTGCGTGGCGATCCACGGCGGACTGAAGCACGCCCCGGGTCGCGATGGACCATCCGGCGGGCGTTTTGCCCTTGTCGAGAAGCGGGCCGGGATTGGACGCCGTCAGACCGGCCGGGCGGCTTTCGTCGAGCATCGCGACGTCGCCAGAGTGCGCGTAACGCAACCCGTATCCGAATGCGAACAAGGGGTCATAGCCTGGGTCGCGGCGATTTAACCGATATTGATCGGGCCGTTTCGGCCATGAAAAGCTGAGCTTGCCATGAAAATCATAACGCGGCGCGCCCTCTGCATCGGCAAAGAGCATGTCTGCAATACCGCCCCCCTCGCTGCCCGGTAGGAATGCGGCGACAAAGGCGTTCGAGGCGTTGAGTTCGGCATTCACCCAAAGCGGACGTCCAGAGAGGAAAATTGTTACGGTCGGGATGCCTGCCGCCTGCAATCTGCGCAGCATCGCAAGATCGCTCTTGTCATCCGGGCTATATTCCAGATCGGGAATATCACCCATGAATTCGGCATAAGGCTGCTCGCCAAAGACGACGATGGCGACGTCGGGCTTTTCGCTGAACCGGCCATCGGGCGCATAGCTGGCGACGCCACCGGCGGCTTGCACGGTCTCTGCAATGCCGCTCCAGATCGACTGGGCGTTGGGGAAGGCCGCATTGGGAACGTCATTGCCCTGCCAACTGATCGACCAGCCGCCCGATTGCTGGCTTATGCTGTCGGCAGCGGTGCCCGCGACAAGAATGCGGGCCTTGGGTTTGAGCGGCAGGACGCCGTCATTTTTAAGTAGCACAAGCGATTTGCGCACGGCATGGCGCGCAATGGCACGATGATCCTTGCAACCGATCAGGTTGAATTTTCCGGCAAAGGCACGCGTCTATGGCCGCCCCCGGTCGAACGTGCCTGCGCGCAATTTCACGCGCAGAATACGGCGCACCGCATCGTTCAGTCGCGTCATCGGGATTGTGCCGTTTTGCACCGCGCGCAGCGTATTTTCATAAAGTTGTTTCCAGCCGTCGCCTGCATACATGAACATGTCGAGCCCGGCGTTAATCGCCTGCGGACAATCCTCATTGCTGCAGCCGGCCACCTGCCCGTGACTGTTCCAGTCGCCAACGACAAAGCCGTCAAAGCCCATGCGTTCTTTCAGCACGCCGGTCAGCAGCGATTTGTTGCCGCTCATCTTTTTGCCGTTCCAGCTTGAAAAACTGACCATCACAGACTGCGTTCCTGCCGCGATCGCGGCCGGATAACCGCCAAGATGCACGTCGCGCAGGACGTCTTCGGAAACGCGCGTATCGCCCTGATCGCGGCCATCGGTATCGCCGTCGCCCAGAAAATGCTTGGTGGTCGCGATCAGATGACCGGGGGCAAGAAAAGCCTTCGTGCCGACCTTCCCCTGTACGCCTTCGATCATCGCTCCGGCATAATCGGCGGCGATTTCGGGTTCTTCGGCATAGCTTTCATAGGTCCGGCCCCAGCGGTCATCCTGTACCACCGCAAGCGTCGGTGCGAAGGTCCAGTCGAGTCCGGCCGCAGCGGTTTCAAGCGCCGTCACCATGCCGATCTGGCGGATCAGATCGCGGTCACGCGCTGCGCCAAGGCCAATATTGTGCGGAAAGATGGTGGCGCCGACGATATTGTTATTGCCGTGAACGGCGTCCGTGCCCCAGATCACCGGGATTTTCGGACGACCGTCCCTGCGCGTCATCGAGGCATCGTAAAATGCGTCGGCGAGTTCCAGCCATTTGGGCGGCGGCGCAAGATCATCGCCATAGGGACCCGAATTGCCGCCATTCAGCACCGCGCCGAGCTTATAGGTCAACAGATCCTCTGGCGTGATCGAGGCGATGTCGACCTGGATGAGTTGCCCGACCTTGTCCGCAACGGACATACGCCGCAGCAAGCTTTCGAGGCGGCGTTCAACCTGTGGGTCGCGCTTCGGTCGCGCATCGACCTTCGGCCACAGTTCGGGTCGTGCAATCGATGACGCTTGCGGCTGTTCCACGCCCTCTGCAAAGCTGGCGGTGCCGACACCGAAAGTGGCAAGAACGAACAGCAGAATGCGCGAAAAATGTGCGGTCATGCGACCTCCTTCATGCCTGCGTCCCCGGTCCTGACCGATTGGCCGTTGGACGGGACAGCAGCGCGTAGCAGCAGCCGGAGCACCGGCCCGGCCATCAACGTGGTGACAATCGCCATGACCACCAGCATTGTGAACATGGCGTCGGACATGAAACCCAGTTCAAGACCGACATTGAGGACGATGAGCTCCATCAATCCCCGCGTATTCATCAGCGTTCCAAGCGTCAGGCTGTCATGCTGCGACAGGCCGCAGGCGCGTGCCGCGATATAGACCGGGACGAGCTTGGCGAGGATCGCGACAAGGCAGATTGCGACAAGCCAGGGCAGTTGCTGCATGCTGATCGCGCCGAGGTCTGTCTTCAGCCCCGTATAGGTAAAGAATATGGGCAGGAAGAAGACAATGACGAACTGGCCGACCTGCGCCCGCCATGCGTCGACAAAGGCGCGGTGGCGATGGACCATCCAGCCCGCCGCAAGACCGCCGAAAATCGCAAAAATGCCCAGCGCCTGCGTGATAAGCGCGAGCGCGAACATCAACACGATCATGATCGCGACCAGATTGATCGGCAGGCGACCTTCATTGACCGCGAAACGCGCCATCAGCCAATCCGCGACGGGCGCGCCGAACTGGCGGAGGCAGGCGGCGAGCATCAACAGGCCGCCGAGGTGCGCGACAATGTAGGGAATCGATAGCTGCGCGGTTGCATAGGCCGAGATACAGGCGAGCAACACCCAGCCTGCGACATCGTTCAATGCTGCCGCGCCAATGGCGATGATCCCGACATTGCTGTCCGCCAGATCATATTGGACCAGAATACGCCCCAGAATCGGCACGGCGGTGATGGCCATCGCGATACCGCAGAACAGGCTGAAGATATTGGCATCGATGGTCGGCGCGAGCGTTGCCGCCGACATCTGGCCCACAACAAAGCCTGCAAGGAAAGGAACACTGACGGAGCTGATCGCGACAACGAGCGCGATCGCACGCAATCGGGGCGCCTGCAATCTGTGGAACGCGAATTCGCTGCCGATCTGGAACATCAGCAGGATCAGCCCGATCTGGCTGAGGACGGAGATTGTCGGCTGTGGCCCGGTTCCGAAAATGGCTTCGGAAAGCGCGGGAAAAACATGGCCAAGCAGCGATGGGCCGAGCAGCAGCCCGGCGACGATTTCGCCGACCACACCGGGCTGGCCCAGTCTGCGGAAAAGCGTGTGCATGATCCGTGCTGCAGCGATGATGACGATCAACTGCAACAGGACCGATGACAGCATCGTCTCGGTGATATGAACGGACGGCGTCATGCTGTGTTCAGGCCATTGCAGGCGTACGCGGGGTGTTGGTCTCTGCCGCGACGGGTTTGACCGGCCGGGTGGCGAACAGGCCAAAGCACGCGATCAGCACATAGGCGATTGCCGGTACGATAAGCGCCATACGCAGGCTCGACAGATCGGAGACCCAGCCGGCAAGTGGCGGCAGCACGGCGCCACCGACAATCGCCATGCAGATTACACCCGATCCGTCGGCCGCCCGGTGACCCAGTCCTTCGCAGGCAAGGCTGAAGATCGTCGGGAACATGATGGCATTGAACAGGCCGATGGCGATCAGCGACCAGCCCGAAACACCGCCTGTCGTCGCGCCTGAAACCGCCAGCAGCACGATGACCGCTGCTGCAGCACAGGCCAGCACCTTACCGGGTGAAAACACGCGTAGCACGGCCGATCCGATGAAGCGCCCGACCATTGCGCCGCCCCAATAATAAGCGACCAGCTTGCCCGCCGATTCCTGATCGATGCCAAGCGTGTCGGCCTGGATCAGATAGAGCACCATCAGGCTGCCGATCGTCACTTCCGCGCCGACATAGAGAAAAATGCCAAGCGCACCGAAGCCAAAGCGCGGGCGGCGGAGCAGGGCGAAGGCCGCACCGACATTCATCGCCTGCGTGCGCTGCTCCTGCAGCTTGTTGCGCTGCGACCAGACCGCGAGCGCCACGACCATGATCGCAATGGCAAGCCCGATATAGGTGTGCACGACCACGCGCGATTCTTCCGCGCGAAAAGCGTCGAGCGCCGCGCCGCTCAAACTGGTGATATCGACCGCGGGGAGCGCGCCGAGAATCAGGATCGATCCGACATACGGGAATATCGTCGTGCCGAGCGCATTGAATGCCTGCGCGAAGGTCAGTCGGCTGGACACGGTTTCAGGCCTGCCGAGCATCGAGATCAGCGGATTGGCGACCACCTGCACGATGGTGATGCCGCTCGCCAGCACGAACAGCGCGAACAGAAAGGCGATGAAAAGGCTCGACGCCGCCGCTGGAATGAACAGCAGGCAACCGGCTGTCATCAACAACAGGCCGACGACTGCCGCGCGCATATAGCCAATGCGGTGCACAATCGCCGACGCCGGGATCGAGACCAGAAAATAGGCTGCAAAGAACGCCGACTGGATCAGCAGCACCTCGGCGTTGGAAAGGATGAACAGATCCTTCAGCTTGGGGATCAGCACGTCATTGAGGCTGGTGATGCCTCCAAAGACAAAGAACAGTGCAAAAACAAACCCCGCAAGGCCGCGTGCCTGCCCGGAAGGGTCAGCCTGCGCCGGAGCAGTCGCCGATGTCATCACCATATATTGATCCTCCCCATCCGCGCGGATTACGGCTTCAGCGTCTGATCGAGCAGCGTTGCGGTCCCCGACAGCATATGGTCGCCCGCTGACCGGCCGATCGCCAGCCGATAGCCCCCCGCGTCGAGCCGCCATTGACGCGCCGCTTCATCGAACCGTGCGATGGTGCGCGGATCGACCGTCATCGTTACGCGGCGCGTTTCGCCACGCGACAGGGTGACCTTGTCAAAACCGGCAAGGCGATAGGACGCGACGCCCGCGCTGCCCTTCGCTTCCACATAAAGCTGCGGTACGTCCGCCCCGTCGCGATCCCCCACATTGGTCACATCAAAGCTGACGGTCAGCGCCGCGCCATCCTGGATTTTAAGGTTGGCATAGGTGAAACGCGTGTAGGACAGGCCATAACCAAATGAAAATAGTGGCTTGAGATTGTTCGTCGCATACCAGCGATAGCCAAGTTCAGCGCCTTCGCGATACGCCACG
>JBFKAE010000090.1:0-13122 GCA_041621755.1 Sphingomonadaceae bacterium | reverse complement strand
TCGTCGGCCCCGGCGTCGAGCAGGCTCTCGAGGTGCTCGAGATCGGCGCCGGCCGAGAAATGGCGCCCTTCGCCGCTGAGCCCGCTTGGTCAAGTGCCATAGCTTCGGCATGCGGACGCCCCCCTGGCTGTGTCCAGCCGCGGCCAAGTACGATGCCGTCTTTCTCAATAATACAACCGACATTGGGGTTCGGCGCCGTCCGTCCCAGACCGCGTTTCGACAGCGCGATTGCCGCCGCCATCCAGGCCGCAGCGTTGCTCATTCGGTCGGTTCCAACAACGACGCCGATGTATCGGATACGATTTTGATATCGGTCGCATCCACAGCCAGTTCGCGGGCGATTGCATCTGCCTCGGCATAAACGCCGCGTTCCTCGACTTCCATCGCGGTCACGTCCGCCGCCGTCAGCGCGCCATCCCAGCTATGGAAATAGGCGATAATCGTGTCAGGCTTCAAATAGCCGAAGCGATTTTCGATCAGGAACGTCACGATGATGATCGCCGTCGCAAGCACCGACATCCCGCCGATCACCCATTGGGCGCGTTCAACTTCCCGCAAGCGCTGTACCAGCGACTTATATGCATTCTTGATTACCATATCGCCGTCACAAATAGGGACTTGAACAGCGAGGCGCCAGCAGCGAATCCCCCAGCCATTATCCCCGCAGCCGCGCGATGGCGCTCTCTTTACCGATAAGCTGCAACATTCCGGCCATTTCCGGGCCATGTTCGCGGCCCGTCAGCGCCAGGCGCAAAGGCCGGAACAATGCTTTGCCCTTACGGCCGGATTCTGCTTTCAATGCAGCCGTGATATCCGCCCACGGATTGTTCGACCAATCGGCATCCGACAATAGCTCCGCCGCACGGATGAGAAATGCGCGATCTTCCGGTTCAGGCTTTGCGGCCACCGGCCCCTTGACCACCGACCACCAGTCAGCGGCATCGGCAAGCGTCGAAAGATTGGGCCGCAACACCGCCCACGCCGCGTCGTCGATCCCGGCGGGCAGGCGATCTGCGACCGCCTCGAATGGCATCTGGTGAATGATCTTGGCATTGAGCTGCGCCAACTCCTCGCCATCGAAACGCGCCGTCGAGCGACTGAAGTGCGCAAAATCAAAACTGTCGATCAACGGCTGCAGATTCTGCACAGGCTCGATCGCATCTGATGTCCCAAGTCTGGCAAGCAGCGCGGCAACGGCAATCGGTTCGATCCCGCTGTCGCGCAACGCCTCCATCCCCGACGATCCCAGCCGCTTTGACAGCGCGCCCTCGGTCGATGTGATCAGCGCTTCGTGCGCGAAGTCCGGCGCAGATTTGCCGAGTGCTTCGAACATCTGGATCTGCACGCCTGAATTGGTGACATGATCCTCCCCGCGCAGCACATGCGTGACACCCATTTCAATATCGTCGACGACCGATGGCAACATATAAAGATAGGAGCCATCGGCGCGCCGCACGACAGGGTCGGACAGCGAGGCCGGGTCAATGTGACATTCGCCACGCACTAGATCCTGCCAATAGACGGGCTTTTGCGTATCGAGCCTGAAGCGCCAGTGTGGCACGTCACCAGCGGCGATTTTCGCGGCAATATCGCCTTCGCCAAGTTTCAGCGCTGCACGATCATAGACAGGCGGCAACCCACGCGACAACTGCACCTTGCGTTTGATATCAAGCTCTTCTGCGGTTTCAAACGCCGGGTAAATACGCCCCGTAGCAACCAGCCGATCAAACGCAGCATCGTAAAGCGACAGCCTGTCGGACTGCCGCACTTCGCCGTCCGGGATAAGGCGAAGCCAGTCAAGGTCGGCGCGAATGGCGTCGGCATAGGCTTCGGTCGAGCGCGCCGTGTCGGTATCGTCAAGGCGTAGCAGGAACCTGCCGCCCATTTTGCGCGCAAACAGGAAGTTGTGAAGTGCCGTGCGGACGTTGCCGACGTGCAGCTTCCCCGTCGGCGAGGGCGCGAAGCGGGTGGTTACGGTCATGATGAAGTCCGGAATGCATTGGTAATGGGGTAGCGTCGGTCGCGATCAAAGCTGCGTAGACCAATCTTGACGCCGGGCGGTGCCTGACGGCGCTTATACTCGGCAATGTAAAGCAAGCGTTCGATACGCGCGACTATATCACGGTCATAACCTCGCTCTGCGATCTCGTTCACCGGCAATTCTTCCTCGACAAGACCGTGCAAAATTGGGTCCAGCACTTCGTAAGGCGGCAATGAATCGGAATCCTTCTGATCTTCACGCAATTCTGCCGTTGGCGGTTTTTCGATGACCCGATCAGGCATCACACGTCCCTCGGGACCAAGGCCGAGTTTTGGCCGGTTTTCATTTCGCCATGTCGACAGCGCAAACACCGTCGTCTTGTAGGCGTCTTTCAGCACCGAATAGCCGCCCGCCATATCCCCATAAATCGTTGCATAGCCGACCGACATTTCGGACTTGTTGCCAGTCGTCAAAAGCATATGGCCATATTTGTTCGACAGCGCCATCAGCGTGACGCCGCGGATACGCGACTGCAGATTTTCTTCGGTAATATCGGGGCTACGCCCTTCGAATGACGGCGCCAGCATGTCAGCAAAAGCGTCGACCGCAGGACTGATCGGAATTGTGTCGAGACGACAGCCAAGCAGTTCGGCGCAACCCGCCGCATCGTCGAGGCTGTCCTGGCTGGTATATTTTGACGGCATCATCACGCACCAGACGCGCTCTGCTCCGAGCGCATCAACCGCGACAGCCGCCGACAGCGCCGAATCGATCCCGCCCGACAATCCAAGCACGACGCCCGGAAAGCCGTTGCGATCAACATAATCGCGCAGACCGATCTGCATGGCGTGGTAAATGTCTTCAGGATAGGGGTCGAGACGGTGCTTGTGCCCTTGCTCGCAGACCCATCCCTCGTCCGTCCGGTTCCACGTTGTCAACGTCACCCGCTCTTCCCAATCCGGCATCTGCACGGCAAGCTTGCGGTTGGCATTCATGACAAAGCTCGCGCCATCGAACACCAGCTCATCCTGTCCGCCGACGCGGTTAAGGTAGGCGAGCGGCAGGCCGGTTTCACCAACACGCGTCACGGCCAGCGACAGGCGCTTGTCATCCTTGGCAAGCTCATAGGGACTGCCGTTCGGGACGATCAGGATTTCAGCGCCAGTTTCGGCAAGACATTCGCAAACATCTGGAAACCATATGTCTTCACAAATCGGCACGCCGATACGCACACCGCGAAATGCGATCGGACCAGGCAGCGGGCCGGGATGAAAAATGCGCTTTTCATCGAACACACCATAATTCGGCAGCGCGTGCTTGCGTGTCCATGCTACGATTTTCCCGCCATCCAGCAGCGCCATAGCATTGTAGAGCTTGCCCCCTTCGGCAAGTACGGTCCCGACCAGCATAGCCGGACCTTCAACCGTCGCCTTCGCCATGCGCTGCAATTCGGCGTCCGCGGCGTGAACGAGCGCGGGCTTCAGCACAAGGTCTTCGGGCGGATAGCCGATCAACGATAATTCGCAGGTTACCAGAAGATCAGCTTTCGGCACGCGTTCGCGCGCGATCAGCATCGCATCGGCGTTGGCACGCAGATCCCCCATTTTCTGATTGAGCTGCGCGAAGGCAATGTTCAGCAAATCTGTCATCCGGGCCTTTTAGGTGGAGGTGCGCGCCGGAGCAATGGGCAGACAATCGCAATCTGTCGCGCAAGAGGGCTTCCCGCCAGAGGTTGTTTCGCGCTAGTCTCTTGTCCGTGACAATGTACGATTCCAGTTTGCTTTCAAACCCGTGGCTGTGGTTTGCGGTCGGTTATCTGCTCGGTTCAGTGCCGTTTGGCCTGTTGCTGACGCGGATTGCCGGGCTTGGTGATATCCGCAAGACCGGATCGGGCAATATCGGCGCGACAAACGTATTGCGCGCGGGCGGCAAAACCCTTGCTGCGGCAACGCTGCTGCTCGATGTTGGAAAAGGTGCGTTTGCGGTCTGGCTCGGCCTCAAATTCGCGCATGGCGGCGACATATTGGGCGGCATGGGCGCCTTTCTTGGCCACCTGTTCCCGGTGTTTTTATTCTTTCGCGGCGGCAAGGGTGTTGCGACCATGCTTGGTATAACGCTTGCCGTGCACTGGCCCGCCGGGCTTGCTTTTGCAGGGGTCTGGCTGCTCACCGCCTTTGTCTCGCGTTATTCCTCGCTCGCCGGGATGCTGGCTGCAGGGCTTGCGCCACTTGCGCCTGCGCTCGTCGGGCGTTGGGATGCCGCACTGCTTTTTGCGGGCATGGCTGTGCTGGTCATCGCCAAGCATCAGGATAATATCTCACGTCTTCGAGCCGGAACCGAAGGCCGCATCGGTGATAAAGCGACAAGCGGGCCAGCCATTGACGGTTGAGAAGGAACGCGCTGCCAAGCTGCGACTGATCCGTAGCGAAAATGTCGGGCCGGTCAGCTATCGCCAGCTTATCGCGCGTTTTGGCAGCGCCACCGCCGCACTCCGCGCCCTTCCCGATCTTGCGCGACGCGGCGGCAAACGGAGTTTCAAAGCAGCGAACATCGCCGATATCGAACGCGAAATTGCAGCCGTCGAAACATTTGGCGCGCGGCTCATCTATCTTGGCGAAGCGGACTATCCACCGCTGCTTGCCGAAATCGAGGATGCGCCGCCTGCACTTGCCATACGCGGCAACATCAAACTTGCCGCGCGGCGTGTTGTCGGCATTGTTGGCGCGCGTAATGCGTCCGCCGCTGCAGTCCGCTTTGCACGAATGCTCGCCGTTGACCTTGCCGCCGCCGACATTGTCGTTGCCTCTGGCCTTGCGCGCGGCATTGATGCCGCCGTGCACGCAGGCGCACTTAATGGCGGAACGATCGGCGTTGTCGCAGGTGGCATCGACAATATTTATCCGCCAGAAAACGCCGAACTTTACGCGGCGCTTTATGAAAAAGGCCTGGTCATCGCCGAACAGCCTTTTGGCGTTCAGCCACAGGCCCGCCACTTCCCGCGCCGAAACCGGCTGATTTCGGGTCTGGCGGTCGGCATTGTCGTGGTCGAAGCCGCCCCGCGTTCAGGCTCGCTCATCACTGCGCGCTTTGCCAATGAACAAGGGCGCGAGGTTATGGCCATTCCCGGCTTCCCACTCGACCCGCGCGCGCAGGGCTGCAACGGCCTGATTCGCGAGGGTGCTAGTCTGGTGCAATCGGCAGCGGATATATTGGAGGACATCGAACCCTTTGGCAGCAAGCGCCTCGCGGCCAAAACCGATCTGTTTTCCGATGCACCCGCAATGGACGTCGATGACCACGCGCGCACATCCGTTGCAAGCCTGCTCAGCATGGCACCGGTACCTATCGATGAACTTGTGCGCCTCTCGGGTCAGCCGCCGTCGGTCGTACAGACCGTTTTGCTGGAGCTGGAACTCGCCGGAAAACTCGTCCGTCATGCTGGTGCGCGGGTTGCGAGCAACCAATGACCGGCCGCCCGAAAAGGCCGCTTCTGCTCGACCCCAATTTGTTGCTACGCGCTTATTCGGTCGGCATCTTCCCGATGGCGGAAAGCCACGACAGCGAGGATATATTCTGGGTCGAACCTCCCGAACGCGGCATTTTCCCGCTGGAGCAATTTCACCTTTCGCGTAGCCTTGCAAAGACATTGCGGCAGGAGCGCTTCGAACATCGCGTCGACAGCAACTTTGGTGCAGTCATCGCCGCCTGCGCCGCGCCCGCGCCGGAACGCAACGACACATGGATCAACCCCCAGATCCTCGAAGCCTTCACACTGATGCACGAGCTTGGTCACGCACACAGCGTCGAATGCTGGCAGGGCGACAGGCTGGTCGGCGGACTTTACGGCCTTCGTATCGGCGGCGCTTTTTTCGGCGAAAGCATGTTCAGCCGCACGCGCGACGCATCAAAGGCCGCGCTCGCGCATCTGATCGCGCGGCTGCGCGCGGGCGGCTTTACGCTTCTCGACAGTCAATTTCTGACAGAGCATCTCGCCAGCCTCGGCGCGATCGAAATATCGCGCGCGGCATACCTTCAGTTACTTTCGGTCGCGCTTGAATCTGCGGGGGACTTTTCCGCGCTCGACCGGCTGGCGGAAGGAACCGAGCCTGGCGCACTTTCAGGAAAGCTCATCGTGCAGCTTTTGACCCAGACGTCATAGCGCGGATGATCGAAGCTGTTAAGCGAGGGACTTTCAGCAAAAAGCCAACCTGAAAATAGTCGCTCGGGGGGTTTTTTCGGAACGAGACCATCTATCTGCACGAACCCTCCGCTCAGGGGTTTTTCCCACGGCGGACGCGCCGAACAGCTCCGCGCGGCGATACTGATCTTGCCAAACACGACCTTCTCACCGGGTTTCAACGAAAAATTCTTCGTTGTTCCACTTACCTTGTCGAGTGCACCAATAACGAGCGTTCGCTCCGCGTTCGGCGTTTGAGCGTAAGCCGTGCCGACAACGCCAACACACGCAATCGCCACCAATAGGGCGCGCGGAATCATTCCGCGGGTGCCGTATCCGCCTTGTCCGTCTGATTGATGAAGCCGCCGATCAGGCCCATCAGATCAACCGAACCTTGCGTGTCAATAATCTCATCTCCGGAAACCAGCGTTTCGGGATCGCCGCCCGGTAACAACTGCACATAATTTCCGCCAAGAATACCCTCGGATGCGATTACCGCACTGCTGTCGATGGGTAGTTTGATGCGATCATCAATGGCCAGCTCCAGCCGCGCCTGAAAGGTCTGCGGGTCAAGCGTTTCGGATGCGACCGTGCCAACCCTGATCCCCGACACACGAACATCGGTACCGACCGAAACGCCGGTCGCGTTCGGGAACAACGCCGCGATACGATAGCGATCGCCACCAATATTGCCTGACGTCCGTTGATAGAAAAACAGCGTGAACGTCACGGCAATGCCAAGCACAACCGCGCCGATAATCGCTTCAATCAGGTTTTGACGAAACAGATCGGTCATTTATTCGGGCTTCCACGCCTCATAATCGTCACTCGCCCGCGCGCGCGGCGCCTTTGCAGTAATCACGCCGGGGCGCTTCCATGCCGCTGCCGTGCCGGTGGCGTTGGCACCATGATCTTTTTCCCATGCCTTGCGCGGAAAAGCACGTTCGCTTGGCGGCATGTCGTTCGATTTGTGTAGCCAGCCGTGCCATTCGGGCGGCACGCGGCTTGCTTCGTTGGCGCCATTATAGATCACCCAGCGCCGCTCACGCGCGCCATTCTTGGCCGCCTGACGAAAATAGCGATTACCGTCCGCATCGCTGCCGACGCTCTCGCCATTGCGCCACGACCACAGCCGTGTGCCCCATGTCGGGCCGTCCCACCATGTGAATATCGATTTAAAAAGGCCCATGCCACATCGTCCAATAGAGTCCAGAGATTCTCGTTAGCTTCTAATTCGGGGCGTTAGAACCCTTTTCTGGCGTATCTTGCAAGTCCTGAAGATCATAAATGACCTTATCGCCTGCCTTTGCGCCAATCCGTGCGGCCTCTCCGGCATTCAATTCAAGAACTGCCGAAACAGCCCCGATGGAACTGCGCTGAGTCGTCGTCAGCGGTTCTGCATTTGCGATGATGCTCTCGATCGTGCCGCCGGGCGCGATAAAAATCATGTCGAGCGGCAAATAGGTATTCGCCATCCAGAATGTCGCTCGACGTGGCGGGCTGAACGGAAAGATCATGCCATGATCGGCAGCCATCTCTCGCCGGTACATCAACCCCCTTGCCTGCTCCTCGATACTCCTGGCAACTTCAACTTGATATCCATGCTGAGCGTCATTGGCGGTTACGATCGTCAGTTCCAGAAGACGTCCAGCAGCAGCATCGGCCGGATCGCGCTGACAGGCGAGCAGCAGGATACCGGCAAAAACCGGCAGCTTCAGTGCGCGTATAAAACCGCACAAATATTGGATCATTCGTCGGCGGGCGGTACGTCTGCGGACTGACCATTTGCCGCTTTGTCCGCAGTATTTTCGATGAACACAGCGAGCGGCCCCTTCTCACCCGTGGCGACCCGTGCCTTGACGACACCTCCCGGGACAAGTTCGACAAGGCCGGCCCGGCGAACGGTTTCCATGTGCACGAAAATATCGGTATCATCACCGTTCCGTGTCAGAAACCCATAGCCCTTAAGTCGATTGAACCATTTGACGTGCAGCGGCTCAAGCTCGCCCGCATCGTCAAGCAACTCGGTGGGATCAACCCGGTTTTCGGCTCGCTGCGCCACGGCTTCAGGGTCTGGGCCGATCGCTGTCGACAGATCGAAGCTGACGATGGATTTTGCCTGTCGACCGCGATCACGGTCGACAACCACACACGTCACACTTGTCCCCTCGGGCAACGTTTTGCGCCCGATCTCTCGCAATACTGAGAAGTGTACCAACACATCACCGCTCCCATCGCTGGGAACAACAAAACCGTAACCCCGAACCGCATCGAACCACTTGACAGTGCCTTCGATCCGCACTTCTTCGGTGATTTCCGTGAAGTCAGACACGTCCTTGCTCTCGTTAAGCAACGCGTGCTCGGCCATTTACCCTCCGGCGCACCAAATTCGACAATTTTCCAAAATAACGCCACCCTATATACAGATACAGGTAACGTTACGCAGTTGTTATACTAGTTCGCATGACTCAGAAGGAACAAGAGCAAAATGCAGATATCCGGAGAAATGTTCATACACTCTCCCCGCCAGAGAGTTTGGGATGCACTGCAAGACGTTGAAATTTTAGAATGTTGCATCGAGGGCGTAGAGCGCCTTGAACGGGTCGGCGACAATCGTTTTGACGGCACAATGAATGTCAAGGTGGGTCCTGTTCGAGCAAAATTCACCGGCGGAATCGCGCTGACCGAGATCGATGCACCCAAAAGCTATGTGATTGTTGGGGAAGGAAAAGGCGGCGTTGCCGGGTTTGCAAAGGGCAAAGCGCATGTCGCGCTCGCCGATCATCAGGACGCGTCCGGCACGGTCGGCACGATGCTCAGCTACACAGTATCTTCGACCGTTGGCGGCAAGCTTGCGCAGCTTGGCGCACGGCTCATAGAAGGCGCCGCGAAGGGCTATGCCGAAAGTTTTTTCAGAAACTTCAAAGCGCGGCTTGAGCCGACAGAAGAAGACGGTGCTGTAGCAGAATCAACGCCACAGGTAGAACATTACGGCAGCGAATCGGAAGGCCAGGGCCTTCCAGCCTATGTCTGGGTCTCGGGACTAACCATCATCATCGCTGCGCTGCTTGCGATGCTGCTTATGCGAAACTGACAGTGACGACCGCATCCGACGACACAGGGCGATTGTTTGCCACAATCCATAATTGGCGCGCTGCGGGACACGACGTCGCCATCGCAACAGTGATTGAAACATGGGGTTCAGCACCACGGCAAAAAGGCGCGCATCTTGCCATTCGTGATGATGGCCTGTTCGAAGGGTCAGTAAGCGGCGGATGTATTGAAGGCGACGTCATCACGACAGCAATCGAAACACTTGCAAGCCGTAAAACGGTGCGCCGCGATTATGGCGTCGCCGATGAAAAGGCATGGGACGTCGGCCTTGCCTGTGGCGGCAAGATTTCTGTGCTGGTGCAACCCGTCGCAGAGCATGGTTTTGCGCCCGCGCTCATCGATCGCATCATCACCGCGTCTCAGGACGGGGAAACTGTATGGACTGTGACCGATCTCGCGCGTGGCGAGACGCACGAGAAAACGCCTGATCGTGCTGAAAATCCCGATGCCTTTTTATTGGCTTACGCACCACCTTTTCGATTGATGATCGTCGGCGCGGTGCACATTTCCCAGGCACTGGTCCCCTTGGCAAAGCTGATGGGATTTGCGCCTCTCATTGTTGACCCACGCACCAGTTTCGCCGCTGCGCAGCGCTTCAACGACATCGACGTCGACACGCGCTGGCCCGACGAAGCGCTTGAAGACTGGAAGCCGAATGCGGCAAGTGCGGTGGTGACGTTGACGCATGACCCAAAGCTGGACGACCCTGCCCTGCAGATCGCGTTACAGTCTCCGGCCTTCTATATTGCCGCACTCGGGTCGCGCAGGACCCACTCCGCGCGACGTGAACGGCTTCAGGCCGCAGGCTTTGATGAAATGGACATCAACCGTATCCACGGCCCCGCCGGACTTGAAATCGGCGCGGCCAGCCCGCCTGAAATCGCATTGTCTATCATGGCGGAACTCATCGCGGCGCGACGCACCAAATGAAATTCGGACTGGTTTCGCTCGACGAGGCTGAAGGTGCGACCCTTGCGCATTCGGCAGATATTTCCGGCACACGCCTTGCCAAGGGCATCGTGCTGACCGCAGACAATATCGCGGCAGCGCGCGATGCCGGTATCGCGCATCTTGTCGTCGCCCGACTTGAAGCTGATGACATTGGCGAGGATGAGGCGGCAAGAACGCTCGGCACGGCAATCTGCGGTTCCGGGCTGGTTGCAACCCCACCAGTGCATGGGCGCGTTAATCTGGAAGCCCGCACCGCCGGACTGGTGCGCGTCGATTCTAACCTGGTTGACGCCATTAATCGCTGTGACGAAACCATAACGCTCGGCACTCTTGCCGGCTTTACGCCTGTTCGTGCCGGTCAGATTGTTGCGACCGTCAAGATCATCAGTTTCGCAGTCGGGAAAAATGCACTCAATGCGGCGTGCAAAAACGGTGCGGCGATCAACCTTTTGCCATTTACGCGCAAAGATATCTTGCTGATCCAGACCACACTTTCAGGCACGTCGGATAAAATGCTGCAAAAGACCGCAGAGGTGACAAAAGCGCGGGTCGATGCGCTCGGACTTGATCAGTGGACCGAACGACGCTGCGCACATGATGCAAAAGCGCTCGCCGAAGCGATAACATCGCGCAAGGCAGATATCATTCTTGTTGCCGGTGCCTCGGCAATATCAGACCGACGCGATGTCATACCAACGGCAATCGATATGGCGGGCGGCATGGTTGAACGAATCGGCATGCCGGTTGATCCGGGCAATCTTTTGTGCCTTGGCTGGCTTGGCGAAACGCCGGTCATCGGCATGCCGGGCTGCGCACGCAGTCCCAAACGCAACGGGTTCGATTGGGTGCTCGAACGGCTGTTTGCAGATGTTACCATAAAATCCGCCGATATTGCCAAAATGGGCGTCGGCGGCCTGCTTGCCGAAGTCGCTCGGCCCGAACCGCGCCGATCGCCTGCCATCGCAAAATCCCGAACCGGCATCATCATCCTTGCCGCGGGCCGTTCGGTACGCATGGGCGCAAACAAATTGCTCGCCGACCTGAATGGCAAACCGGTTTTGCTGCACGTTGTCGATGCAGCGGTTCATGCAGGCCTTGGACCACCGATTGTCGTTACCGGCAACGCGGCAAACGATATTCGCACCCTGCTCGCCAACCACAATGTCCACATTGTGCACGCCGAAAATTATGCCGACGGACTTAGCCAGTCGCTGGCCGCAGGCATTCGGGCCGTGCCCGATGACTGGGATGCCGCGCTCGTTGCGCTCGGCGATATGCCCGGGCTTCAAAGTGCGCATTTCAGAAAACTTGCCGCAGCGGCACGGCGCGATAGCGTTATATTGCCCACGCATAATGGCAAGCGGGGCAACCCCGTGACGTGGGGGAAGCGCTTTTTTGCAGAGCTTGCGCGCCTTGAAGGCGATGTTGGCGGCAAGGCTCTGCTCGCACAGCATGCCGACGCCATTGTCGAAGTCGAAATCAACGACCCGGCCATCATTACCGACGTCGATACGCCCGAAGCCCTGTCGGCGCTGCGCGCGACCTATTCAAAGTCCGTAAAGTCGATTTCCGACTGAGCGTCGAGCAGTTCAGCCACGGTCCGCGCATCGTGGCCTGCCCGCATCATTGCAGCAAATTGTTTGGCGCGAAGCTCTCGAGTCATGGGCTGCGACGAAAATGGTCCAAACCTGCGTCGCCGTGCATAGATCATGGCAGCGTCACGCGCATCGACGGATTCGGTAATATTGACACGCATGGCTTCATTTATACCTGCAGCCTGCAACTTCTGCCCAACACGCCGTGCGCCATAGCCACGCCGCGTCAAACTGCGCGCCTGCGTTTCGGCATAACTGGCATCATCAACATAGCGAAGGGCAGAAAATTTTGTGACAATCGCTTCAATATCTGCAGGTTTTTCGCCATTCCAGCCACGTTCGCGGACTTTGCGGACAAGATAGCGTGTCAACTTCATTTCGCTTGTCGCATAGCGCTCGACATAGCGCAGCGCCATCCGTTGGAGCGAATCCTGGTCAAGTGGCGGCGCGGCCTTGCGATTTTTTTGCTGGGTCACGCCTTAGTCCTGCCATAGTCGGACCCAATTTTGAACGTCAGTTTGATGGAAAGAGCAGCCTGAGCTTTCCCAAATGTTACGTTTTAGTGTATCGGGCTAAGTTCAGAAGCGGAACAACCGCGGGTCGCATACGCATTACAGGAGGTTCGGGGCTTGCTGAAGCGCACCACGAATTTGAACGCAAAAGCCGCTGATATCGCCGTTCAGCTTGTTGTCACACCGACGCTCGACAAGCTGCCGCGGCGTCTTGCCGACTTTGAGATACTGGGCGATGCGCTCGATTATGCAGCGCTTGGCAAACGCGGTCTGAATTTTTTTGACACGCGCGCGAACCTTTCGCGCGTCTTGCCATACAGCGAACTTAAGGCCGAAGCCGAGGCAAACGCCTTTCGCCTGATCGCCAGCGGGATTCAGCCAGGCGATCGCGTCGCGCTGATCGCGGAAACCAGCGCTGAATTTGTCAGCCTGTTTTTCGGGGCGATCTATGCAGGCGCACTGCCCGTGCCACTGCCATTGCCAACGTCATTTGGCGGTCGCGAAGGTTATGTCGAACAGATTCGCAGTCAGCTTCAATCCTGCGACCCGCATTTGGCGCTTGCGCCAGCAGGCTTGCACACGATGGTCGAAGAGGCCGGACACGGCCTGCGCTGCAAGGGTGCGCAGAACTGGGACGACTTCATGACAGAGGTAGCGCCAGCCGCACCACTGCCCAAGGCGCGTGCCGACGATATCGCCTATTTGCAATATTCAAGCGGCAGCACACGCTTCCCGCATGGGGTTGAAATCACGCACAGGGCGCTGCTTGCAAACCTTAACGGGCATGCTGTG
>JBFKAE010000089.1:0-13130 GCA_041621755.1 Sphingomonadaceae bacterium | reverse complement strand
GGTTGCTTGATATGCTCCTGTATCAGGCGCGCAAGCGGGCGTGCGCCGTACATCCGGTCATAGCCACGATCGATCAGCCAGGACTTGGCATCGTCGCGCAGCGTGATGTGGACGTCGCGATCGCCAAGCTGCAGTTCGAGTTCCAGAATGAACTTGTCGACAACCATCGCCACAACTTTCGTCGGCAGATAGTCGAACGCCACGACCGCATCGAGGCGGTTGCGGAATTCCGGCGTGAACATGCGCTTGATGGCTTCCTCGTCTTCGCCAGTGCGCGCGGTCGCGCCAAAGCCGATGCCTTCCTTCGCCATTTCGCTCGCACCCGCATTCGTCGTCATGATCAGGATGACGTTGCGGAAATCGACGGTCTTGCCGTGATGATCGGTGAGTTTTCCGGCGTCCATCACCTGCAGCAATATATTGAACAGGTCAGGGTGCGCCTTCTCGATCTCGTCGAGCAAGAGCACGCAATGCGGGTTCTGGTCGATCGCATCGGTCAGAAGTCCGCCCTGATCATAGCCGACATAGCCCGGAGGCGCGCCGATGAGGCGGCTGACCGAATGGCGCTCCATATATTCCGACATGTCAAAGCGGTGCAGTGGTATGCCCATGATCGCGCTGAGCTGCCGCGCGACTTCGGTTTTGCCAACGCCGGTCGGGCCAGAGAACAGATAGCTGCCGATGGGCTTCTGCGGATCGCGCAGTCCAGCACGGCTGAGCTTGATAGCGCTTGCCAGTGTCTCGATGGCCTTGTCCTGCCCGAACACGACGCGTTTCAGGTCGCCCTCAAGCGTGGCAAGCGTAAGCTTGTCATCGGACGAGATCGATTTCGGCGGAATGCGGGCCATCGTCGCGATGACCGCCTCGACATCCTTGACGCCGATGGTTTTCTTGCGCTTTGACGGCGGCAGCAGCATCTGCGACGCGCCGACCTCGTCAATGACGTCGATGGCCTTGTCGGGCAGCTTGCGGTCGTTGATATAGCGTGCCGACAGGTCGACGGCGGCTTTGACCGCGTCATTGGTGTAGCGCACCTTGTGATGCTCTTCGAAATAAGGCTTGAGTCCGATCAGGATCTTGACGGTATCCTCGGTCGTCGGTTCCTTGACGTCGATCTTCTGGAACCGCCGCAGCAAGGCGCGGTCCTTTTCGAAATGATTGCGGAATTCCTTGTAAGTCGTCGATCCGATGCAGCGGATCGCACCCGAAGACAAAGCCGGTTTCAACAGGTTCGACGCATCCATCGCCCCGCCGGACGTTGCGCCCGCACCGATAACCGTGTGGATTTCGTCGATGAAGAGCACCGCATCGGGCAAGGTTTCAAGCTCGTTGACGACGCCTTTCAGGCGTTCTTCAAAATCGCCGCGATAGCGCGTGCCGGCAAGCAGCGCGCCCATGTCGAGCGCATAGATCACCGCGTCCTTGAGGACATCGGGGACATCGCCCTCTGTAATCTTGCGCGCCAGACCCTCGGCAATGGCGGTCTTGCCAACGCCGGGGTCGCCGACATAAAGCGGGGTGTTCTTCGACCGGCGGCAGAGGATCTGGATGGTCCGGTTGACTTCGGCGTCGCGACCGATCAGCGGATCGATTTTTCCGGTTTCGGCCTTTTCGTTCAAATTGACGCAAAACTGTTTCAACGGGCTGTCGGCGGGCTTTTTTGTCTGGCCCTTTTCTTTTGCGCCTTCTTCGGGGGCTTCATCCGTGCCGCGAACCGTGCGCGGTTCCGACAATGTCGATGATTTCGCAATACCGTGGCTGAGATAGGAAACCGCGTCGAGCCGCGTCATGTCCTGCTGCTGCAGGAAATAGACGGCATGGCTTTCGCGTTCCGAAAACAAAGCGACAAGGACATTGGCGCCGGTAACCTCGTCACGGCCCGATGACTGCACATGCAGGATGGCGCGCTGCACGACGCGCTGGAAGCCGGCTGTCGGATTCGGATCGATCTGTTCTTCGGCGCGTAGCGTTTCAAGCTCGGTGTCGAGATAACCGCCAAGCTCTTCGCCAAGCTGGTCAATATCGACGTTGCAGGCTTTCATCACCGCAGCGGCATGGCTGTCGGTGAGCAGCGCGAACAGCAAATGTTCAAGCGTCGCATATTCATGCCGCCGCCGATTGGCTTCGGCCAGCGCATTATGGAGCGTGTGTTCAAGCTCGCGCGCAAATGCCGGCATTCGTCACTCCTTTTCCCGGGCGATTGAGCGCCCTTACCCTAGAAGATCAGCGACCAGCGCCAAAACATCAAGGGGTCATGCGCAAATCATACCAAAAAACGTCATATAAAATAGTCATGCCACATCACGGATCGCTTCTGTTCCGGCCTCGTCACCATCGGCCATTTCCCCCAGTTTCCGGTATAATGTCGAGCGACCGATCCCCAATTGGCGCGCGACTTCGCTCATGCGGCCGCGGCAATGATGGATCGCCTTGCGAATGACTTCGGCCTCGATTTCGGCCAGTTCGCGCAATTGCCCATCGGTGCCGAGCAAAGCAATGTTGCCATTCGTCGACAGTGTGATGCGCGTTGGCGCCTCGGTGGCCTCCACGGGCACCTTGGGGGCGATTCCGGCTTCGCCAGCGAGTTGCGGGAAGTCAGCCGCACTCAGCATCGTCCCTTCGCACAGCACGCTCGCGCGGAAGAGGGCATTTTGCAACTGCCGGACATTGCCCGGCCAATTATAGCGGGCAAGCAATTGCAGCGCTTCTGGCTCGATGTCCTCGACCATGACACCTTCGTGCGCGCGCAGGCGGGCGATGAAGTGGCGGACAAGCGCCGGAATGTCGCCGCGCCGCGCGCGCAATGGCGGGATGGTAATGGGAACGACGCCAAGCCGGTAATAGAGATCCTCGCGGAAGCGTTCGGCCTTTACCTCGGCGGCAAGATTGCGGTTGGTCGCGGTGATGACGCGGACATCGACCGTGACATGCCCTTTCGCGCCGACAGGCTCGATCTGCCCGGTCTGCAGCGCGCGCAGCAGCTTGACCTGTGCATCAAGCGGCAATTCCCCGATTTCATCAAGGAACAGCGTGCCGCCATCGGCCTCGCCAAAGCGTCCGACATGGCGTTCAACCGCGCCGGTAAACGCCCCCTTTTCATGGCCGAACAACACGGATTCGACAAGGTTTGCCGGAATCGCGCCGCAATTGACGACGACGAGCGGCTTGTTCTTGCGTGGGCTGGCTGCGTGCAGCGCCTGCGCCACGACTTCCTTGCCGACGCCGCTTTCCCCTTCGATCAGCACCGGCACATTTTTCCGCGCGGCCTTTTCGGCAACCGACAGTGCAGCGCGAAAGCCAGGGTCTTTTCCGATGATCTCGCCAAAACCCAGACTATCGGACAGTTTTTCGGTCAGCGGGCGCAATTCGCCTGCCGGTGCCTTGCTGTCGAGCGCCACCGCAAGCGCCTTTGTAATTCGATCAGGGTTTGCAGGCTTTAAAAGAAAGTCGCTCGCACCTGCGCGCATGGCATCGACGGCGGTCGCAACACTCGAATGCGCGGTCAGCATGATAATGGGAAGGTCGGGGAGTTGTGGACGCAGCGCCTGCAAAACCTCAATCCCCGTCAGGCCGGGCATATTATGGTCAAGGATTACAGCATCAATGCTGCCGCCTTTGTCGCCGGTCAATAAATCAATGGCGGCCTGTCCATGATCGAGCGCGATTGTGCTGTATCCGGCCTTTTCAGCAACGGACTGTGTGATTCTGCGCTGACCGGACTCGTCATCGACGATCAGGATTGTTTGTTTGCTCACGGTCCACAGTCCTCGGTCTTTACAGGAAAAATCACCTGAACTGTCTCGATACGGCACAGGTCCTTTTCATACTGTTAATATTTGTAGTTAGCTTTACGCTTCACAGAGGCGAAGGCTTTGCTATGAAGGCGGCAGAAACGCATAATTCGGGGACAATGAATGGCGCAGGATAATCAGTACACGAATAAGGCCATGAAGGACCATGCCGGTACCTATAACGGCTTTTTGACGATGATGAAGTGGAGCATCGCCTTGATTATTCTGGTGCTTGTCGCGCTTGCCGTATTTGTCGCCTGATATATGTCTGATCAGAATAGCACGGTCCGCATCGCGGTCCTGAAAGAAACGGCTGCGCATGAACGCCGTGTGGCCGCAACGCCGGAGACAGCAAAAAAGTTTATCGCGCTTGGCGCAAGCGTTGTAATCGAGGCGAATGCAGGTGAAACCGCCGGCTATTCGGACGGCGATTTCATCAATGCAGGCGCGAAGGTCGAAATGGACCGTGCGCATGCGGTGAAGGGCGCAAATGTGATCCTTGGGGTGCAAGCCCCCGACCCGGCATCAATTGCCGGTGCTGCGAGCGGTGCGTCCGTGGTTGCAACGCACAACCCGGCGGGCAATCCTGACCGCGCCAAGGCCTACGCCGCTGCCGGCTATCAGGCGCTTGCGATGGAATTGATGCCACGAATCACCCGCGCGCAGTCGATGGACGTGCTGTCCTCGCAATCGAACCTCGCCGGATACAAGGCCGTGCTCGACGCGGCGGCGGAATATGGCAAGGCCTTTCCGATGATGATGACGGCGGCGGGTACGATTTCTGCAGCGCGCGTCTTTGTCATGGGTGTCGGCGTTGCAGGCTTGCAGGCAATTGCGACCGCCCGGCGGCTTGGCGCGCAGGTCAGCGCGACCGACGTGCGCTCGGCGACCAAGGAACAGATTGAAAGCCTTGGCGCAAAGGCGATCTTCGTTGAAGACGTCAAGGGCATCGAAGGCGAAGGCTCGGGCGGTTATGCCACCGAAATGTCCGACGAATACAAGGCCGCGCAGGCCGAACTGGTTTCGAAGCATATCGCCAAGCAGGATATTGTCATTACGACGGCGCTCATTCCGGGACGTCCGGCACCGCGCCTGATTTCGGACGCGCAGTTGCAGTCGATGAAGTCCGGTAGCGTCATTGTCGATCTTGCCGTCGAAGCGGGCGGTAATGTCGAAGGTGCGGTCGCGGGCGAGGTTGTCACGTTGCACGGTGTCAAAATCGTCGGTCACAGGAATGTGCCATCGCGGCTCGCTGCGGACAGCAGCGCGCTTTTTGCCCGCAACCTTTACAATTTCATCAGCGCCTTCTGGAATGCCGAGGCAAACACGCTTGTCTGGGACGACGAAGATGAGCTGATCAAGGGCGTGCGGCTGACCAAGGACGGGGCCGCGGTACATCCGCTGCTCGCAGGCTGATATGGCGATATCTGCAACCCGCCACCCAACCCGTCATTCCCGTCGGCCAACCTGTCGTCTCCGCCACCCCATCTGTCATTCCCGCGCAGGCGGGAATCCATTCGCGCCCTCAGCGCGCACGATGCCGCCGTCACTGTTTTCACCGTTCTTCAAAGCGGCGAAGGCGAATGGATCCCCGATCAGGTCGGGGATGACGATGGAGAGAACACCCGCCAAAACCTCCATCATCCCAAGCGGCTGCAAGCCAGTCGTAAGGCTCGGGATGGTGAAAATATATTGTGCGACTGCAGTCCTGCCATCCTTCGCCGCAGACCGCATGACCAGGAGTCAAGACACATGGACCTGATTTCAACCTTATCGATTTTCGTTCTGGCCTGTTTTGTCGGCTATTATGTCGTCTGGTCGGTGACGCCCGCGCTGCATACGCCGCTTATGGCGGTCACCAACGCCATTTCATCGGTCATTATCGTCGGCGCGCTGATCGCCAGTGCGGCGGCCGGCTCACCAACCGCTAAATGGCTTGGGCTCGTCGCGGTGGCCTTTGCCAGCGTCAATATCTTCGGGGGCTTTGCTGTGACCCAGCGCATGCTCGCCATGTACAAGAAAAAAGAAAAGAAGGGCTGAGCCGCTAAATGGAACACGTAGCTGCTGCTGTGCCCGCATGGGCGCTACTCGCTTACCTCGTTTCGGGGGTTTTGTTCATTCTGGCACTGAGGGGCTTGTCCAGCCCTGAAACCAGCCGTGCGGGCAATCGTAATGGCATGATCGGTATGGCGATTGCCGTCGGAACGACGCTCGTCACGCACGAGGTCGCATCGCTGGCAGAGATCCTTGCCGCCATCGTCATTGGTGGCGGTGTCGGTTTTGTGATCGCGCGCAAGATTGCCATGACCGCGATGCCACAACTTGTGGCGGCGTTTCATAGTCTTGTCGGCATGGCCGCCGTGCTGGTGGCGCTTGCCGCGTGGTTCAATCCGGAAGCCTTTGGTATTGCCGACGCGGCCGGGCAGATCCTGCTGGTCAGCCGTATCGAGCTGGCGCTTGGCGCTGCGATTGGCGCGATCACCTTTTCGGGTTCGGTCATCGCCTTTTTGAAGCTGAACGGCAATATGTCGGGCGCGCCGATCATCCTGCCGCTACGGCACATCATCAATTTTGGCGTGCTTGGCGCGATACTCGTGATGATCGCGGTCTATACGCAGTCCGCAGCGGGTGGTGGTAGCGAGGGCGTGCTCATCCCGTGGATCGTTGGACTGGCTTTCCTTGTCGGTTTTCTGTTGATCATCCCGATTGGTGGCGCGGATATGCCGGTCGTTGTCTCGATGCTCAACAGCTATTCGGGCTGGGCAGCAGCGGCGATGGGTTTCACGCTGCAGAATACGGCAATGATCATCACTGGCGCGCTTGTCGGCTCGTCGGGTGCGATTCTCTCTTACATCATGTGCAAGGCGATGAACCGCAGCTTTATTTCCGTCATTGCCGGTGGTTTCGGGCAGGATGCAAGCGCGGCAAGCGGGGGTCCGGCAATTGACCGCCCCTACAAGCGCGGCTCTGCCGAAGACGCAGCGTTCCTGATGCAGAATGCCGAAAAGGTTATCATCGTGCCGGGTTATGGCATGGCGGTCGCGCAGGCGCAGCATGTGCTGCGTGAAATGGGCGACGTGCTGAAAGAGGCTGGCGTCGATGTGCGCTATGCGATCCATCCCGTCGCGGGCCGCATGCCGGGCCACATGAACGTGCTGCTCGCCGAAGCGAACGTGCCTTATGACGAGGTGTTCGAGCTTGAAGATATCAACACCGATTTCGGGCAGGCCGATGTTGCCTTTGTGATTGGCGCGAACGACGTCACCAATCCGGCGGCGAAGACCGACAAGGCCTCGCCAATCTATGGCATGCCTGTGCTTGACGTTGAAAAGGCGAAAACCGTGCTGTTCATCAAGCGTTCGATGGGTGGCGCGGGTTATGCCGGGGTTGAAAACGAGCTGTTCTTCCGCGACAACACGATGATGTTGCTGTCCGATGCCAAGAAGATGGTCGAGCAAATCGTCAAGGCGCTCGATTGAACTTTGGCGGATGGGGAGCGTTTTGATCCGAACAGGAGGAGAATGCCATGACCCCCATACGTCTATCGATGATTGCGCTTTTGCCGCTTATTGCGGCGTGCAGCAATGGCTATGGCGCGCCAGAAAGCGCTGACGCGCCGGTGGAGGCGCAAACCGCCTATGCAAAGCTGCTTGATGCCGATGGTGCTGCCAGGGCCCGTGCGGTGCTTACCGCAAAGAATGGCGGCGTTGATATAGCGCTTCTTGCAAGCGGTATGGCACCAGGCACCTATGCTTTTCATATTCACGGCGTTGGCACGTGTACGCCGCCTGACTTTACCTCGGCGGGCGGGCATTTCAATCCGACCGGGCAAAAGCACGGCAAGCATAAAGGCGACCTGCCGAACATGATCGTTGGCGATAATGGCGAAGGCCGGGTCGATGCTTTTGTGGCTGATATTGGCCTGTCTGGTGGGGATATGTCGCTTGTCGACGCGGATGGTGCGGCATTGATGTTCCACGCCCATGCCGATGACGGTGTCAGCGATCCTGCCGGTAATGCCGGTCCGCGCATCGCATGCGGTGTCGTCATGCTTGATGGCTAGGCCTCATGGCAATCGACGAACGCGTCTTTAAGGACATGGCGGAAAAGATGATGCGCGACGGGCGCTCGCCCGAAGCGATCCGCGCCCGGATAGAGGCGCTTGAAGCCGTGCTCGAGCGCGCGATCACGGTGCCGGGCACCAATTATAAAGTTGGTCTCGATGCGATTATTGGCCTGATACCGATTGGCGGCGATATTATCGCCGGGCTGTTATCGACCTATATCATCTGGGAAGCGCGCAATCTTGGCATGTCGAAATGGGCGCTGGCGCGCATGGCGGGCAATACGGTTTTCGATACGGCGATCGGTGCGATCCCGCTGCTTGGCGATGCGGTCGATTTTGTGTTCCGCTCGAACACGCGCAACCTGCGCATTATCCGCAAGCATCTCGACAAGCACCACCCGAAAACGGCGACGCTTGAAGGTGAAATCATCCGCCGCGCCACAGAAGAATAGGCGTGTCGTCGCCCGCGCCAAGCCCATCTTCGCACGTCGCATAAGCCAGATCGAGATCAAGACACAGGCGCACTTCGCGGAGCCAGCCATTATTCTTGCGGTCGATATAAATCGCATCGCGCGGCAGGTCGGGATTGCGTGATGTGAACGCTGTTCGGATATCGCTTGCATCCAGCCCTTTTGGGTCGAGCGTTCGTAAATCGGGCCGGACAAGCGCGGTCCACAGCTTCGCCGTCGTTGCAAAATAATCCGCAGCACTGTCAAAGCCGCAAGTGCCGTGCGCGGCCCATTCATGTTGCATCAGATCGACCGACGGCATCATGCAATAATGCCTTGCCGCGATCTCCGCACCAATGGGCGGTGCAAGCGCACAGGCGCGCGGATGATCGCCGCGCGGTCCCTGCACCCAGAGGCCATGCACGATGAAGGTGAAGTCATTGTCGCGGCACTGGCCTGCATGTTTGGGCACGTCGGCGCGGAAACGGCAGAATTCGGGCGACCATGACAATGCGAGCGTATAGCCCGATGCTGGCGGGTCGGGCTTGCGGTCGGGACGGTCGGCGTGCGTTGGCAGGTCGAGCTTTGCCGGGATATTGCATTCCGTGGCAGCACTTTCGGGCGCACTCTGTGGCTGACAGGCCGCCAGCAACAGTGCGGCGGCGATGCTATATTTTTGCAAAATCAAGCCCGATATCGGCAGCAGGCGCCGATTGCGTGATGCGCCCGACCGATATGAAGTCGACGCCGGTTTCGGCAATGGCGCGAATGGTGTCGAGATTGACCCCGCCCGAGGCTTCGCTTGGCACGCGCCCGGCGATGACCCCTATCGCCTCGCGCAAGACGGGCGGCGGAATATTGTCGAGCAACAGCCGGTCTGCGCCTGCTGATATGGCCGCTTCGATCTGGTCGACGCGGTCGACCTCGACGACAATGTCCTGAAGTCCAGCGCGCTTGGCCGCGGTAACGGCGTTGGCGACCGATCCGGCAATCGAGATGTGATTGTCCTTGATCATCGGCTGATCGTCGAGGCGCATGCGGTGATTGGTGCCGCCACCGCAAGTGACGGCATATTTTTCAAGCACGCGCAGCCCCGGTATGGTCTTGCGCGTGTCGAGGAGGACCGCGCCCGTGCCCGCGATGGCATCGACATATTGCCGTGTCAGGGTCGCAATGCCCGACAGGTGCTGCATGGTGTTGAGCGCGGCGCGTTCGGCGGTCAGCATAGGCCGCCCCAGCCCTCGCATACGCATCAGGTCGGTGCCAGCGGACACGCGCTCGCCATCCTTGACCAGCATGTCGATTTCGACTTTGGGATCGAGATGCCGGAAGAATGCAGCGGCGATTTCAAGGCCCGCAACGCTGATCACATCGCGGCTGTCCATGACGGCGGTGAACATGGCGTCTTGCGGGATCACGGCTTTCGATGTGACATCGCCGCCTGCGCCAAGATCTTCGGCGAGCGTATCGGTTACAAAGCGGTCAAGGTCAAAGCCTGCGAGCTGAAAACCCATCGGCGTCAGGACATTTCGAGCATGCGTTCGAGCGGCTTCAGCGCTTTGACGCGAATATCTTCAGGCACGATGATTTCCGGGTTGAGATCGCGCAAGGCGAGGTAGAGTTTTTCCATCGTGTTCAAGGCCATGTAAGGACAGTTGTTGCAGCTGCAATTGCCGTCCGCGCCCGGTGCGCCGATGAATGTCTTGTGCGGCGCAGTCTTTTCCATCTGATGGATGATGTGCGGTTCGGTCGCCACGATGATCGTCTCCGACGGGCTTTCGAGGCAGAATTTCAGGATCGAACTTGTCGATCCGACATGATCGGCATGATCAAGGATATGTGGCGGACATTCGGGGTGCGCGGCGACGGGGGCGCCCGGATTTTCGGCCTTCAGCTTGATCAGCTCCTTTTCGCTGAACGCTTCGTGCACAATACATGCACCCGGCCACATCAGCATTTCGCGGCCAAGCTTGCGTGACAGATAGCCGCCAAGGTGCCGGTCGGGCGCGAAAATGATTTTCTGGTCTGCCGGAATCTGGCTGATGATCTTTTCAGCCGATGTCGATGTGACGATGATATCGGACAGCGCTTTCACCTCTGCCGAGCAGTTGATGTAGGTAAGCGCGATATGGTCGGGGTTTTGCTCGCGGAAGCGCTTGAAGGCGCCGGGCGGGCAACTGTCTTCAAGGCTGCAGCCTGCGTCCATGTCGGGCAGGATGACGGTCTTTTGGGGGCTCAGGATCTTGGCGGTTTCGGCCATGAAGCGCACACCGCAAAAGGCGATGACATCGGCATCGGTCGCCGCTGCCTTGCGCGACAAATCGAGACTGTCACCGACGAAATCGGCAAGGTCCTGAATTGCCTTGTCCTGATAATAATGCGCCAGAATCACGGCGTTGCGATCTTTTTTCAAGCGCTTGATTTCGCTCAAAAGGTCCGTGCCTGTCGGCAGTTCGGCGCGGCGTGCGTCCATGTCAGTCCAAACTCCTTAAGTATAATGTTCTTTATCGTGACTCAGGCGGCAAGCGTCCATTCCTCGCCCGTGCGCGCGACGCGACCGCGCGCCTCCATATCGAGAAGATGGGCGAGAACCGATCGTCCTGCAGCCGGGTGCAGCCCTTTGTCGATGCCTGCATACATGGCCGCAACCATATCGGGGATCGCCTTTGCGCCGCCTTCGAGTTGCTTGACGATCTGGCTTTCGCGTTGCCTCCGGTGGGCCAGATAGCCGCGAACCAGCCGCTGTGGCCTTTCAACCGGCGCGCCATGCGTTGGATAATAAACCATATCGTCGCGATCCAGAAGCAGTTTCAAACTGTTCATATAGGCGCGCATGTCGCCATCGGGCGGCGCGACGACCGATGTCGACCATCCCATGACGTGATCGCCTGAAAACAAAGCCTTTTCCTGCTCCAGCGCGAAGCAGAGGTGGTTCGACGTATGTCCCGGCGTATGCACGGCACTCACCGTCCAGTCGCCTGCCGCAATGCTTTGGCCATGCTGCAGCACACGATCAGGCGCATAATCCCTGTCAAAGCTCGCATCGGCGCGTGGGCCGCTATCCTCGATCACCAGTGGCGCGCAGCCTGCGATTTCCGCGCCGGTTTCGGCTTTTAACCGTCCTGCAAGCGGGCTGTGGTCGATATGCGTGTGGGTGATGAAAATATGGCTGATGGTCTCGTTCGCGGTCGCGCGCATGATTGCGTCAAAATGCGCGTCATCATTGGGGCCGGGGTCGATGACGCCGAGCGTCCCGTTTCCGACAATATAGGTTCCGGTGCCAAGGAAGGTAAAAGCGCTCGGGTTGCGCGCGAGAACGCGCCGCACCAGCGGGCTCATACGTTCGGCATCGCCATAGGGGGCCGTCTCGATCGCGGATTTTATGTCCATACCCCCGATGTGGCAGCAGGCGAGCCGTCTGCCAAGGGTTATAGCGCACCCAAAATGCCAAAACCGGCGAAGCAGCCCTAAATTTCCATCATCCCGAGCGCAGTCGAGGGACGCACGATGGTTGAAACGTCCTGCGGTCCCTCGACTGCGCTCGGGATGATAAAGACTTGGGTAATGCCTAGCCCCCCACTCGTCATCCCCGACTGGATCGGGGATCCATTAAGACGCGCCATCTATGCGATATTGGCCGTCATCTGACAGGTCGCAACTGCAAATGGATTCCCGCCTGCGCGGGAATGACCAAGGGGCAGGGGAAAAAGACAAAATTTCATCATTCCACCCCTTCGGCTGGCTTGCAGCCGCTCAGGATAAACTGCGTCGAGGGACGCACGATGGTTGAAAGGTCCTGCGGTCCCTTGACTACGCTCGGGATGATAAAGACTTGGGTAATGCCTAGCCCCCCACTCGTCATCCCCGACTGGATCGGGGATCCATTAAGACGCGCCATCTATGCGATATTGGCGGTCATCTGACAGGCCGCAACTGCAAATGGATTCCCGCCTGCGCGGGAATGACCAAGGGGCAGGGGAAAAAGACAAAAGTTTCATTATCCCGAGTGTGACCGCAGGACGTTTGACGTTTCTGCGGCTGTACTTTTATAGCGGTTCAATCTCGTTAAATGGCGTCGATTTGTCGGGTCGAAGGTCGCCGGGCAGGCCGAGCACGCGCTCTGCAATGATATTGCGCAAAATCTCGTCCGTGCCACCGGCGATGCGCAACCCTGCTGCCCACATATAGGCGCCCTGCAGCCGCTGCACATCGCTTCCGTCTTCACCTGCGACCAGTCCTGCGCCTTCCAGCAGATCGAGCGCGAAGCCCGTCATATCCTGCATGCCCTTGGCGATGACCACCTTGGCGATCGATTGTTCGGGGCCGGGCGTTTTGCCCTGTGACAACGCCGACAGCGCCCGCATCTGCGTCAGCCGGATGCCTTCATCGGCAATATAGGCATTGGCGATATGGTCGCGAACATCGCGCCGGTCTATGGCATTGCCGTCCTCGTCAGTGATGTCACGGGCAATGTCGATCAGCGTCCGATAACTTGGCGAATTGCGCGGCTTGCCGCCAACGGCCAGCCGTTCGTTCATCAGCGTCGTCAGCGCGGCTTTCCAGCCATCGCCAACATCGCCGAGCCGCCAGGCATCGGGCACGCGCACATCGTCGAAAAATACCTCGTTAAAGTCTGATCCGCCCGACATTTGCTTCAACGGGCGCACATCAACGCCCTTTGCATGCATGTCGACGATGAACATGGTCAGGCCCTTGTGCTTGGGCGCTGACGGGTCGGTGCGCGTGACGATGATGCCATAATCGGAAAGATGCGCGTTCGTCGTCCAGACTTTCTGACCGTTGATCACCCATTCATCGCCGACT
>JBFKAE010000088.1:0-13178 GCA_041621755.1 Sphingomonadaceae bacterium | reverse complement strand
GGTTTCTAATATGATTAATAATGATCGATCAGCAAGTGGAAGGAGCTTGGCTGGCCTGCCGAAGTAGGCATCGGCGGGCGTGACATTATTCGGGCCTCGTTACAGGACTGGCTTTGATTGTTTTCTACGTCCGCGCGGCCCACCTTCGCGCAGGCGCTTGCGGACAGTTTCGTCGGATTCTTCCAACCCTTCTGCGATTTCATCAATCACGTCTTCCGACCGCTTTTTAGGGTCGTGCTTCCGCTCAAAAACATAAGTGAACACCGTGTCATCGACATCCCGCGCACGCATAATAGCTTGGAGCTGGCGCTGGGTTTGACCGCCAAAAGCGGCATCAAGTGTAGTGTTCGCAAAGAAGTCGACAATCCGTTCGGAAAGCGCATCGATGATATGACGGGGAATATCATTGGGATCGCGAATATATTCTTCGAGAAACCTGTCCAGGATCGTGACCGGGCTTTCGGCGAATTGTGCCGCATCGACGAGACTCTGGACGTGGCTGAGTGACTCGATGGGTTCGGCCATTTGCGCCTTCGTCGCTTCCAAACGCTTGTGGCGCTCCGAAGGTGATTCATTTGCTTTGTCGGGGTGCTTGCTCATTTTGTTCTCCAGCCAATAAAATCAATCGGCGCTTTCTGATCCTTGCTGATGAGCGCACCCCAGTCTGTAAGCAGCTCGCGCCGTCTGTCCAGGAACGCCGCGCGGTTATAGGCACTCTCGACTTTGTTTATGGGTTCGTGCGCGAGCACGAGTTCGATGATCTGGCGGTCGCCGGCACGACCCGCACGTTCCGCGCGTTCATTCATGATGGTCGAGAACGCCGCGCGCCAGCCATGCGGGACGTGACGGCCATGATAACCGGCGCGATTGTATAAATAGCCGATCGCGTTCTCGCTAAGCGGCTGGTGCGCATGACGCATGCTCGGGAATACAAGGTCACGATGTCCGCTCAAAGTCCGCGCAGTTTTAAGGACATCAATCGCCTGATCTGACAGCGGCACGATATGATCGAACGTGTCGTCGTCTTTACGCTCCAGGCGGAGCTTCATGCGCTGGGCGGGCACGCGCCAGAGTGCGCCATCTGCGTCACCGGTCTGCCAGTCTATGCCTTCAAACTCCTCCCAGCGCGCACCGCGCAGTACGCCTGGACGAACGACGGTAAGTGCGAGCAAGCGGGAAGCGAGTTTGGTTCCGGGATAGGCATCTGCGGCTTCGACTTGGCTCAGCAGCTCTTTTAAGGCGTCAAGATCGGTCAAGGCTGGCTGACGGCCCGTTCGGCGCAGCGGTTGCAAAGCGCCCGCAACGATGGATGCTGGATTGCTTGTCACGAGACCTTCAGAGATGGCGAGCCCGAAGACGCCAGATATTCTCTGCCGGAGCCGCTTTGCCGTTTCAATCGCGCCGCGCGCTTCTACCTGTCGCAAGATTGCCAAAACAAGCGGGACATCAATATCGCCAATCGGAAACGCGCCAAGCTGAGGGAACACATCACGATCGAGACTGCGCAGTACATCTACCGCGTGCACCTCGGTCCAGCGCGGTGTCTGTAGCTTGTGCCAGCGACGTGCTACAGCCTCGAACGTTGGCGTGCCGCCAGACTCACTCCCGACGAGCTTTCGGCGTTTTGCGGAAAGCGCTGGATCGCGGCCTTCGCGTAGAGCCAGACGAGCGTCGTCGCGGCAGTTGCGCGCTTCGGTCAGCGATACCTCAGGATAGGCGCCGAAGGTCAGACGGCGTTCCTTGCCGCCCAATCGGAATTTAAGACGCCAGGATTTGAAACCCGTACCCGTCACGTACAGATAAAGTCCGCCGGAATCGGCAAGCTTATAGGGCTTTGCCTTCGCCTTTGCGGTCCGCACCTTGAGATCTGTTAGCGACAATGCCCCCAGTCCTTCCTGTCAACGCCCCCAAAGTGCCCCCATGGCACGCTGGATTTGTATGGACAGAGTGAGAGAGGTTCGGACGCATTACGTCAACAACTAAATGATAAAATTATGATATTTGGACTGATCCGGACGGTATCGGATCAAATTTTGGTGGAGCCGAGGGGGATCGAACCCCTGACCTCTACAATGCCATCGTAGCGCTCTCCCAGCTGAGCTACGGCCCCACACATGCTGCCCGTTCGGGCCAGCATTTACGCCAGAGCATGGTTCGAGTGCAAGAGCTTGCGCGCTTGCACGGGACCCGCCCGGCAATGCGCTTTAAACGTCGTCGTCGCTTTCCTTGGTTTTGGCGACTTCCGAAAGGTCGTCGTCACCGCCCAGGTCGTTTTCGTCGTCGGGATTGATTTCCGCGTCATCGACGCTGACGTCGAGATCATCATCATCGTCGTCGGCGCCTTCGCCATCGGCTTCTTTCTTTGCGACTTCGAATGGCAGCGGCTGTTTCGACTTCAGAATCGGCTCGGGCTCCCAGGCTTCACCGCATTCGATGCAGGTCACCGGATCATCACTGCCAAGATCGTAAAAGCGCGTGCTGCATTTGGGGCAGGTCCGCTTCGTTCCCCATTCGGGCTTTATCAACGTCATTCTCCGAATCTTAAATTTCTGTAGCCTGTTCAGACCCTGCGCCATATAGGCCGGGGCGCGAGCTACGTGCGGGCGGTGCCTTGCCATGACGCGGGCGCGCTGTCAAAACCTATATCGCGCGCGCGCCGCGTACATCGGAAAAGCGTCCCGCTTCGCCGATCAGTTTTAAAGCCGGAGTACGAGCCCTGTCGAGCCAAGATGCCGCCAATTTTTCATTGTCGCTGACGACGTCTGCGAGCCTGTCGGGAACCTGCCGGGTGCCCGGCGACAAGTCGATCTCGCATCGTGCGCTGATGCTTGGCGCGCTTGCTGTTGGCGAGACGATTGTCGATGGCCTGCTTGAAGGCGAAGACGTCGTCGCCACCGGCCATGCACTTACCGCAATGGGCGCCAGAATCGCGCGCAAGGACGGGCGCTGGCATGTAAATGGCGTTGGCGTTGGCGGATTGCTCCAGCCTGAAACCACGCTTGAAATGGGAAATAGCGGTACGTCCACGCGGTTGCTGTCCGGTTTGATCGCCAGCCATGATATCAGCGTGACGCTGACCGGCGATGCCTCGCTATCGCGGCGACCGATGCAAAGGATCATAACGCCCTTGTCGCAAATGGGCGCGGCGTTTTCGGGCAGTGGCGCGACGGGTGACCGCCTACCGCTGCGCATCGTCGGTGCGCTGCCCGCCATGCCGATCACGTATCGCTTGCCCGTCGCCTCTGCGCAGGTGAAGTCGGCTGTCCTTCTGGCCGGACTCAACACGCCGGGCATCACGCGCGTTATCGAGGATGTTCCGACACGCGATCATAGCGAACGGATGCTGAAAGGCTTTGGCGCGGATATTAGGGTCGAGGACATTGGCGACGGTGCGCGACAGATCTCGATACGTGGAGAGGCGGAATTAAAGCCCCAGATATTGACCGTTCCGGGTGATATTTCCTCGTCGGCCTTTCCTATGGTGGCGGCGACGATTGTTCCGGGAAGCGATGTAAGAATCGAAAATGTCGGGATGAACCCGACGCGCACGGGCATTCTCGATGCGCTTCTGGCGCTCGGCGGTGCAGTCAATGCCCTTGATGCTGCGGAGGCGAGCGGCGAGCCGGTCGCAACGCTTCATGTGCGTCATGCGGTTCTACGCGGGGTAGAAATCGATCCTGCAATTGCGCCGCGCATGATCGATGAATATCCGATCCTCATGGTGGCTGCGGCTTTTGCCGAAGGGACGACCATCATGCGCGGGCTTGAAGAACTGCGCGTCAAGGAATCGGATCGGCTGGCGGTGATGGCTGCGGGTTTGAAGGCTTGCGGTGTGGCGCTTGAACTCTTGCCTGATGGCATCATTATTCACGGCACTGGCGGCGCGCCGGTGCCGGGCGCGGCGCGGGTCGAAAGCCATCTCGATCATCGCATCGCGATGAGCTTTGCCGTGCTGGGCCTTCATGCGCGTGCACCGATCATTGTCGATGATGCGCGACCGATTGAGACCAGCTTTCCGGGATTTGCCGCGCTTATGCGGGGGCTTGGCGCTCAGGCGAGATAGGTGAGCACGAACGCGGTGCCAACGATATAGGCGCCGATAAAGAATTTCAGATCATCCGAAATCGCGCCCGAAGTCTGCGCGACGTTACCACGCTGTCCGAATGTACGGACTGGATGAAAATATCTGAACATTCGTTAAGGTTAACAGATCGTTAACTCTTGTGAAGGGCAATAGATGGTTAACGCCCGGAAAAATGTCAGATCATGAAAATAAATTCAATATTACAAGCAGTTGATGGCAGGGTTTGGCTGGCAGACTTCTAATGCGCCGGGGCGCATTGCCTTGGGGCCCCGCTGCTATCAGGCCGCAAGATTGTTGCGTTCGATTTCATCGCGAAGCCGTCGCGCGATGCGAAATCCCGCGCGCCCATCGCCGATTCGCGTCGACGCAAGCGCCATGCGGGCGCGTTTGCCCGGATTGTCGAGCAGGTCGCACGCCGCATCGAAAATTGCATCGGCGCTTGTGCCGATGATCCGTGCTGTGCCCGCCTCGATAACTTCGGGCCGTTCGGTATTTGCGCGTGTGATCAGCGTCGGGATGCCAAGTGCGCAGGCCTCCTCCTGCATGCCACCTGAATCGGTGATGACGAGATGCGCGTTGGCAAGCATCCCTATAAATTCCGCGTAAGGCAGAGGCGCGCAAAGCCTGACATGTTCCTGGCCTTCAAGTGTCGCGAAGACATCGCGCCTGACGCCGGGATGCACCGGAATGGTAAGATGTATATCCGCGCGTTGGGCAAGACGGGTGAGGGCCTTGACGATTTCAGCCATGCGCGACCCGCGGTTTTCTCGTCTGTGCGTTGTGACGATGATTCGCTTTGTGGCATCCATTCGCCCGGTTTCGTCGACAGCGACATGTGTCTCGATCCAGCGCAAGGCATCGACAACACTGTTGCCGGTGACTTCGATGCGGTCGGGTGCGACGCCTTCCGCGATCAGATTGGCGCGCGCGCCGTGTGTTGGCGCAAAATGCAGATCGACGAGACTGGTGATTTTTGTCCGGTAAAGTTCTTCGGGGAAGGGCGCGCGCCAGTTGAAGCTGCGCAGGCCTGCCTCGACATGGGCGATCTTGGCACCGGCCTCGTGTGCAGCGATTGTCGCGCACAGCGCCGAACCCGTGTCGCCCTGAATGATGACCCAGTCGGGCTGCTCTTCTTCTATAACGCGCGCCAGAGCTGCCGTCGCACGGCGTTTGAATGCGCTCAGCCGTTCGCCATGCCGCATCAGGTCGAGACAGATATGCGGCATAATCCCGAATTGGGCAAAGGCGTCATTGGCAAGCTCGTCGTGCTGCCCGGTCGCGCAAATGCGCGGCGGCAGTCCGGCGATGCCAAGCGCGTGGATGACCGGCGCCAGCTTGATAACCTCAGGTCGTGTGCCTGCAACGACAAGGATCTTGCCGGCGGATGACCGCTTTCCTTTACGCTCTACCACGAATCCTGCTAGCTCCCCTCGGTCTGCGTTGCACGGGTATATTCATCATGATTCTTAAAGCAATAAAATACGCGATAACAATTGGATACAGGGTTAACAAAGCGTGATCATCGCCGTTGACGGACCTGCGGCATCGGGGAAAGGCACGATTGCGCGGGCGATCGCGACGCATTTCGGCTTGCCGCATCTCGACACGGGCGCGCTTTATCGGGCGGTCGGTCTTGCAGTGCTGCAGGCAGGCGGCGATGTCGAAAACGCAGACGAGGCGGCGCACCATGCGGGCGCATTCGATGTTGCTTTGCTGGACGATCCGGCCTTGCGCTCCGCGCAAACCGCGCGGGCGGCGTCTATTGTCTCGGCCCATCGGGCGGTTCGTGATGCCCTTGTCAAACGACAACGCGATTTTGCGCGTCAGCCAGGCGGCGCGGTGCTTGACGGGCGGGATATCGGTACGGTGATCGTGCCTGATGCTGACGTCAAACTTTATGTGACCGCCAATGTCGAGGAGCGAGCCCGCCGGCGACAGGCAGAAACGCCCGGCAGCGCGTTTGCGGATGTTCTTGCCAATCTGAAAGAGCGTGACGCGCGCGATAGCGAGCGCGCCATTGCGCCCATGAAGCCGGCCGAGGATGCTGTCATGCTCGACACTTCAAGCCTCGACCGCGAGGCTGCGATCACGGCGGCGATTGGAATCGTTGCGCGCGCGAAGGAAAAATCGTCCTGAACCACCCGGTTACTGGCAAGTCTTGCAGATCTGCGCGCTTTGCTATATGCGCGCAGAGCCTTTCGCGACGGATTTATGTCTGTCGACGGGATTGGGCGTTACCGCATTTTGGCTGCGCGGCGGAGAATCTCCGGCACCGCGCCGTTTGGTGTAGGTAAGGCGCGTTCGTCTTTTGCAAGGGAAAGGTACAATCAAGGCAAAGGCGGCATGGTGCCGTTTGCGCTACAAGACCGCCGGATACAACCGGCTGGCCAGTCATCAATTTTGAAGGACATAATATACATATGGCAACTGCAGCACAGCCGACCCGCGACGATTTCGCGGCCATGCTCGAAGAGAGCCTCGGCGGAAGCGAATCATTTGAAGGCCGTGTCGTCAAGGGCACTGTCACCGCAATCGAAAACGATATGGCTGTCATCGACGTCGGCCTCAAATCCGAAGGCCGGGTGGCTTTGCGCGAATTTGCTCAATCGGGCGAAAAAGCCGAAATCGGCATTGGCGACACTGTCGAAGTCTATGTCGACCGCGTCGAGAATGCTCATGGCGAAGCGATGCTGTCGCGCGACCGCGCACGCCGCGAAGCCGCTTGGGATACGCTCGAAGCCGAATTCAATGAAAGTGCACGCGTCGAAGGCATTATCTTTGGTCGCGTCAAGGGCGGTTTCACCGTCGATCTCAATGGTGCCGTGGCGTTTCTTCCCGGCAGCCAGGTCGACATTCGCCCGGTTCGCGATGTCACGCCGCTAATGGGCATCCCGCAGCCGTTTCAGGTTCTCAAGATGGATCGCAAACGCGGCAATATCGTTGTATCGCGCCGCGCTATCCTCGAAGAGACCCGCGCTGAACAGCGCAGTGGCCTCATTCTGACGCTGACCGAAGGGCAGAGCGTCGATGGCGTCGTCAAGAACATCACCGATTATGGTGCGTTCGTTGACCTTGGCGGCATTGATGGCCTGCTGCATGTCACCGACATGAGCTACAAGCGCGTTGGTCATCCATCCGAAGTGCTGAACATTGGCGACACGGTGAAGGTGCAGATCGTGCGCATCAACCGCGAAACGCAGCGCATTTCGCTTGGTATGAAGCAGCTCGAATCGGATCCGTGGGATGGCGCCGCCGCCAAATACACGGTCGGGCAGAAGGCGACGGGCCGCGTCACCAACATCACCGACTATGGCGCATTTGTCGAACTCGAAGCCGGTGTCGAAGGCCTTGTCCACGTGTCGGAAATGTCGTGGGTGAAAAAGAACGTCCACCCGGGCAAGATCGTATCGACCAGCCAGGAAGTCGAAGTCATCGTCCTGGAAGTTGACGAGGAAAAGCGCCGCATCTCGCTTGGTCTCAAGCAGGCTCAGCAGAACCCGTGGGATGCTTTCGCAAGCTCGCACCCTGTGGGCACGGTCGTCGAAGGCGAAGTCAAGAACACGACCGAATTTGGTCTGTTCGTCGGTCTCGAAGGCGAAGTCGACGGCATGGTTCACATGTCGGACATTTCGTGGAGCGTCAGCGGCGAAGAAGCGCTTGAATTGCATCACAAGGGCGAAATGGTGAAAGCCGTCGTGCTCGATGTCGATGTTGAAAAAGAACGCATTTCGCTCGGCATCAAGCAGCTTGATCAGGCTGAAAAGGGCGGCGGCAAGATGACTGTCGGCAGTGTGTCGAAGGGTGATACAGTGACCTGCACGGTTGCGGCCATCACCGATGGCGGTGTCGAGGTCACGCTTGGCGAAGATGGTGGCAGTGGCTTTATCCGCCGTGGCGATCTCAGCCGCGATCGGGATGAACAACGTCCAGAACGCTACCAGGTTGGCCAGAAAGTGGATGCATTGGTGATCGGTTTTGACCGCTCGAAGAAACCGAATCTTTCGATCAAGGCGTTGCAAATTTCCGAAGAAAAGCAGGCCGTCAAGCAGTATGGCTCGTCCGATTCAGGTGCCAGCCTTGGCGATATCCTCGGCGAGGCGCTCAACAAAGCGAAGGATGGCGATAAAAAATAACTGCCATTTCAGTACCAAAAAAACCGAGCCGTCAGCATTATGCTGACGGCTCTTTTGTTTTTTGTTACTATTCGCCAATATGTTGTAGACTATAGAGTATGAATACCGGGCCGTCAGAGGGGGAATGTGCGGTCAGCGTTATGTGAATGTAGATAAAAATTACGTTTGCAAATCGCTGCGGTCTCGGTTTTTTGGGGATATTAACGTGTCGCACCAATAAGCGTCGCCCAGAGTTGCGGGGAAAAAATAGGAAAAAAAATGATCCGGTCTGAACTGGTAGCAGCAGTCACTGAACTTAACCCACACTTGTCGCAAAAGGACGTTGAACGCGTTGTTTCGACAATCTTTGAATCGATCACAGATGCGCTTTCCGAAGGTCGGCGTGTTGAATTGCGTGGTTTTGGAGCCTTTTCAACGCGTGAACGTGATTCGCGCGTAGGACGCAATCCCCGTACGGGTGAAAAGGTTGCGGTCGATGCAAAGCGCGTACCATACTTCAAGGCGGGCAAGGACCTTCGGGAACGCCTGAACCGCTAAACAGGTTTGATGGGCCTGATGCGCGCTTCACACTGGAACCGCGCGTCAGGCTCCGTTAAGCAGGTGGCATGCGGTTTATAACTCTTGTCCTTTATTTCATCGTTGGCGCCCTGCTGACGTGGTTTGCCGTGGGCAATTGGCTGCCGGTGACACTTCATTTGTGGGGCGGGTACGACGTTTCGATTCGCTTGCCGGCGCTGTTGTTGCTGGTGTTCCTGCTCGGCGCGCTACCGCTCGCTATATTGCACAGTGCGAGCAGATGGCGCTGGCGGCGGCGTATCGCACGGCTTGAACAGCAGCTTGCAGAACAGGCCCAGCCCGATTTGGGGCCGACTGACGAAACCATAACGCGCGGCTTGTGATGAACCCTGTTTTTTGTGCGGTCGATACAGCAGATCTCGGCCGGGCGCTCGATCTTGTGAAGATGATTGCGCCACATGTCGGCGGGATCAAGCTCGGACTTGAGTTTTTCATGGCCGAGGGACCCGAAGGCGTGCGCCGCGTTGCTGCGTGCGGTGCACCGATTTTCCTCGATGTAAAGCTGCACGATATTCCAAATACGGTGGCAGGCGCCATGCGTGCATTGAGCACGCTCGACCTTGCTGTCGTCAATGTCCATGCTGCGGGCGGCTACGCGATGATGGCGGCGGCGCGTGATGCCATGCCGGCAGAAACGAAAGTTGTCGCCGTGACGGTTCTCACCAGCCTTGATGCGACCGATCTTGCGCAAATGGGCGTCGACGCCGCGCCCGCCGATCAGGTCGCACGGCTTGCCGCGCTCAGTCGCAGCGCGGGCCTTGATGGTATCGTCTGTTCAGCGCAGGAGGTCGCAGCGATGCGCGCGGCCTGGCCCGAGGGTTATTTTGTCACGCCCGGCATTCGTCCGGCGGGCAGTGCGTCCGGTGATCAGAAACGTATTATGAGTCCAAAGGATGCGGTGACGGCTGGATCGAACATGCTCGTCATTGGCAGGCCGATCACCGCTGCTGCGGACCCTGCGGCGGCGGCGGCGGCGATTGTGGAAAGCCTGTCATGACGCTCATCAAGATCTGCGGCATCAGCGATGTGTCGGCGATGCAGGCGGCCGACGCTTCCGACGCGAACTATATCGGGTTCGTGTTTTTTGAAAAAAGTCCGCGCAATCTCGACCTCGGCGCTGCCGAAGCACTGGCGCTGGTCTGCCCGGAACGCTTGCGCCGCATTGGGTTGTTTGTTGATCCTGACGATGAATTTCTCGCGCGCGCGGTCCGCGTCGGGCGCCTGAACGGGATTCAACTACACGGCAACGAAACGCCTTCACGCGTTGCTATGGTCAAGGCGTTGTTCGGGGTGGAAGTCTGGAAGGCGATACCCGTTGCCACCCGCGATGATATCCGTGCGGCAAGCGTTTATAAAGGTGCGGCCGACCGGCTGTTATTCGATGCAAAGTTGCCAAAGTCGGCAATGCTTCCCGGCGGTATGGGCGTGCGTTTCGACTGGCGATTGCTTGAAGGCGCCGCGCCCGATATGGCATGGGGGCTTGCTGGCGGACTTGACGCATCGACAGTCGGCGATGCGATCGTCAAAACCGGCGCGCCGCTCGTCGATGTCTCGTCGGGCGTCGAAGAACGTCCCGGCGTCAAATCACCGGCGATGATACGTGAATTTTGCGAGGCGGTACGCGCGGTATGACAGTGAACAGTTTACGGCAAGGGCCTGATGAGCGCGGGCATTTCGGTGAATTTGGCGGGCGCTATGTCGCTGAAACGCTGATGCCGCTCGTGCTCGATCTCGAACGCGAATATGAAGCCGCGAAAATCGACCCGGCGTTCAAGGCGCAGTTTGACGACTTGCTTGAACATTATGTCGGTCGCCCAAGCCCGCTTTATTTTGCCGAGCGTTTTACCGAAGCTTGCGGCGGCGCGAAGGTCTATTTCAAACGTGACGAACTCAACCACACCGGCGCGCACAAGATCAACAATTGCGTTGGGCAAATCCTGCTCGCCATGCGCATGGGCAAGACGCGGATCATAGCCGAGACGGGCGCCGGCCAGCACGGTGTTGCAACCGCAACGGTTGCCGCGCGCTTTGGCCTGCCCTGCGTCGTCTATATGGGCGCAGAGGATATTGAGCGCCAGGCACCCAATGTCTTTCGCATGAAGCTGCTCGGCGCAGAGGTGCGCAGCGTCAAGGCGGGCGCGGCGACGTTGAAAGACGCAATGAACGAGGCGCTCCGTGACTGGGTCGCCAATGTCGAGGACACGTTCTACATTATCGGCACGGCGGCAGGACCACATCCTTATCCCGAGCTCGTCCGTGATTTTCAAAGCGTCATCGGCACCGAAGCCAAGGCGCAATTGCAGGCGCGCGAAGGTCGCTTACCCGATTATCTGGTCGCGGCGATTGGCGGCGGGTCGAACGCCATTGGTCTTTTCCACCCGTTTCTTGACGATGCCGAGGTCAAGATGGTGGGTGTCGAGGCCGCAGGTCATGGCCTTGACGTCGACAATGGCCACGCGGCAAGTCTTGCCGGTGGCCGTCCGGGCGTCCTTCACGGCAACAAGACCTTCCTGCTGCAGGACGACGATGGCCAGATACTGGAGGGCCACTCGATATCCGCAGGCCTCGACTATCCGGGCATTGGACCTGAACATAGCTGGCTGCACAGTATTGGCCGTGTGCAGTATGAAAGCGCGACCGATGTCGAGGCACTCGACGCGTTCAAGTTCCTCTGCCAGACCGAAGGCATTATTCCGGCGCTCGAACCCAGCCATGCACTGGCCTATGTGCGCAAGCTCGCTCCGACACTCGACAAGGACCGGATCATCATCGCCAATCTGTGCGGTCGCGGCGACAAGGATATTTTTACTGTCGCAAAAGCGCTCGGGGTGGAACTGTGAGCGCGCGTCTTGACGCCGCCTTTGGCAAGGGTCGCGCCGCGCTTGTCACTTTTGTTACCGCAGGCGACCCCGCGCTTGAACGCACTGGCGACATTCTCGACGCGCTCGTTGCGGCAGGCGCTGACGTTATCGAACTGGGCATGCCGTTCACCGATCCGATGGCCGATGGTCCGGCGATTCAGGCCGCATCTCTGCGTGCACTGAAGGCCGGGACGAATCTCAAAAAGACGCTCGACCTGGTGCGCGATTTCCGCAAGCGCCATGCCGATACGCCAATCATCCTGATGGGATACTTGAATCCTGTCCTGTCCTACGGTGCGGACTTTGCGAAGGATGCTATGGCCGTGGGCGTCGATGGCTGCATCATCGTTGACCTGCCGCCCGAAGAAGATGACGAGCTTGGCCCATCCTTTCGGCGTGCGGGGCTGCATTTCATCCGCCTTGCGACGCCAACGACCGATGACAAACGCCTGCCTGCCGTCCTCGACGGCGCGTCGGGGTTTTTATATTATGTTTCGGTGGCCGGTGTTACCGGCACCCGGTCTGCTGACAACAGGGTCGTTGGCGAGGCGGTCGCGCGGATCAAGGCGCATACCGATCTTCCGGTCGCGGTCGGTTTTGGCATCAAGACGCCCGCGCAAGCCGCCGAAGTTGCGCGGCACGCGGACGGCGTCGTCGTCGGCTCCGCGATCGTTGACATTATTGGCGCAAATCCGGAAAATCCCGCGCCTGCCGTTCATGACTATGTGCGCGGTCTTGCCGATGCTGTAAGAGACGCGCGAACATAAAGAGGGATTGATCGCATGAGCTGGCTTGAACGGATTCGTCCGCGTCTCAAATTTCTGGCGAAAAAAGACACGCCCGACAATCTGTGGACGAAGTGCAAGGGCTGTGGCCAGATGAATTTCCATCGCGAGCTGGTGGAAAACATGCAGGTCTGCCCGCGCTGTGAATTTCACGAACGTATCGGACCAAATGCACGCTTTACGCAGGTCTTTGACGAAGGAAACTGGAAACGTCTGCCATCGCCGTCTGTTACCGATGACCCGCTGAAATTCCGTGACCAGAAACGCTACACCGACCGGATCAAAGCTGCCCGCGCTGCGACGGGCGACGAGGAAGCCTTCATCATCGCGCAGGGCAAGATCGCGGGTGTCGCCGCAGTCATTGGCGTACAGAATTTTGCCTATATGGGTGGCTCGATGGGCATGGGCGTGGGCGAGGCGTTTATCGCCGGAGCCGAGGCCGCTTTGAAGGCGAAGGTGCCTTATATTGTCTTTACCGCGGCGGGCGGTGCGCGCATGCAGGAAGGGCTATTGAGCCTGATGCAGATGCCGCGCGCGACGGTGATGACGTCGATGCTGAAGGAAGCGGGCATTCCCTATGTCGTCGTTCTTACGGACCCGACGACGGGCGGCGTTACGGCGTCCTATGCCATGCTGGGCGATGTGCAGATTGCCGAACCCGGTGCACTGATCGGTTTTGCCGGGCAGCGGGTGATCGAAAACACGATTCGCGAAAAATTGCCCGAAGGCTTCCAGCGCG
>JBFKAE010000087.1:0-13347 GCA_041621755.1 Sphingomonadaceae bacterium | reverse complement strand
GGACTTCAACCCCGACCCGGCCGACCCGCAGAGCTTCGCGATCGATAGCGCCGGCGACGACATCTACCTGAGCTCAGCCGATGCGACCGGCGCGCTGACGGGCTACATCACCGGCGTCAAGTTCGAGGCTGCCGAGGAAGGCGTCTCCTTCTGGCAGGGCAGTCTGGCATTCGATGCCCATCTGGCGCATGCCTCGCACGAGGTGCCGCTTTGGGTAAAATTGTCGCCGGGCATTGTCATGTTGATCGGGCTGTATATTGCCTGGAGCAATTATATCCGCGACCCGGGTGCGCCGGCACGCTTTACGGCGATGTTCCACGGCCTTTATGCGTTTTTGCTCAACAAATGGTATTTTGACGAGCTGTTCAACGCGATTTTCGTGCGTCCGGCGATGGCCATCGGTCGGGTCTTCTGGAAACGTGGTGACGAGGGGACAATCGACCGCTTTGGCCCGAATGGCGTCTCGGCGCTTGTCGTCAATGGCGCGGGCCTCGTGCGGCGCTTGCAGACCGGCTACGTCTATACCTATGCGCTTGTCATGCTGATCGGCCTTGCGGCGGCAGCGGCGTGGCTGCTCCCATCGGTGATGGGAGGCAAGTGATGGAGTTTCCAATTCTTACAACGATGATCCTGTTGCCGCTTGTTGCGGGTGCGGCGATGCTGTTTGCGCCGGGCTGTGAAGAGACACGGGCGACTCTCGCGCGCTGGACCGCGCTGATCGTGACGCTGATCGAATTCGGCTTTGGGCTGGTGCTCTGGAACGCCTTCGACAATGCAAATGGCGGATTCCAGTTCATCGAAAGCGTGCCGCTGTTCCAGCCCTATTTCAACTGGGCACTTGGCATTGATGGCATCTCGCTCGTGCTCATCCTGCTGTCCGTCTTCCTGATGCCGATCTGCATTCTGGCGTCGTGGGAAGCGATCAGAACGCGCGTGCCCGAATATATGGCAGCGTTCCTGCTGATGGAGGCGCTGATGATCGGCGTTTTCGCGGCAACCGACCTGTTCCTGTTCTATGTGTTCTTCGAAGGCGGCCTTATCCCGATGTATCTGATCATCGGTGTCTGGGGCGGCGCGAACCGGATTTACGCCAGCTATAAGTTCTTTCTTTATACACTGCTCGGCTCGGTGCTGATGCTGCTTGCGATGATGTACATGGTGAGCGTGACGGGCACGACCGATATCCCCGAGCTGATGACCTTTGTGTTTCCGGGCAATGTCCAGATCTGGCTGTGGCTGGCGTTTTTTGCGAGCTTTGCGGTTAAAATGCCAATGTGGCCGGTCCATACCTGGCTTCCCGATGCGCACGTGCAGGCACCGACGGCAGGCTCCGTCATCCTGGCCGGTGTGCTTTTGAAAATGGGCGGCTACGGCTTTATCCGTTTCTCGCTGCCCATGTTCCCGCAGGCGTCGGCGGACCTGATGTGGATTGTCTTTGGCTTGAGCATGGTTGCCGTTGTCTACACCTCGCTCGTCGCGCTGGTGCAGCAGGACATGAAAAAGCTGATCGCCTATTCCTCGGTCGCGCATATGGCGTTCGTTACCGTTGGTCTGTTCGGGTTCAACCAGCAGGCAATCGAAGGCGCAATTGTCGTCATGCTGAGCCACGGTCTGGTTTCAGGTGCACTCTTCCTGTGCGTGGGCGTGGTCTATGACCGGCTGCACACGCGCGAGATCGATGCTTATGGCGGCGTTGCCAATGTCATGCCGCGCTATGCGATCCTGTTCATGCTGTTCACGATGGCATCGGTTGGCCTGCCCGGCACTTCGGGCTTTGTCGGCGAGTTCCTTGTTATGCTTGGCGCGTTCAAGACATCGACCTTTGCAACCGCCGTGATCTGCACCGGCATCATCCTTGGCGCGGCCTATATGCTTTACCTTTATCGTCGGGTGATGTTCGGCGCGCTGACAAAAGACGAAGTGAAGGCGATGGTTGACCTTAGCCCCCGCGAAATGCTGTGCCTTGCACCGATCGCAGCGGTCGTGCTGTGGATGGGGGTTGCGCCCAACGTCTTCATCGACCCCGTGCGTGCGCCCGTAGCGCTTCTCGTCGAACGACTGGCCCCGACCGCACCCGAGCAGGGCAGCGTTTCGGCTGCCGCAAACCCGGCACCCAAATCCGAACCTGAACACACGGCGGAGACACACTGATGATGCAGCCGCTCGCACAATCGCTCAGCATCGCTGCGCCCGAAGTCGTCCTTGCCTGCGGGGCAATGACGCTGTTGATGATCGGCGTTTTCCGCGGTGACAGGAGCCTTGCCGGCCTCAGCTGGGGCGCGGTGATTATCTATGCCATTGCCGGTTTTTTCATGATGGACGACCCGGTCCGCGGATTTGCCTTTGACGGACTGTTCGTTGCCGACCTGTTTTCGGATTATCTGAAGGTCATCATCTATGGCGCGGCTGCGGTGTGTACGGTGATCGCGATCCCGTATCTTCGTCAGGCGAAATCCGACAAATTTGAATATCCGGTACTGCTTATGCTTGGTGCGCTTGGCATGGGTATGATGGTGTCGGCGAACGATTTGCTGTCGCTTTATATCGGGCTGGAGCTGCAAAGCCTTGCCGCATATGTGCTGGCCGCGTTCCATCGCGACGAGGCGCGGTCGTCCGAAGCCGGGCTTAAATATTTTGTGCTCGGTGCGCTGGCGAGCGGGATTTTGCTTTATGGCATCAGCCTTGTTTACGGCTTTGCAGGCAGCACGAATTTTGTCGCGCTTGGTGCGAATTTGAACGGCGAATCTTCAATTGGCGTGATTGTGGGCCTTGTCTTCATTCTCGCCGGCCTTGCCTTCAAGGTGAGCGCGGTGCCGTTCCATATGTGGACGCCCGACGTTTATGAAGGCGCGCCAACGCCGGTTGCCGCATTTTTTGCGAGTGCCCCCAAAGCGGCTGCGATGGGACTGTTGGTTCGCGTTTCGATGGAGGCTTTTGGCGGGCTTGCCGATGAATGGCGTCAGATCATTACCTTCATGGCGGTTGCATCGATGGTGCTTGGCGCGGTGGGCGCGATCGGACAAAAAAGTATCAAACGCCTGCTGGCCTATTCGTCGATCAACAATATCGGCTTTGCGCTGATTGGGCTTGCCGCAGGCACGGAAGCCGGAATCGCGGGCGTCTTGTTCTATATGGGCGTCTATCTTGCGATGACGGTGGGATCGTTCCTTGTCGTGCTTGCGCTGCGCGGCCCGGACGGTGCGCCGATTGACGAGATGGACAGGCTTGCCGGTCTTTCAAAAACACGTCCCGGCCTTGCCGCCGCGCTTGCCATTTTCATGTTTAGCCTTGCCGGGATTCCGCCGATGCTGGGGTTCTGGCCAAAGTTCAGCGTTTTTAACGCCGCCATTGCCGCGGATATGTATGTGCTGGCTGTTATTGGTGTCGTGACGTCGGTTGTCGGCGCGTTTTATTATCTGCGCGTTGTCAAGCTTGCCTATTTCGACGACGTCGCAGGCGAAATTCTGCCCAATGAAAGCCGGGTGAATGGCGTGGTCTTGACGGCAGCGGCGGTGTTCTGTTCGCCGCTTGGCATGCTGGCGATTACGCCGCTTGTCGCCTGGGCGACGGCGGCGGCGCGCGTTATCATTCAGGGATGAGCCGCCGCATCGTCGAACTGGCTGAGACGGCGAGCACCAACGACTGGATCGCAGCGAACCCGCAGGATGGCCTGTGGGTGCGCGCCGACCGACAAAGCGCGGGCCGCGGTCGTCGTGGCCGAAGCTGGACGAGCGATATCGGCAATCTATTTGCCAGCACCTATGTTCGTGCGCGGCCTGAGGAGGGGCCATTACAGCAATTGTCGTTCGTGGCGGCAAACGCGCTGCACGCCACTGCGGCGCGCTGGATCGCCGCCAGCCGTCTGTCGCTGAAGTGGCCGAATGATTTGTTGCTCGACGGCAAAAAACTGGCAGGCATATTGCTGGAAAGTTCCGCCGAAGGCGTGGTCGTCGGTTTTGGCATGAACCTGACGCATCACCCCGATGGCACCGAATTTCCCGCGACGAGTTTTGCGGCCGCGGGGATCAGTGTGCCGGGCGCAAGCGAGGTGTGCGCAATGCTCGCCGAGGCCTTTGACGCACATCGCACGACTTGGCGCGAAAGCGGCTTTGCAGCGACGCGGCGCGATTGGCTGGCGCATGCCACGGGACTGGGCGCGAAGGTACTTGCGCGGCTTGGCAATGAAGATGTCACGGGCGTCTTCGACGGTCTGGGCAGCGACGGCGCACTACATCTGCGGTTGCAGGATGGCACAATCCGGCCCATTCACGCCGGAGAAGTCTTCATGTTGAAGGGGCAGGGCTGATGCTGCTGGCGATTGATGCAGGCAATACCAACGTCAAATTCGCGCTTGTCGAAGGTGATGATATTCGGGCGCGATGGCGCATTGCGACAGATCCGCGACGGACTGCCGACGAATATGTGGTCTGGCTGTTGAAGCTGTTCGAGATTGAAGGGCTGAGTCGCGAGATGGTCGATGCGGTTATCATATCGACCGTCGTGCCGCGTGCGCTCCACAATCTGACAATGCTTTCCAGTAAATATTTCGGCGTTGAACCGTTGGTTGCTGGCAAGCCACCCGTCGCATGGGGGATCGAGCTTGATGTCGATGAACCGCACGCGGTGGGGTCGGACCGCGCCATCAATGCGATTGCAGCGCACAGTCTGCACGGCGATGGCGGCGAGCAGATCGTTATCAGCTTTGGCACGGCAACGACATTCGACTGGGTGAGCGGCTGTGGCGCGTACCGAGGCGGGATCATCGCGCCGGGGATCAATCTGTCGCTTGATGCGCTTGTTGCTGCAACCGCCAAATTGCCGCGCGTTGCAATCGAATCGCCCGACGACGCCAGTGTCATTGGCCGTACCACAGAGCACCAGATGCAGATTGGCGTTTACTGGGGCTATGTCGCGATGATCGAAGGGCTGGTTGCGCGCATGAAGGACGAAATCGGCAGTCCGGCCAAAGTCGTTGCAACCGGTGGGCTTGCGCCCCTGTTTGAAGAGCATGTCCATCTTTTTGACGTCATCGAACATGATCTGACGCTGCGCGGGCTTGCAGTGCTTTATAATCGAAATCAGGAAAATAAATGAAACCAGGTAAAGAGCTGATCTTTCTGCCGCTGGGCGGTTCGGGGGAGATCGGCATGAACGTCAACCTTTATGGGTGTGACGGCAAGTGGATTATGGTTGATCTCGGCATGACATTTGCCGATCCGAATTATCCGGGGGTCGAGCTGATTCTGCCCGACCTTAGCTTTATTGAAGAGCGTCTCGACGATCTTGTCGGCATTGTTCTGACGCATGGTCACGAAGACCATATTGGCGCGATTCCCTATTTGATCAGTGAAATCAACGTGCCGATGTACGCAACGCCGTTTACCGCCGGTCTGATCCGCAAGAAGCTGATCGAGGAGGGGATTGAGGGCGATGTCGAGCTGAACACCGTCGATCTTGACGGGTCGGTTGAGCTTGGGCCGTTCAAGTGCCGTTATGTGCCGCTCGCGCATTCGATCCCCGAGGGCAATGCGCTGATGATCGAAACGCCTTATGGCAAGGTTTTTCACACAGGCGACTGGAAGCTTGATGAAACGCCCGTGATGTCCGCGCCATCGACGGCAGAGGAACTGACGGCGATTGGCGACGAGGGTGTACTGGCGCTGGTCGGGGATTCGACCAATGTCTTTAATGCCGAGGCGTCGGGCAGCGAAACTGGCGTGCGTGAAGGGCTCGACAAGGTCATTGCCGGTTGCAAGGGCAGGGTGCTGGTTACGACCTTCGCATCGAACGCAGCGCGGTTGCACACGCTTGGCGAGGTTGCCAAGGACACGGGGCGTGAGCTTGTTGTCGTCGGGCGCTCCTTGCAGCGGATCATGGAGGTTTCGCAGAGCGTCGGCTATCTGACCGATCTGCCGCCGATCGTGCCGATGGAAGATGCAATGGATCTGCCGCGTAACAAGGTGCTGATCGTTTCGACCGGCGCGCAGGGCGAACCGCGCGCGGCGCTGTCGCGGATTGCCGAGGGTGAAAACAGGCACATCAAGCTCGAAGCCGGGGACACGGTCATTTATTCGTCAAAGCAGATTCCGGGCAATGAAATCAGCATCGGGCGGGTGCAGAACGCGCTTGCCGCGCTTGGGGTGGAGATTATCACCGACAAGGAAGCGCATGTGCATGTGTCCGGGCATCCCGGCATACCCGAACTTGAAGCCATGTATGGCTGGATCAGGCCGCAGATTTCGATTCCTGTGCATGGCGAGCGGCGGCATATGGAAGCGCATGCCCGGCTGGCAAAGCGTGTCGGCGTGCCGCAGGCCGTGGTGCCGATGAACGGCACGGCGATCCGGCTTGCGCCTGGAAAGCCGAAGATCATCAGCCATGAAGCGGTCGGTCGGCTGGTGCTTGACGGTGACGTGATCCTGCCTGCGGACGGCGGAACGATGGTCGCACGGCGGCGCATCATGTATAATGGCCTGATCGCGGTTTTTGTTGCCATTGACGGCAAGCGCAAGCTGATCGGTGCGCCACAGGTACAGACGCATGGCGTACCCGTCGAAGAGGACCTTGAAGAGTTTATCGACGATTGTGTCGATGCGGCATCGGCGGCAGTGAAAAAGGCAAAGGGCGGCGATATCAATGCGCTGTCCGAGGCCGTGCGTGTCGCGGTACGGCGCAGGGCGCGCGACTGGACCGGCAAGAAGCCGATCACCGAAGTGACCGTGATGGAGGTTTAAGGTCATGAAATGGACGTCGGCGCTTGCGATTTATCTGCTGATCTGGACGGTTTGCCTGTTCATGGTGCTGCCGCTTGGCGTCCGCACGAGTGACGAGGCGAATGAAGAAAAGGTCGCCGGGCAGGCCGACAGCGCGCCGGTCCAGCCGATGATGTTGCGCAAGGTCTTATTGGCGAGCGCTATGTCGCTCGTCCTGTTCGGGCTGTTCTGGCTCGCCTACAGCGCCGGATATCTGGATTACTAACGCAGCCGGTCTGTGGCCTGGGCGAGGGCCACGTATAATTTGCCAACGTCCGATGACAGCAAGGTCATCGACAGCGCGCTGGCGCTGCGGTCGGCGCCGACGCGACGCATCATGGCTTCGAAATCGTGGATGTAACGGCGCACGGCGTCGCGGAATTCGCCGTCTTCCTTGTAGCGTGCGGCAACGTCACGGGCATCACCGCGCGACAGCAGTTGCACGGCCTTGCGCGAGAACACGCCGCGATCGCCGGTGAGGTAGGTCTTCCAGGCGTCTTCGGTGACTTCGGTCGACAGGCCCTTGGCGATATCGATCGACGAACTGTTCAAGGCCTCGATCAGGAGTTCGGATTGATGGGCAAGGTCGGTGCGCTGCGCCTCTTCGAGATGGGCGTCGGCTTCGCTGACACGGGCCTCGATGGCGGCGGCGGTTTCCGCGACCGATACCAATTGCCGCGACAGGCGCTCTGCGGCGGCCTGTGCAGCGTCTGCACCGCGTGCGCTCGCGCCTGCAAGGGCTTTGATCTGTTCCTCGACAGGCTCTGTCACGCTGAGACGCACGGCTTCGGTCGTGGCCTTCGACAGCGCCTCGCGCGCTTCTTCGACGACGGCTTCGAGCGCGGTTCTGACCGTGCCTGACGTCTGTGTCGCAACTTCGCGCACACGGCCGAGAGCCTCGATCAGTTGCGACGTCGCGCCCAGCGCGGTGGTTTCGGTGGCGTGCGAGATATCGGAAACCATGCCCTGCGCGGACTGAAGCTCGGCACGGACGCTGGCGACGACGGCTTCAAGGCTTTCGCGCTGGCTTTCAAGGCCGCTCAGCATCCCGTCAATCGCCGCGCGGCTGTCATTGACCGGCGTGGCGATCAGCGCCGTGCGCTCGTTCAGTCGATCGAGATCCTGCATCAGACTGCCAACAGAACCGCGAATGGCGTCGATTGCGGACATGCCCTTTTCCGCGCCGCCGGGCACGGATTCAGCAAGAAGCGCGATCGCGTCTTCGGTCGCGCGGCGGACCTCGGATATCGTGTTGCCAATATCGCGGGCAATGCCGCGCGTGCCGTCAAGCGGAGCGGTGAGACTGTCAATCTCGCCGCGGACAATGGTGATGCGCGAGGAGAGGCCATGCAGGACGTTTTCGCTCGACTGCGCGGCATTGGCGAGCTTGGCGTCAAGGACGCTGAAACCGCGCTCGACCGTCGAGAGCAGATCCTGACTATTGGCGTCCTGATTGGCGATTTGCTGACTGAGATCGCTCGCATGCTGAGTGATCGACTGCAGTCGCGCGGCAATATCATCGACCGCGTGCCCGCCAATGTCATTGAGTTCAAGCGAGGTCTTGCTGATCGCCGCGGCGAGAATCTCTGTCTGCGCCGCGATACCCTGACGCGTCGCATCGAGCGCTTCGCCAGTTTTCGCAAGCGCTGCGTCAGCGCTGTTTTCAAGGGCGCCTGCATAGTTTGACAGGCGGCCTTCTGCATCGTTCGCGGAGGCAGCGATGCTGGCGATCACTGACGTCAAGCCGTCAGCGGCAGCCTTTGCCTGCAAACCGGCTTCTTCGCTGCGCGTCCATACGGCGGCGAGCAAATCTTCGGTTTCCTGAAGCTGGCCACGCGCTTCGACGGCGCTTGTCTTGAGAATTTCGGAGATACGGTTGGCCTGATCCTCAGCCGTCGGCAGCGCTGTGGTCAATTCGGCAAATTCACTGCGCGCGCGCGCGCCACTGTCGGCAAGCCGCTGCGAGGAAACATCCATAGCGGCGCGATCCTCGGCAAGGCCGGCGATGAGCAGCTGCGTGCGTTCGGCAGCGGTCTCGGTCGCGCTGACAAAAGCTTCGATTTCCGTTGCAAAGCTTTGCCGCATTGCTTCGACGCGTGACGTCACGGTCGAAAGGACGGAATCGATATTTTCAAGCTGGGTCCGGGTTTCGAGCGCGGTCTGTGCGAAACGCTGTTCTGCGGCCTCGATCAAAGCGATGGTTTCGCGCTGCTGGCCGGGATAGACGCGTGCTGTGACAAGCGCGATCAACCAGATCGCAGACAATGGCGCGGCAATACCGGCTGCAACGCCCGCCCATTCGGTAAGCGAGAGATGCGCGATCTGATCCGCGCCGCCAATCAGGTAGATGACAGCGGCAGCAAGCGCGAGCCACGCCAGCGAAACCAATGATGCGACTAGAAGAACACGCGAGCTGAACGTCGGGGCAGGGGTAATCTCTGTCGGGTCGACATTTGGGTCCATTGGAGCGGGCTTTTCAGCCGATTCGTCAACCGCTGCGTCAGGCTCTGCCGCGTCGCCGTCTTTCCAACCATAGTCTGACGGGAGTTTCGCCGGTATCGACTGCGAACCCATGCTGGTGCCTCTCAAACGCTTTCTTTCGGTTTGTTTACCATGTGATTTCGTCACGCACAGCAAGTTATTCGAAAAATGCACACTTCGTTAAGATTAATGGACGAATATCTATGGCATGAACGCAGAACCGGCTCCCTTATTTGTTCCGCACCGTCTTCTAGAGCTGACGGGCGGGGATTCCCAGCTTTTCGGCGACATGGTCGCGGAATTTCAAAAGACGCTTGCGCGCTATGCCGACGATCTTGCAGTCGCGAAGACTCGCGCGAAGTGGAAAGAGGTGTCGCATCGCCTGAAAGGCGCGGCGCAGGCCGTTGGCGCCGAATCCATCGCGCAAATCGCAGTGCTGGCCGAACTTTCCGCGCCGGGCGACGCAACGCTTTTGCACAAGCTGGAAGAAGAAATAGAGCGCTTCTCGCAAATTTAGCGGCCACCGTTTCTGGTGCGCGTTCTCGTCCGTTCATTGTTCTTCAGATTATCGGGTTTTGCGACGCTGTGGGCGTTTTCCTCCCGCTTGACCGCTGCATTGTGTAATGCCGTGCTGAACGATGCGCAGGCTTTTGCCGTCGCCAAAGCCTCTCGATAGCGCGGGTCCCCGGTAAATTTCGGATATTCGCTGATATCATCGGGATGAAGCTTGTCCTGACGATAGGCGAATTTCTGCAGCTTTGCCGATTTGACCGCGGCTGAATTGATAACAAGCTCCCGACCGTGTTCCTTGCTGCAGAGGCTCGCCAAAGTCATTCTCAGTTCGGTAACCGGTGCCCGACTTCCATCGGGAAAGTCGCGCCGATATTTTCCCAGGGTCTGCCCTGCGACATCCTGTTTGACCAAGCCGATGTGATTTTCGTGTTCGGGCAAAAAGCTGCTGGTGATCTTGATCTGGAGTCTGCTGTGATTGAGAGCAGCGTCCGTTTGTTTGAGCAGGCGCGCCGCGCTTGCAAGCCGATCGCTTTTATCCCCTCTGTCCTGCGACTGGAAATGAGTTTGCAGCAGCGCCTTTTCATTCTGCTCCAGATGCGTCGAGGGGGCCTGCATCACGGCATTTGAGAATCCGGACATCCGTTTGGCGCTAAATATAGTCTCTCTGATGGCGTTGCGTTGTTCCAGACTGAGCCTGTGATTATGGATTATGCGAACGGAGGATCCGCCGGGAAGATGAATATCTGTATATCCATAGCTTTCTACATCCTGTGGTGTCTCATAAATCCTCAAGGTTTTTCCTTTGGACTTTATTTTGTTGTTTGGGGGAGCGTCGGTACGATTTGAAGCGACTGCTTACACCACGCGGACTCGTACTGGCTGTCTGTTTTATCGAATATTTCGCGCGTGAAACGATGCAAAAATGCCATGTTGCCATCACCGTGACGAATAGACTGTTATCCGATGTGGCGGGGCAGAGTCAGTTCGGGGAAGACGGACTGGGGGCGGTCGCGAGGATATGTTTGAAATTGCGGCTGACGACAAAGGTCAGAATTGTCAGCACGCAAATTTCCCACAGCCAATAGGCGATTGGCGAAGCGATCAGACAGGCGATCCAGATGCCGAGCGTCCGTGCGGTAGGGGCGAGAATATTCGCATATTTGATCAAATGAGCGAGGCGCTGAACAAGGTCGGGCGCGCTGCGCGCCCTGTCCAGAAACTGTACGCCGCGCGAAGCCAGTCGTCGCTGCGTTGCATTGTACAGGCCTTCAAGCGAACCACCTGCGGCTTTGCCGGGCGGGGGCGGCGGCTCGCCACGGAAGAGCGCTCTCAAGCTTTCATAATAGGCCGCCTGAACCGCATGTGCGATACCGGCGAGCACGGCGATCGTCGTGACAAGCCAAGGTGAATAGGTCTTTGACAGCGCTATAATCAAGCTAATGTAAACTGCGAAAAAAACAGAATAATCACATACGCCATCTAGAAATTTTCCAAAGGCGCTTGTTTTGCCTGTCGCGCGTGCAACCATCCCGTCGAGACCATCAAGGACGTGCCAGCACAGCATCGCCACAAAACCGCAGCTTGCGAACACTGGGTCGTCCCAGCGCGAAAACGCCACCGCAGCGACAAGGCCAAAGACAATGCCGAAAACCGAAATCGCGTTCGGGTGGATACGTGCCCGTACAGCAAAAGGCAGCAGCGCGCGCGAGAGAGGATGCACGAGCGCAAGGTTGAGCGGTTCTTCAATCTCGCGCGGTCGCATGGCGTTATTCAGATGTTGCAATGATGTTGCTGCCATTTGCCGATTGGTTTGCGCCTCGTTTCTGCTGTTGGCAAGTCCGCTGCTTCGTGACTATGTACTGGCCACCCATTCCCCAAGATAAGGATTCCACCAAGATATGGCGTTTGTTGCGCTTTTATACGCCCATCATCGTGGGGCGCACGCCGATGGTGAGCCGATCGCCGCGTTAAGTGTTACCGGCATCAGCAGCGTACGGCGGCAGATTCGTCAATCCGTGCGCGCGGGCGCGGAACGTGTGATTGTGGTCGTCGAGAAAATGACACCAGGCATTGCCGGGGCGCTTGAACGCGCGCGGCAGGATCATAAAGCGTTACAAGTTGTTCATGGTGCGCAAACCGTGCACGAGATGATCAAGGATGATGATGTCGTCCTTACCATCGACGAAGGACTCGTCGCCGATGCACGGGCGATTGAGGCTGTTGCAAAGGCGTCAGGCGCGGGGGCGGCTATCGCTGTCTGGGCTGACGAGCATGCGGCGCCGATTGATGGTGAACGTATTGCGGAAAATAGAATTTTTGCAGGCATTGCGCGCTTTCCCGGCCAATTGGTGCGCACCGTGTCGCGGGACATTGGCGATTGGGATCTGCAATCGACGCTGCTGCGTTCAGCGCTTGGCGAAGGTTCTGTTATCGAAATCAATGCCGCAGAGATCGCAACTTATGATCCGGCGCGGCGGCGCGAGGTTGCGTTATGCTGGGTGCGCGTTGTCGACAAAGAGAGCGCGAAAAAAGCCACTGACATTGCCATTCTGGACGCGCAGAAGGGCGTTCTGGACTGGCCAGCACGCTTTATTCATCCGCCGGTTGAAAACCTGCTGACCCGGCTTGTGCTGCCAACGCCGCTGACCCCGAACATGATTTCGGTCGGGGTTTTTCTGATCGGGCTTGTTGCAATGGCCTGTTTTGCAACGGGCTGGTTATGGACCGGACTGGTGCTTGCCTTGATAGCCGGGCCTCTTGATGGCGTCGATGGCAAGTTGGCCCGGGCGCGTGTCGAATTTTCAAAATGGGGCGACCTAGAGCATGTCGCCGATAAGATCGTCGAATATGGCTGGTTTCTGGCGCTTGCCCATTATTTTTCCACGACCGGGCATCCCGGCGCGTGGGCGCTTGCCGCGATTATCATTTTGTTCGCGCTTGCCGAGGCTGTGCAGGGCGAATTTTTTCGTCGCTTTACCGGCCAGCAGATCGATGATGCGGGTAAATTCGAACGGCAGTTCCGGCTTGTCGCTGGACGTCGAAATACATTCTTCTGGTCGCTTATTCCTTTTGCATTTGCCGGAGCGTGGCATGCAGGTCTGGTGATGATCGCCGCCTATAGCGCCGTCACTTTCTTTGTTATGCAAATGCGTTTTTTCAAACGGATAGGGGAATATGGCGAGCAGCATAGCGAGAAGATTGCAGCGAATTTCGCGAAAACCGCATACGCCTTCTTGCCCGAGCGGGAAGCGTCGTCTAGTTGAGCATTTTTACGGCGTCATATAAGTGCAACACGCCTGATAGGAACAGTTTTATGCAAGATATAAATGTGGCCGTCATTGGTATTGGAAACTGTGCAAGTTCGCTCGTACAGGGCATTGCGCACTATCAAAACGGTGGCGCGAACGAGCAGATCGGCCTGATGCACTGGGATCTTGGTGGTTATCGGCCCAAGGATATCAAATTTGTCGCCGCATGGGATGTCGACAAGCGCAAGGTCGGTCGCGACATCGCCGAAGCCATTTTCGCCAAGCCGAACTGTACGCAGGTTTTCTGTGATCATGTGCCGGCATCGGGCGTGGATGTGCGCATGGGACGGATC
>JBFKAE010000086.1:0-13419 GCA_041621755.1 Sphingomonadaceae bacterium | reverse complement strand
TCCAGCGTCACATCGACGAGCGCTTCGCGTATGCGTCCATTGATAACGGGCCAATGCGGCCTGACCGCACAGCTTGATTCAAGCGCGCAGTCATGATTACCCTCGTGCAGGCACTGGGTGACGGCGATCGGACCGTCGACGGCCTCGACAATGTCAGCAATGCTTATTTCTGTTGCGGCTCGACCAAGTTCAACACCGCCTGTCACGCCACGCGATGACGTTAACAGGCCGACTTTCGATAATATACCGGCAAGCTTGGCTGCCGTTGGTGCAGGCACGCCGGTTTCTGCGGCGATCTCTGCAGCCGAAAAGCGTCGCCCGGGCGAACGCGCGGCTGCGGTCATGACAACCACGGCATAATCGGCAAGATTGGTCAGTCGGATCATCGCGTTCCGTTAAATCAGAGTAAATCGGTATGACTTATGTGGGATGCGACCAAAAAAAGTCAAGTATTCAGCTGACGAGTGACAGTCTCGGCAGCGTTGGCAGCGTCCGGCGCAGGCGGATGGAGTGGTTCATCACCGCGGCGCCCTGTAAGGCAAATTGCCGGGGCGTCATTCCTATAAAGCTTTTGAATTCCCGTATAAAATGTGATTGATCGTAATAATCGTTACCGGCCGCATCCATCCAGCTTGTCTCGGGGTCGATGCTGAAGCGGACGGCGGACCGCAAGGCGCGATATTTACGCAGGAGCAGTTTTGGCGGTGCGCCATAATAGCGCCTGCAAAGGCGTTCAACCTGTCGTGCGGACAGGTCAACCTGATCGATCAGTGCGTCAATATTGCTGCCACCATCGACGAGCCAGTCCTCCACCATCGGGCCAAACCAGTCATTGTCCAAGCGGTAGCGTCCGGCAAGTTCGTTAAAAAACGCGTCAGCGGCCGCAACAAGTTCGATGTCGGACGGATGCTCGCGCATCCGGTCGAGTGTCATCGTCGCCACCGGGCCAGCAATATCTTCAAGCGGCACCATTTGGTCGGCAAGTTCATGCGCGTCAAAACCGAAAAATTTTGCCCAGCCAAGTGGCATGATTCCGGCGCCGAAAATTTTGCCCGGACCCTTGCAGACGAGACCAAGCGGTTGGCACCGCGCACCGAAGATTGAAGCGTCCGGTCCTGGACGTGGTGCTCCGTCTGCCCAGGATAATGTCGCTTTGCCATTCAAGAGGAAGCGCACATTTGGCAATTCGGCACGCATGACATCGTGGACCGTGCCGGGAAAATCGAAAATATAATAGCTCGACAAAAACGGCTGCAAATGCACCGCAGGCGAATAATATCGCATTGAAAACATTTGTCGCGACTCCCCCTTGGTCGATATCGACACGGGATTTGAGGCGAACAATAGCGGAAATATTTCGAGTCGGCGAGATGGTGACGCCTTGTGCGTCATTTCGCCGTCGCAATAAAAAAGAGGCCCGGCAGTTCAATGAGCTACCGGGCCTTTGACAAGTGAGGGTCGTGTCCTGCACCAGCCTGCTGGGTACCGGGGCAGGAAGGACGAACCCTTGAGTCGCGGGTCGACAGTTACACGGTGATTGTTACCGTGAATTGTACGAAATCGACATTTAGCCGATTTGAATCGCTACCGTGACAAAAGTGTCTCGCGTGTGCTGACTCCCTTTCTCTCATTCTGATCGATTGCGGATATTACAGGCTTTGACCAGCGACCCGAACATGGGCTAAGGCGCACATGCATGCAGATTCCATACGGGTTTATTCGCCCGCTCCTTTTCAGGCTTGACGCCGAGGTCGCGCACGGCCTGACCCTTCGCCTGCTAAAGGCAGGATTGCATCCGCGTGCGCCTGAAGATCCGCCGAGCCTGAAAATAAAGGTGGCGGGTCTGCGCTTTTTGAATCCGGTCGGTATGGCTGCGGGTTTCGACAAGAATGCCGAGGTCATGGATCCGTTGCTGCGGATGGGTTTCGGTTTTGTAGAGGCAGGAACGGTGACGCCGCGCGCGCAAACCGGTAATCCCCGACCACGCATGTACCGGCTGACCGAAGACGAGGCGATTATCAACCGCCTGGGTTTCAACAATCAAGGTCTCGAAACTGCCATGCACAGGCTTCGCGAGCGGGCCTGGAACCGTGGCCCACGCGGTGTTGTCGGCATCAATATCGGGGCGAACAAGGACACGCGTGACCGCATTGGCGATTATGTAGCGGGTGTTGTCGAGGCTGCGCCCTTTGCCGACTATATCAGCCTCAATATTTCCTCGCCGAACACGCCGGGGCTACGCACACTGCAATCGAAAGATGCGCTCGACGAACTTTTAAATCGTGTTGTTGCGGCACGCGGGGTTCGCAAGACGCCATTGTTTTTGAAAATTGCACCCGATGTAACCGATGCGGATATTTCAGATATCGCCGTTTCGGTGGTTTCTGCGGGTATTGACGGTCTGATCGTGTCGAATACGACGATCACCCGATCTGAGGCGCTGCAAAGTAAAAACGCCGCGCAGGACGGCGGGCTGTCGGGGCGTCCCATTATGCCGCGCTCGACCGAGGTCTTGCGCGCTTTCTGGCAGGCCACCGTCGGTTCTGTGCCACTGATCGGTGTTGGCGGTATAGCGAGTGCCGATGATGCCTATGCGAAGATTCGCGCTGGAGCGAGCCTCGTCCAGCTCTATACCGGGCTTGTCTACAAAGGCCCACAACTGGTGCAGGATATCAAGACCGGTATTGCCGCGCATTTGAAGGCTGATGGCTTTGAAAAGCTCTATCAGGCCGTAGGCGCTGATAAATGAGGCAGATTACACCGCGTTTTCGTCTTCTATCATAATCGGATCATCGGGCATTGCGGCATTGTTCCGGCAACGCCTATGATTATACCGGTCTGATAGGGAAATACGCTCCATGATACGTCAGAGTTTTGCATTGGCATTTTTGGGCCTTGTCGGCTGCGCTGCCGTGCCGTCGCATTCGGAACTGAATGCATCGCCCGTTATTGCCGAGGATCTTGGCGCTTATGAGGCGTTGACCTCGGCGGCGCATCCGCTTGCCGCAGAAGCTGGCAAGGAAATTCTTGCCGCAGGTGGCAGCGCGGCCGATGCTGCAATTGCTGTGATGCTGGCACTGACCGTGGTCGAACCGCAAAGTTCGGGTATCGGGGGTGGGGGGTTCCTGCTCTATCATGATGCCGAAAGTGGTAAACTTTATACCATAGATGGTCGTGAAAAGGCGCCGAAAGCGGCAAGCCCTGACATGTTTCTCTATAGTACCCGCGAGCCGATGCGTTTTCGCGATGCGGTCCCCGGTGGCAAAAGCGTCGGCGTTCCCGGCAATATCCGTCTGGCCGAAGCTGCGCACAAGCGGTTTGGGAAATTGCCTTGGGTACAATTATTCGCGCCTGCGATTCGCTACGCGCGTGAGGGGTTCGAGGTGACGCCGCGTCTGCATCGCATGCTGGTCAATCGCCCGGATCATGCGGGTATGACGTCGTGGGCAAAGGCGACTTTTTTCTATGCGGACGATACGCCAAAGCTTGCAGGAGAGATGGTCAGAAATCTGGCACTGGCCGACTTTCTTGAACGCATTGCAAAGGGCGGAGCGGACATTTTTTATAATGGGCCGGATGCATCGAAATTCGTCAATACGGTCGCGACCGCCGCACGCAACCCCCAGCGCATGACGACGGGCGACCTTGCCGATTACAGCGTCAAATGGCGCGCGCCTGTTTGCACGGATTATCGCCAATGGCGGGTGTGTGGCATGGCGCCGCCATCGTCGGGCGGCACCACCGTGCTTGCCATATTAAAGCTGTTGGAACGGTTCGATCTGACGGCTCTTGGACCCAAAAATGCGCAAAGCTGGCATCTGATCGCAGAAAGCATGCGGCTCGCTTATGCTGACCGCGAGGCCTATATTGGAGATCCTGATTTTGTCGATGTGCCGACAGAAGGCATGGTCGATGCGGCCTATTTAACGGCGCGCGGCGCGTTGATCGATCCGGCAAAGGCCGCAGTTTCGGTTGCTGCCGGAACGCCTCCGGGCGCGCGCGAAGTGACGGCAGCCGCCGATGGCGAAGTGCCTTCGACGTCGCATTTTGCGATTGCTGATCGCGCAGGCGACATTGCCAGCTATACATCGACCATCGAGGGGCTGTGGGGCAGTGGCCTGACGGTGAACGGCTTTTATCTCAACAACGAGCTGACCGATTTTTCCTTTGCGCCTGAAATCGATGGCAAACCTGTGGCAAATGCCATTGCACCCAGAAAACGCCCGCGCAGTTCAATGGCGCCAACGATTGTTTATGACCGGGACGGCAGGGTTGTGATGGCGATCGGCGCTGCGGGCGGATCGACGATTATCGCGCAGGTGGCAAAGGCGATTATCGGCGTGCTCGACTGGGATATGACGGTGGGCGAGGCGATTGCGTTGCCGCAAATTTATGCTGTCGGCAACAGAATGGTGATCGAAGCAGGGAGCACGCTTGAAGCGCTCGTCCCGGCGTTTGAGGCTAAAGGCCATGCTGTCAGCCCGGCAAGCCTGCCTCTGAAAGCGAACGGCATTGAGCGGCGTGGTCAAAAATGGATTGGCGGGGCCGATCCCCGTAGCGAAGGTGGCGTTGCAGGCCTTTGATCAAGCGTAGTGTTTAGGGGAGAGACATGAGCGTTCAGATGAAGACGGCAGAAACATGGTCCAACCTCGTTGAGATGTTTTTCGATCAGGCTGAGCGTCTCGGAGACGTGCCGATGCTGCACGCCAAGTCGAACGGTGCTTGGCAATCGGTCAGCTGGGCCGAAGCAGCGCGGCAGGTGGCGAGCCTTAGCGCGGCGCTCAGAGCCAATGGTATCAATGCGGGCGACCGCGTCATACTGGTCAGCGAGAACCGGCCAGAATGGTGCATCGCTGATCTTGCTATTATGGCGGCAGGCGCCGTGACCGTGCCCGCCTACACTACGAATACAGAACGTGATCATCTTCACATTCTTGAAAACAGTGGGGCAAAGGCGGCAATCGTTTCCAATCTGAAACTGGCCAGAATCTTACTCCCTGCCGTCTATCGATCAAATGACTGTCAGCTTGTTGTCGGTATGGAGCACCTGCGTGTCGGTCAATCGAGCGGTGTCGAGGTCAAGGATTGGCAGACGTTGCTTGCCGACCATCCCGCCGATGTTGCGGGCGTACGTGCAGCCGCAACAATGCAGCGCGATGATCTTGCCTGTGTCATCTACACAAGCGGTACCGGCGGTAGCCCGCGCGGCGTCAAACAGCATCATGGTGCGATCCTGTGCAATCTGGCGGGTTGCGAAGACATTCTTGGCAATGACTTCCCGCATACCGGCCGAGAGACTTTTCTCTCCTTCCTGCCGCTTGGTCATGCTTACGAACATACCGGGGGTCAGTTTCTGCCCATCGCGCTTGGCGGCGAGATCTATTATGCCGAAGGTCTGGAACGCCTCGCTGCGAATATCGAAGAAACCCGCCCGACGATCATGGTCGTCGTACCGCGCTTGTTCGAAGTGTTACGCCAACGCATGACAAAGGCGATTGAGCGGCAGGGCGCATCGGCGCGCTGGATGCTTGAACAGGCGCTGCGACTTGGCCGCAAGCGCTATGAAACAGGAAAGCTCTCGCTATTCGACAAGCCGCTTGATGTTCTGCTCGATCGGACCATTCGCAAGAAAGTGCAGGCGCGGCTAGGCGGGCGGCTGAAAGCAATGGTTGCAGGCGGCGCTCCGCTTAACCCCGAGGTCGGCATTTTTTTCTACGCGCTCGATGTGGCGCTGCTGCAGGGGTATGGCCAGACCGAAGCGGGACCGGTGGTTTCCTGTAACCGCCCCTCGGCAGGGTTGAAGATGCACAGCGTAGGACGACCGATGAAAGGCGTCGAGGTGAATATCGCCGAAGATGGCGAAATTCTCGTGCGCGGTGAACTTGTCATGCACGGCTATTGGCAGAACGAGCGCGAAACCACGCGCGCGCTTCAGGATGGCTGGCTGCACACGGGCGATGTCGGTCATGTCGACGCTGACGGTCATATTGTTATCACCGACCGTAAAAAGGATATTATTGTCAGTGACAAGGGCGACACGATCGCGCCGCAGCGCATCGAGGGCATGCTGACACTGCAGGACGAAATTCTGCAAGCTATGGTCTTTGGCGACAAGCGGCCACATCTTGTCGGGCTTATCGTGCCTGACCCAGAATGGGCGATGGAATGGGCGCGCGCGAAGGGTCATCCCACCGATATGCCGAGCCTGCGATTGCTACCCGAATTTTCACGGGCGGTGACAGCGGCGGTCGATCGTGTCAACACGCAGATATCGGTGATCGAAAAGGTCCGGCGCGTGATTCTCGCCGACGGCCCATTTACGGTTGAAAATGAACAAATGACGCCGTCGATGAAAATCCGTCGACACGTACTTAGGGAAGTTTATGGCGAACGGCTCATTGCCCTCTACAAGTGAAAATGGGCAAACGACGCTTGCCGGTGTAGGCTGGATGCTGGTGGCGGGTGCTTTCATGGCAGCGACATGGATGTTCGTCAAACTGGCTGGCGCTAGCCTGCATCCATTTGTCGTCGTGTTCTGGCGCAATATTCTGGGGACGATGATTCTGTTGCCTTGGCTGCTGCGTAGCGGCGCTCTGATGTTCGATAAAATTGGCAGTCATGCCGTGCGCGCGACATCGGGTTCCATAGCCATATTTGCCACTTTCTACGCAATTGCGAACGCACCGATCGCGACCGTGCAAGCGATTAATTTTGCCGCACCGATTTTCGCGACGATAGGCGCTGCAATATTTTTGGGGGAAAAGCTGCGCATGCGGCGCGTGGTAGGGCTGGTTATCGGTTTTGCGGGCGTGTTGATTGTTTTGAGACCAGGTGCAGCCGTAATGACGCCGGGCATTATGTCGGCAATCTTTGCCACTGCCGCCATCTCGTTTTCGATCATCGCGGTCAAACGCTTGGTCGGGCTTGATTCGACTCTGGCTGTTGTGGGCTGGAGCTATGTTCTGATGATCCCCCCGTCGATTGTGGCCGTCGCCTTTGTCTGGAATTGGCCAAGCGGTATTGGCTGGCTCTATGTGGCAGGAGTGGGGGTATCGTCGCTTTGTGGGCAGTTGGCTATGGTGCGCGCCTTTGCGCTGGCCGATGCAACGGCGATCATGCCCTATGATTTTCTGCGCTTTGCCATTGTTGTTGCAATGGGCGTCTGGATATTTGACGAGTCCATCGACGCTGCGACGTTGCTTGGTGGCGCGATCATTCTGGGCAGTACAATCTATCTTGCCTATCGCGAAACGGTGCTGGCGCGGCACGGGCCAGCGCGTACGCCACGCCTCGATTAACGCTCTGTTGTCGCCGGTCTTGCGGGTTTCCCGAGGCCGAACATCTGGTTGAAAGACGGCGGCGGCCCGGATCGCAATACTCCGTATCGAAACAGCCGCGCCGAACCGAGAATGACAAGTGCAGCAAAGCTCAGTTGCCACAAAATGGCAGCAGCGTGGACGGCAAGGTCAGTGCCGAGCGCCGCGCGGCCCGCCATCATATAGGGCGCCGATAGCGGAAACCAGGACACGGCCTGTCCCCACGTGTTTTCCGGACTGTCGAGCGCGCCGAGTGTGACGATCAAAATAGCCATTTGCAGGACGGTGACCGGCATGGAAAGCGTCTGCACCTCGCGGATCGACGAGCACAAGCTGCCAATGCCGAGATAGAGTGCGCCATAAATCAAATAGGCGCACACAAAATAAGCGAGTCCAAGCACAGCAAGTTCAGTCCAGCCACGTTCGGGCGTGCTGATAAGGCCGACGGGAAGCTGGGCAATGACGAATGCCGCAGCGCCGCCAATCATGACACCCCAGACGGCGACGCCAATCAGCGAAACCGTCAGCATGGCGACAAGCTTGCCGGCAAAAATTGCCGGAACCGGAACGCTGGCGACCAGCACTTCAATGATCTTGTTGGCCTTTTCTTCGACCATATTGGAGAGGAGTGCGCCGGCGAGCAGCGATATCAATGCGAAAAGTATCATGGCGGCACCGGTTGCGAACGCGGCCCCACGCTGTTTACCAGATTCATTATGCGCGCTGGAAAGGGCAATATTTTTGACGGCGATTGTCGGCTGCTCTGAGCGAATTTCGTCGATTCTGCCCACTAGCCCTGCCAAATGGAGTGCGCGCAGCGTCCAGGCCGTATTGGCCATCTGTGTTATGTGGTCGATATTGGCGTCCTTACGCTGACGCAGCACGGTAAAATCATTATCATCAATGATCAGCACCGCGCCAAAGCGCCCCGGCTTTCCATCGCGTGCTGTCAGCAAGCGTGCGGCTTGCGCCTCGGGGGCGGCCTCGGGAGAGACAGTGACGAACGCGGATGTGCGTGCGGCCTTGTGCAAGGCCTTGTCGAGCTGTGCTGAGCCAAGATTTACACGCTCCCTGATGGTGTCGAGTGCACCCGGCACGGCGAGTCTATCAAGATCATTACCCGTCAGCATATCACCTGAACGGGTCAGGTCAGGTGGCAAGGGCTCATTTTGCCGTGTCGCTTGCCAGCGACGACGCAGGCGATCATAGCCGTCTTGTGCGCGTTCGCGATCGGCGACCTTTTGCAGCCACGGCACGAAGTCGCCTTTTGTATCGATCACGGCAAGTGCTGTTGCAGACGGAGAGCTGCGCTCTGTTGCCAGCGAGGCAAGCACGCCAAAAACAAGGGCGATAATCGGCATCGCCAGCCAGATAACAAAACCCTTGGAAAAAATCGTCGCAGTGATGTCGCGGCGTGCGATGGTGAGAACCGCGCGCATCATGCGGCTTCTGCCTCTGTCGCTTGAGAAGCGATCATTGTCGCATCTGCGACGATCGCGACAAAGGCATCGTGCAGCGTCGGGCGCTCGATGTGCATATCGCGAATGCCACAGCCAGTTTCGATCAGCCGCGCGAGCAAGGGTTCGAGCCCATCTGTCGGCAATGGAAAGCGGTAGCGGGTTTTGTCATCAAGCATATAGGTGCCCGGCAGCAGCGCCATCGGGTTTCTGATCGGGCGCTCGGTGACCAGAACAACCTGTGTTGGCAATGTCGCGCGCGCGGCATCGACACTGCCCGTAAAGCGTGTGCGACCTTGCGCGACAATGACAAGGTCATCGCAAAGAGACTGTGCATGCGACATGACGTGCGTTGAAAACAGGACGGTCGCACCGCGATCGCGTTCCGTGCGGATGATCTTTTCCAGTTCCTGCTGATTGACCGGGTCAAGGCCCGAAAAAGGCTCGTCAAGGATGATAAGATCGGGTTCGTGCACGAACGTTGCCAACAATTGCACCTTTTGCGCCATGCCCTTCGACAGGCTGCGGATCTTTGATCTGGATTCGGAACCAAGCCCGTGCATCTGCAACAGCGCCTCGGCACGCTCGCGCGCTTCGCGCAAGGGCAGTCCGCGCAGCGCACCGACATAGGCAATGGCGTCGCGGGCATTCATCGAGGGATAAAGGCCACGTTCTTCGGGCAGATAGCCGATACGTCGTGCGACGCTGAGCGGTCGCTGGCTGCCAAGGATATGGCGTGTACCGCCATCGGGTTCCAAAATACCAAGCAGGATGCGCAAGGTCGTGGTCTTGCCTGCGCCATTCTGGCCAAGAAAGCCGTGAATTGATCCCGCGGGAACCTTCAAATCAACGCTGGCGACAGCGGTTTTTTTACCAAAGCGCTTGGCAAGTGCTTTGGCATGGATCGCATATTCCATCAAAAACCGACCTTTCCATAGCGTTGTGGGCGTGCACGAGACGATAGTCGTGCTAATGCATAACGCGTGAATGCGAAAAAAGCCTTGCCAAATCTGAAGCAAAAAGCCGCCGAGATCGGTTTTTCCGCCTGTGGCGTTGCGCGTGCCGATGCTGCGCCCGAGGCTGGCGAGCGTCTGCGCCGCTGGATCGCCGATGGCTGCCACGGCGATATGTTATGGATGGAGGAAAAGGCCGATCGTCGCATCAGCCCGCAGGCGCTTTGGCCCGATGTCAGATCGGTGGTCATGCTGGGGATGAGCTATGCGCCCGCGCTCGATCCGCTGCGCCATGCCAAGAATGCTGATATCGGCGTGATTTCGGTCTATGCGCAGGGTCGTGATTACCACGATACGGTCAAAAAGCGCTTGAAGCAGTTGGCGCGCTGGATGCTGGCCGAGGCAGGCGAGGGCGAGGTGAAGGTTTTCGTCGATACCGCGCCGGTCATGGAAAAGCCCCTCGCCGAGGCTGCCGGGATTGGCTGGCAGGGCAAGCATACGAATCTGGTCAATCGCGATCATGGCAGCTGGCTGTTCCTTGGCGCGATCTATACGACGCTTGATCTGGCGAGCGACGCACCGCACACGGATCGTTGCGGCAGTTGCAATGCTTGTCAGGTTGCCTGTCCGACCGACGCGTTTCCTGCGCCTTATCGGCTCGACGCGCGGCGCTGTATTTCGTATTTGACGATCGAACATGCAGGACCGATCCCGCATGAATTCCGTCGCGCGATCGGCAATCGCATCTATGGTTGCGATGATTGTCTTGCCGTGTGTCCGTGGAACAAATTTGCCGTGGCGAGCAGGGAAATGGCCTTCGCGCCGCGTGAAACGTTGACCGCGCCACGGCTTGCCGAACTTGCGATGCTTGATGATGCAGCGTTTCGCGCGCTGTTTTCAGGTTCGCCGATCAAGCGTGCCGGACGCGGGCGTTTTGTGCGCAATGTCGCGATTGCACTTGGCAATAGTGGATCGGAGGCCGCGCGCGCGCCGCTCGATCAGATCAAGGATGATGAGGACGAAATTGTGCGTGAAGCGGCGCGCTGGGCGCTTGACGCACTTGACGCCCGTGTTGCGCGACCTTGAAACTGCAGTTAGGAGCGGCAGCAACAGGAGCCTCATTATATGACCAAAACCCATGATATCGTTGTTATCGGCAATGCCATTGTCGACGTGATTGCGCGCGCCGAAGATGCATTTCTTGACGCCAATGGCCTGCGCAAGGGCACGATGCGGTTGATTGATGCCGAAGAGGCGACACGGCTTTACGGTGAAATGGGACCGGGGCGCGAAGTTTCAGGCGGATCTGGTGCGAATGCTGCCGTTGGCATCGCCGCGCTGGGCCGTGATGTAAAATTTATCGGTCGGGTGACGAAAGACCAGCTTGGCGAGGTGTTCGCGCATGATATCCGCGCCGCGGGCGTCAAATACGAAACGCCGCTCGCCAATGGCGCGACGCCGACTGCGCGTTGCCTGATCCTCGTGACCCCCGATGCGCAGCGGACGATGAACACGTTTCTGGGGTCAAGTCAGCACCTCTCCAACCTCGACGTTGATTATGATGCAATTGCGGCAAGCCCGATTACCTATCTTGAAGGCTATTTGTGGGACGCGCCGGTGCCGCGCGCGGCCATGACAAAGGCGATTGAAGTCGCGCGCGGTGCAGGGCGACGCGTCGCCTTCACGCTTTCCGACCTGTTTTGCATCGAAAGTCACCCGGTCGACTTCATGGAAATGGCGCGCGGGGGCGCCGACATTCTTTTTGCCAACGAGGCAGAGCTGAAAGGTCTTTATAAAACCGACGATTTCGGTGCCGCCGTTGCCGAACAGCGCGGGGCTTGCGAAATCACTGTCATCACGCGCAGCGAGAAAGGTGCGATCGTGCTGACCCGCGACGAGGAAATCGCCATACCTGCCGAACCTGTATCGAAAGTCGTCGACACGACAGGCGCAGGGGATTTGTTTGCGGCCGGCTTTCTTGCCGGGCTTTCAGAAGGGCAAAGCCTTACCAACTGTGCACATATGGGGGCTGTCGCCGCCGCTGAAATCATCAGTCATATCGGCGCGCGACCCGAAGCGAATTTGCGTGCGCTCGTCAATAAACGGCTCGGCTAGCCGCGCAGGCCGAATATCAGGATTGCGGCGAGCGCTAGCGGGCATAGCCACGCAACAAGGAACCGCCACAGAACGAACATTGTTGGCGACAGGCCGGTATCTGCATCGACGATCCGGCGATCTGCCGCCCAGCCGATGAACAGCGCCGTCAGCAGCCCGGAAAGCGGCAACAATATCTTGCCTGAAACGCCGTCCATAACGCCAAAGATGTTCTGCCCCGCAAAAATGGGTATGAAATCGAGCGGATAAACTGTCGCCATCGTGTTGAACGACAGTGCCGACAGGCAGCCGACAGCAAAAGCCGTGACAGCCAACACGATCGCGGCGGGCACCCGCGCAATGCGCATCCGGTCGATGGCAAACGCCGTTGGAGCCTCTAGCAGCGCTACCGAACTCGTTAGTGCCGCGCACAGTACAAGGATGAAAAACAACAGACCAATCAAAGACCCGCCCGGCATGGAATGGAACGCGGCAGGCAATGTCTGGAACATCAGCGTCGGCCCCGCGTCCGGTGCCATGCCAACGGCAAAAACAATGGGGAATATGGCCAGCCCCGCGATCAGCGCGACCGAGGTGTCTGCGGCCGCAATTATCAGACTGGTATTGCCGAGGTTGACGTCGCGCGACGCATAGGCACCGTAGGTAATCATCAGCGCAGAGCCGAGCGACAACGAGAAAAATGCCTGTCCGAGAGCGGACAGCATCACCGGCCCAGACAATGCCTTTTCAAGGTCAAAGGAAAACAGGAATTTTGCCGCCTGCTCAAAATCGCCGGTAACGATAGCGTAGACGGTTATGCCGATAAACAATAGAAAAAACAGCGGCATAAGAAAATTTGCAGCGATTTCAATGCCGCTTTTTATCCCGCGCGCGACAAAATATGCTGTGATCGCCATAAACAGGCCGTGCAGGGCGATCAGGCGCAGCGGACTGGCAAACAAGCTGTCGAGCTGTCCGCGGATCGTGTCGATATCCATATTTGCAAAGGCGCCTGCGCCGGGATTGCCCGCTGCGAGCGCCGACAGGAAGTCGCCGCCGAACAGCCAGATATAATAGATCACCCAGCCTGCAATGACGCTGTAGAAGGTAAGGATCATATAAGCGCCGATCATCCCGACCCAGGCGAGCGCGGACCATGCCGGCGTGCGTCCCGATTGCAAGGCAAGACCGCGCGCACTGCCGACAGCCGATTGCGAGCCTTCACGCCCGATGACGACTTCGCTGAGCAGGATGGGCAGGCCGATCAGAACGACACAAAGCACATAGACAAGGATGAAAGCCCCGCCGCCATTGCTTCCCGCCTCTGCCGGGAAACGCCAGAGATTGCCAAGACCAACCGCAGACCCGATCGCCGCGAGCAGAAAAGCGGCGCGGCTTGACCAGTGTTCCCCGGTCGCGGCTGTGACGGTCATGAATACCTTCCCCCCCGATGCGCGTGTCTCTAGCTTGTCGTTAGCATTGGCCCCAATTTGCGGCCACCGAAAATATGGACATGAAGATGTGGCACTTCCTGGTGCGAATCGAAACCGGCATTGGCGAGCAGGCGGTAACCATTGTCTTCAAGGCCAAGCTGGCGTG
>JBFKAE010000085.1:0-13429 GCA_041621755.1 Sphingomonadaceae bacterium | reverse complement strand
TTTCGGCGATTGGCGCCGGTGCAATTTCGGGTTCATCTTCAATGACGTCCGCCGCCGGCTCCACCTTCGGCTCGGGCGCTTTTGCCGCTTCTGGCATACGCAGCGGCATGACATTGTCGGCAAAACTTTCGGTTTCGGCCGCTTCGACCTCTTCGGTTTCAACTTCTGGCGTCTCTGCGACTTCTGTCTCTTCCTCTTCAACCTCCTCAACGATTTCAGGCGCACGCGTCGGCGCTTGACCGAAAGACCCGGTGACAGACCCAAAGCCACTGACCGCGCCGCGCGCGGGTGCCGCATTGCCCTTTGCCGTGGCTTCAATGCCGGTCGCAACAACCGACACGCGCATTTTACCGTCAAGACTATCGTTAAAGGCACTACCGACAATGATGTTGGCGTCGGGATCGACCATTTCGCGAATGTGATTGGCCGCTTCGTCAACTTCCATCAACTTCAGGTCTTCGCCGCCGGTAATATTGATGATGACACCCTTCGCGCCGCGCATCGACACTTCGTCAAGCAGCGGGTTGGCGATCGCTTTTTCGGCCGCTTCGATCGCGCGATTGTCACCTTCGGCTTCGCCTGTGCCCATCATTGCCTTGCCCATTTCCGACATGACCGTGCGGATATCGACAAAATCGAGGTTGATCAGACCCGGCATCACCATCAGGTCGGTAATGCCGCGCACGCCCTGGTGCAGCACCTGATCGGCCATCGTGAAGGCCTCCTTGAACGTCGTATTGGCGTTCGCGATCAAGAACAGGTTCTGATTGGGGATGATGATCAGCGTATCGACATGCTTTTGCAGCTCGATAATACCCTCCTCGGCGGCACGCGCACGGCGGGCACCTTCAAAGGCAAAGGGCTTGGTCACAACGCCAACGGTCAAAATACCACGTTCGCGCGCCGCTGCAGCGACAACCGGCGCAGCGCCCGTTCCCGTGCCGCCACCCATGCCAGCCGTAATGAAACACATGTGCGATCCATCGAGAGCACCTTCGATATCGATCAGTGTTTCTTCAGCCGCCGCACGACCGATTTCGGGGCGGGATCCCGCACCAAGACCCTGCGTGATTTTGAGACCAAGTTGCAGGCGGGTTTCGGCCTTCGAACTGGCGAGCGCCTGTGCATCGGTATTGGCGACAACAAAGTCGACACCCTCGAGACCCGACGCGATCATGTTTGCAACCGCATTACCACCAGCGCCACCGACGCCGATCACAGTAATGCGCGGTTTCAGTTCGGTAAGTTCGGGACGTTGCAGTTCAAGGCTCATGATGCTCTCCTGTTCGCACACACAATCCCCTGTGCGTTGCTTTGGTTGACCATACGACATGTAGGGTTCGGGGTGAATCCCCTGATTTAAAAAAATTCGATACCGGAACGATTTTTTCAAAGGCCATCACAGGTTCGCCTTCAACACTTGCAGCATCCGCCCGAACGAGGATCGGGGCGCTTTCAAGCTACCATCGTCACGACCATTTCCGGCCCATAGATCACTTTGTTCTTGCGAGCCATAGAGCACCAGACCCGCCAGCGTCGAAAACGCACTTCCGGTTTGCGCGTCGGGCATGCCGACCAGCCCGCGCGGACGACCGATACGACACTGCCGACCAAGCAGCCCCTGCCCGAAATCCGCGATACTTTTAAGTTCCGCGCCACCGCCAGTCAGCACAACCTGTCGTCCGCGCGGTCCCTTGAAGCCCATTTCGTCAAGCCGCTCGCCAACCTGCGCAAACAGGATATCGAGCCGATCGCGGATAACGCCAACGATCTGAGCACGTGGCACACGCGTCGGCTCCACGTCGTCATCTTCGGAAATCGGCAGGATCTCGACCATATCGTGATTGTCACGTGGACTGGTGCCTGCCGACCCATAAAGCGTCTTTAACCGCTCGGCATGAATACGCCGTGTCGAAAATGCCGCCGCGATGTCTGCAGTGATATCGTCCGCACCCATCGCAATCGACGCAAGGCCAACCAGCATCCCGCGTACATGCACGGCGACATTGGTCACCCCTGCGCCGATCTCGACAAGCGCCACGCCAAGCTCGCGCTCTTCGGGCGCAAGACAGGCAAGTCCAGCTGCAATCGGCGAGGAGACAATGGTCTGCACACCAAGATCAGCTGCGCGCACACATTGATCAAGGTTGCGCACTGGCGGCGTATCGGCGGTAATGATGTGGATATCGACGCCTAGCCGATTGGCATGAAAGCCAAGCGGGTTCATCACGCCGGTCGTATCGTCGAGCGTATAAAGCGCCGGATGCGCGTGAAGGATCGTCCGGTTGCCCGCATCAATCTGCGAGCGTCCTTCCAGCAGCACATGATCGATGTCGGCGCGCTCCACGCGTTGACCGCCAATATCGACTTCGACCGAAACAATTTCGCTGTCGAGGCCACCTGCCGATACACTGACCAGCACACTGTCAACGGTGACACCGGCATTGCGTTCAGCTTGTTCGAGTGCATGCCGGATTGACGTTTCCGTCCGTTCAAGATCGGCAACCAACCCTTGCCGCAAACCCGCGCAGGCGCGCTGCCCGGTGCCAATGATACGCGGCGCATTTTCACCATCGGTCATCGCGATCATCGCAGCGACCTTCGATGATCCGATATCAAGCGCCGCGATTGTCCGCTCGCCACGACCAACCGAGGCATGGCGTCCCGGTTTCATATTTCTGTCCCGAGTTTTGGCAATTTCACCGACTCGTTTTTTCCCGCGACACGCACAACCATCTTGTCGGGCAGGCGCAGATCGAAACGTGAAAATCCTTTGTCGACAAGTCCGCTGTCGCGGTCGATTCGTACAAAGATATCGAGTGCTTTGCGCGCCTCTGCGTAATTTTCGGGCAGCGACAGCGTTTCACCGGATTTCAGCCGCAGATCCCAACGCCGCCCACCAACCCAGATTGCGCCGGATACATGTTTTGAAACGGCGGGATAATCCTTCATCATCGCCGCAAAGGCGCGCGCCTCGACATTGGCCCCCTCCCCAACGAGCAGGGGCAGCTTCCCAAAGCGTTCGAGCTTGTGACGGGTCAGTACATACCCATTGGCATCGACGAGCGCATGACGCCCCTGATACTGCCAAAGCGCTGCTGGCTGGCGTTCGACAATATCGACAACAAGCGTATCAGGCAGTTTGCGCCCAACGCTTGCATCCGCAACCCAGGGCAACAGCTTCAGCCGTTCGCGTATATCTTCCAGATCGACGAGCAGCATCGAATCCGATGCGCCGTCAAGCGCGGCGGTATAAACCGGCAGGCGTGTCATGTGATGAAGCCCGGTAACGTCGACGGAGCGCACCTCGAACCCCGCATCTGCAACGCCATGCGCAGCGGCCAGCCACAATTTGTCGGGCAGTTGATACAGCCATGCGGAAAAGATCGCCACAATAGCCGCGCCCAACGCCAGCGCCGGACCAACATATTGCCGCTTCGACGTCTGTTTTCGCCTGGACGTACGCGAGCGGGTCGGTTTCGCTTTTTGCGGGCGTTTTCCACGCTTCAGCGTGATGTGTTCGCTCATAAGGCCGCCTCCAATATACGGCCGACGAGCGCGTCATAATCAATGCCGCGATATTTCGCCTGTTCCGGCACGAGGCTAAGCGGTGTCATACCCGGCTGGGTATTGATTTCGAGCAAAAACAATCCGTCTTCACCGACGCTTTCATCGTAACGGAAATCCGACCGGCTGACGCCTTTACAGCCAAGCAGGCGATGCGCCTTGCGCGCCATATGCTTTGCCGCCACTTCGATTTCGGTGGGAATCTCCGCCGGGCACTGGTGAACGGTCAGCCCGTCTGTATATTTCGCGTCATAATCGTAAAAACCGCGCGTCGGTTTCAGCTCTGTCACCGCAAGGGCTTCATCGCCCAGCACCGCAACCGTCAGCTCACGCCCCGGGATGAAAGGTTCGGCGAGCAGCTCTTCAAACGTCTGCCACGGACCTTCTGCATCTTTGGCGATGGGCTGGCCATAATTGCTGTCCTCGGTGACGATGGCGACACCAACCGATGACCCTTCATTGACGGGCTTCAGCACATAGGGGCGCGGCAGTGGATCCTGTTCGTGGACGCTTGCCGACTTGACGACGCGACCTCCAGGCATCTGGACACCGGCCGGCACGAGGATGCGCTTGGTCAACTCCTTGTCGATCGCAATCACCGAACAGGTAAGACCGGAATGCGTATATTTAAGGCCCAACAGGTCGAGCATACCCTGTACCGTACCGTCCTCCCCCGGCGTTCCATGCAGCGCGTTGAAAACAACGTCCGGACTAATATTTGACAGCTTTGCGGCAACGTCGCGTTCCATGTCAACATCGTAAACATCGTGGCCGAGGCGTTTTAACGCAGCAGAGATTCCGCGACCGCTCGTCAACGACACTTCGCGCTCGTTCGACCACCCGCCCATCAACACCGCGACCTTCATTTCAACACTCCGACCCGTTCGATTTCCCACTGCAATTCAACACCCTGGCTTTCACGGACACGGCGACGCACCTCTTCACCAAGCGCTTCGATATCCGCGCCAGTCGCGCCGCCAGTGTTGAGCAGAAAGTTGCAATGTTTTTCGCTGACCTGCGCGCCGCCGACCTGAAGCCCTCTGCACCCTGCCGCGTCAACCAGCCGCCAGGCCTTGTCACCGGGCGGATTCTTGAATGTCGACCCCCCTGTGCGCGAGCGCAGTGGCTGCGAGGCCTCACGCTCGCTCGCGATCCGGTCCATCTCCACGCCAATCGCTGCCGGGTCTCCGGGTGCGCCTTCAAAGACTGCGTGCACGACAATATCGCCGTCGGGCAGCGCCGAATGACGATAGCTGTAATCAAATGCGGCAGCGGGCAATGCCTCGATACTGCCATCACGCCGGATGACTGTGGCTTCAATCAATATGTCGGCCACCTCGCGTCCATAGGCACCCGCGTTCATCCGCACTGCGCCACCGACCGTGCCGGGAATCCCGCGCAGGAATTCCAGGCCTGCAACGCCCGCATCGCGCGCCGCGCTTGCAACGCTGATCCCCATCGCCGCTGCGCCTGCCGAAACCCGCATGCCGTCAATCTCGATCTTCGCGAAAGACTTCGGCAGGCGGACGACAACACCTGCGATGCCTCCATCGCGGACAATAAGGTTTGATCCGACACCGACCGGCAGAACCGGCACATCTTTTGGCAGCGTGGCGAGAAATTCGCGCAAATCGTCAATATCGGCCGGACGGAACAGATACTCTGCGGGACCGCCGGTACGAAACCAGATAAAATCGGCCATAGGCGCACGATATTCGACCGTGCCACGGACGTTGGTCAGATCGACTGCCGCCGCCGCGCTCACAGCTTGCCCTGTTGCGCCAGCCGGATCGCATCGGCGAGACCGGCCGCCCATTTGGTAATATCGCCCGCACCAAGACAGACAATCATGTCGTCTTCCTTGACAATACCGGCAAGCTTGCGCGCCAGATCATCGGCATTTTCAACCGCATCCACGTCGCGGTGGCCTGCACGTTTCAATCCGGCGAGCAACGCAGCGGCGTCAACGCCCTCGATCGGCGCTTCGCCAGCGGCGTAAACGGGCGAGATAAAGACAATGTCGGCATCGTTGAACGCTGTCTGAAAATCCGCCATGTGATCGCGCAACCGTGTGTAGCGGTGCGGCTGAGCAACCGCGATGACACGACCTTTTGCCCCCTCGCGTGCGGCAGCAAGCACCGCCTTGATTTCGACCGGGTGATGGCCGTAATCGTCGATGACCGTTGCGCCCGCCACTTCGCCAACACGCGTAAAGCGCCGCTTGACGCCGCCAAAGCGTGCAAAGCCAGTGCGGATTGCCTCATCATCGATACGCAGCTCCAGCGCCACGGCAATCACCGACAGGGCGTTCTGCACATTATGCTTGCCTGGCATTGGCAGCAGAAGATCATCGATCCGCCGCACATTGCTGTCGCGGTCGCGGATGACGACATCGAAGCGGTTGCCGCCCGGAACAGGCGTCACGTTCTCTCCGCGAATATCGGCCTGAGCGGAAAATCCATAGCTGACGATGCGCCGGTCGCGCACACGCGGCAGGATCGCCTGTACCTCGGGATGGTCGATGCACAGGATCGCCGCACCATAGAACGGCACATGTTCGACAAAATCGACAAACGCCTGCTTGATCTTGTCGAACGATCCATAATGATCGAGATGTTCAGGATCGATATTCGTGACAATCGCCAGCGTCGGCGGCAAACGTAGAAAACTACCGTCACTTTCGTCTGCTTCGACCACCATCCAGTCGCTGGTGCCAAGCCGGGCGTTCGACCCATAGACATTGATGATGCCGCCATTGATCACCGTCGGGTCAAGCCCGCCTGAATCAAGCAGCGCGGCAACCATCGATGTCGTTGTCGTCTTTCCATGCGTGCCTGCAATCGCCACCGTCGACTTCAGCCGCATCAACTCGGCCAGCATTTCGGCGCGGCGTACGATCGGGATACGTTTTTCAAGCGCCGCCTCGACTTCGGGATTGCCGCGCTGGATCGCCGTTGAGGTGACGACAACAGCACTATCGCCAAGATTCTCCGCCTTGTGACCGATATGAACGACGATGCCTTTTTGCCGAAGACCTTCGATGACATAGCCTTCGGATATGTCGCTGCCCTGCACCGAATAGCCAAGATTGTGCATGACCTCGGCAATGCCAGACATGCCGATCCCGCCGATGCCGACAAAATGTATTGTGCCGATATCGCGCTCGATTCCGGTCATGCCGCGGCTCCTGTCTCTTCGTCTTGTTCTGAAATTTGCGCGGCCAGCGTCAACCCGGCCTGCCGCTCGGCAAGGTTGGCAAGCATGGATCCCGCATGCGGTCGCCCGACCGACAAAGCACGCTTTGCGGCATTCCGCAAGGCACCCGGCTCCAGCGTCATTTTCTCGATCTGGCGGGCGAGCGCCACCGGCGTGAAATTTGCCTGCCGGATCATCCTTGCACCACCCGCAGCAACCATTTCACGTGTGTTCGCCGCCTGATGGTCGTCGGTCGCAATTGGCAGAGGCACCAGGATCGCCGGTCGTCCCGCAGCGCAAAGTTCCGACACGGTCGATGCACCTGCGCGCGCTATGACGAGGTGCGACCACGCGATTTTTGCGGGCATATCGTCAATATAGGTTGCAAGCTCGGCTGGTATTTCAAGCTTGGCGTAACGTGCGCGCACGGCGTCAATGTCTTCGGGACGGCATTGCTGCGTCACTTGCAGCCGGTGTCGTAGGCTCGGGTCAAGCTGACCAAGCGCATGCGGCACGACTTCGGAAAAAATCGACGCACCAAGGCTGCCGCCGGTGACGAGCACACGGAAAATGCCGTCATTTTCAAGCTCGGGGAACGGAGCCTTGCCAATATCAATTATGGCCCGTCGCACCGGATTGCCGAGCAGACTGACCTTGTCGAGCAAGCTGTCAGGAAGCCTTGCCGTTTCGGGAAACGACGTCACGATCGCATCGACCCTTTTGGCAAGCAGCCGATTGACGCGGCCAAGCACGGCATTTTGTTCGTGAATGATCGTCGGAATTTCGGCCTTCAGCGCCGCCATCATCGCAGGCAGCACCGGATAACCACCAAAGCCGATGATGCAGACAGGGTGATCTTCCTCGAACAGCGCCGCCGCAGCCTTTCGTCCACCCCTGATCTTAAGATAGGCAGACAGCCATTTCAGCGGATTTTTACCCAGTGTCGCCGCCGCAATCACATGGCGCGGTCCATTTTCAAGCAACCCGGAAAGCTTCGCCCCGCGTTCGTCTGTAATCAGCGACACTTTGTGACCACGTTCAATCAATTCTTCGGCGAGCACGTGCGCAGGCACCATATGCCCGCCCGTGCCGCCTGCCGCGACGAAGAAATGCCGAACCCGCGTCCGTCTCATACGCGCGCTCCTGCCACATAAGGCGAGGATTTCAGGAAACGGTTCCGCCGCGTCAGCGCCAGAAGAAGCCCCATGCCGATCGACAACGCCAGAAATGACGAGCCACCATGGCTGATGAAAGGCAGCGTCATGCCCTTCGATGGCAGCAAGTTCAAATTCACACCGATATTGATCATCGCCTGCCCGCCAATCTGCACGACAAGGCCAGAGCTTGCCAGAAAGACGAACGGATCATCCTCTTCAAGCAGTTGCAGCAACACGCGCGCCACCATCGCAAGAAACAAAATGGCGATCGCCGCGCAGGCGATTGCGCCGAATTCCTCGCCTATCACGGAAAATATATAATCGGTATGCGGTTCAGGAAGAGAAAATTTGTTCTGCCCTTCCCCCGGTCCCGCTCCAAACAGGCCACCCGCACGAAATCCGTCAAGCGCCTTGTCAATTTGGTACGTGTCACCGCCGCCCGTTATAAAACGGTCTATGCGGCTGGTGATATGCGGCACGAATATATAGGCCGCAGCAAGTCCGACGAGGCCCGCAACCAGCGCAATGACGACAAACGCCACGCTCATCCCTGCAAGAAACGCCTGTACCAGCCAAATGGCGACGAACAACGCTGACTGGCCATAATCTGGCTGCATCACAAGGAACGCGACGACCAGCACCAAAAGCCCAAGTGCTGCACTGAATGCCGGGATTTCACTGTCTTCAAAGCGCGCCGCCAAAATCCACGCCGTCGTTACCACGAACAGCGGTTTTAGAAATTCCGACGGCTGGAACTGCATGCCGCCAAGACTTAGCCAGCGCACCGCGCCATTCGCCTCCGACCCGAAAAAAGGCACGGCGGCAAGCGCCACAATGAACAGCAATGTTCCAATCAGTGCGGCACGCTTAGCCCACGGCACAGACAACATTGAAACCGCCAGCATCGCAGGTACGCCGATGACGACCCAGAATAATTGTCGTTTGAAATAATAAAGATCAGCAAGCGAGACGTTTCCACCCGAATAACGGTGCGCGGCTGCAGGCGATGCGGCGGCAACCGCGATCAACCCAATGACGATTAAAACCAGCACAATCGCCAGCAATGGCCGGTCAATCGTCCAGAACCACCGGCCAAGAAGCGTTTTATCGCTGCGTCCAAGCGGGGTCATGCCGCCAGCTCCTGCACAGCGCCGCGAAAGGCGTCACCACGCTGCTCAAAATTTTCAAACTGATCATAGGACGCGCATGCTGGCGATAACAGTACCACCTCGCCACCCTTTGCCGCGTTTGCGGCAAGCCGCACCGCCTTCGCAACTGTGCCTGCACGAATGACCGGAATTTGCGCTCCCAGGAGACGCGCATAAATCGATTCAGATTCGCCGATTACATATGCTGCGCGGACATTGCCAAGATATGGCAGGCAGGCGTCCAGATCGTCAGTCTTGCGTCGTCCGCCGACGATCCAGTGAATGGCCGGAAACGCAGCAAGCGCAGGCGCGGTCGATGTCGGGTTGGTCGCCTTGCTGTCATTGATGAACAGCACGTCGTTCAACAACGCAACCCGTTCCATTCGGTGTGGAAGCCCACCAAATGATTTGAGCGCAGACGCAATCTGTTCAGCCGAAAGCCCAAGGCTTGAAGCCGCAGCAATCGCCGCAACCGCGTTCTGCGCATTGTGCGGTCCTTTCAATGCGGGCCAGTCGGCTTGATGGCCTAGGGTCTTACCATCAAGAAACGCGATACCATCGACCAGCGACACGCCTTCGCCGAGCACGTCGGTCAGCGAAACCGCAATCCGCCGCCGGTCGTGCATATGCCGTGCGATCATGCTGCTATAGTCGTCTTCCGACGCGATGATCGTCGTCGCGCCGTCGGCCTGCATGGCGATCAGACGTGCCTTGGCCGCCGCATATCCCGCCATATCACCATGACGGTCGAGATGATCCGGTGTCAGGTTCAATAACACGACAATCTCGCAGGCGAGCGTTTGCGTCAGGTCGATCTGGAACGAAGAAAGCTCAAGCACATAGACCCCGCCCTCGGGCAACGGATTCTGCGACAGGATCGGCAAGCCGATATTGCCGCCAAGCGCTGCTTTTATGCCCGATGCGACAAGCAAATGATGAATCAGCGCCGTCGTCGTCGATTTGCCGTTGGTGCCGGTTATGCCGACCACGCGGTGCGGTGGCAATTCTGCGCGCGCTTCTGCAAACAATTCCGTATCGCCGACAATCGCTGTCCCTGCCTGCCGCGCGCGTTCGGCAAGCGGATGGGTGTTGAGCGGCACGCCCGGCGAAACGATGATGGCATCGAACTTTGACAGATCCGCTGCGTTCAGATCCTCAACATGGACCTGAACATCCTCGATCGCCTCGCGCCGCGCAGCATCATCGTCCCAGACCGTAACCTGTGCGCCCGACTTGCGCAGGCTCGCAACAACACTGAGTCCGGTCCGCGCAAGGCCGAATACAGCATAGTGCCGGGGAGCAAAGGCGTGCGCCGTGATCACCGCAGCTTCAACGTCGCTAGCCCCGCGAGCGCGAGGACGATCGACACGATCCAGAACCGGATCACCACAGTCGATTCCGCCCAGCCGAGCTGTTCATAATGATGGTGGATCGGCGCCATTTTAAAGACGCGCTTGCCGGTCAGCTTGAAGCTGATCACCTGCACGATCACCGACACGGTTTCGAGCACGAACAGACCGCCAACGAGCAGCAAAACAATTTCGTGGTTGGTGACAACGGCAATCGTGCCAAGCGCGCCACCAAGCGCAAGACTGCCAGTGTCACCCATAAAGACCGCAGCAGGCGGCGCATTATACCACAGGAATGCCAGACACGCGCCGACGAGCGCGGCACAGAAAATCGTCAACTGTCCGGCACCATCAACAAAAAGAATACCGAGATAATCGGCAAATTTAACGTTGCCGACTAGGTAGGCGATCATGCCGAATGTCAAAACGGCGATGATGACCGGCATGGTTGCCAGCCCGTCAAGGCCATCGGTCAGATTGACTGCATTACCGAATCCCGTGACGATAAAGGCTGCAAAGACGACATAGAATGGACCAAGCTCCAGCCCGTACCCTGTAAACGGGAAATAAAGCACAGTGTTGGTCGCATCGGCGATAAACCAGCAGGCAATACCGGCGACAAGGAATTCCAACAACAGCCGCACACGTCCCGGCACACCTTTATGTGTTCCTGCGCTTACTTTCGAATAATCGTCCATGAAGCCGATCACTGCAAAGCCAAGCGTCACGAACAGACAGGCCCAGACATACATGTTTTCAAAATTCATCCAGAGCAGCGTCGAAACCGTCAGCGAAACGAGAATCATCAACCCCCCCATCGTCGGCGTTCCGCGCTTGGTCAAAAGGTGACTCGCCGGACCATCCTCGCGGATCGGCTGCCCCTTGCCCTGTTTTAGCCGCAGCCAGTCGATCATGCGCGGCCCGATGATAAGACCAATCGCAAGCGCGGTCATGGCCGCCGCGCCCGAGCGAAAGGTTATATATCTGAAAAGATTGAATATACCTGCAAAGTCGAAGGCCTCGGCGAGATGATAGAGCATTAGCTTTTGGCTTCCTTCAATGCTGCGACAACCGCGCCAAGACCCACAGAGTTCGAGCCCTTGACGAGCACAACATCACCCGGCACGAGCACGCGCCGCACCTCTGCAAGCGCAGTGGCGGCATCGTCAACGCTTATAACGTCTACGCCCGGTAATTTATCCGCGAGCGCCGCCATGCCACTGCCGACAAGGATCGCAATCTTGACCCGCGCAGCCGCTATATCGGGCGCAAGACCGGCATGGAAACGATCACTGTCAGGTCCAAGTTCCCCCATCGTGCCAAGTATGGCAATACGCCTGCCATCTACCGACGGGTTCACCCGCCCCAACATCGCCAATGTCGCTGCCATCGATGTCGGATTGGCGTTATAACTCTCGTCGATCAGTTCCGCGTCACCACCGTCGACGGCAATCTTGTGGCGTTCGCCGCGCCCTGCCATGCCGTTGATCTGACTAAGCCCGAGCGCTGCGGCGGCAAGATCGGCGCCAGCCGCATAGGCCGCGGCCATCACGGCAAGGCTGTTCTGCACCCAATGCGTGCCCGGCATCGACACGCGATAGCCGCATGTATTGCCAGCAACGTCGGCAATAACAGTGCTGCCATCAGTATCTTCGGCGGCGCGCAAAAGCCGGACATCGGCCCCCTTGTCACTGCCAAAGGTGATGATGCGTTCGGCATACGCTTTCGCTTTTCCGAGCAGCCGGTCGCGATGCGGGTTGTCAAAGGGGATAACCGCCGCACCATCAGGTTGCAGACCCTCGAAAATCTCCGCCTTGGCATCAGCAATTGCCGCCTCGTCCTTGAAAAACTCCAGATGAACCGCTGCGACCCAGGTCACGATCGCAACATGCGGCCGCACCATTTGCGTCAAAGAGGACAATTCACCGGCGTGATTCATACCCATTTCAAAAATGCCAAAGCGCGTCCCTGCGGGCATGCGTGACAGGCTCAGCGGTACTCCAGTATGATTATTGTAGCTTTTCACCGACCAGTGCGTGTCGGCAGGCTCGATCTCACTGAGCGCATAGCGCAGCGCTTCCTTGACACTGGTCTTGCCGACACTTCCCGTAACGCCGAAAATAGTTCCCTTCGTCCGTTTCCGTGCCGCACGACCCAGCGCTTCAAGACCCGCCAAACCATCGGGCACCCGCACATGCGGCGCATCGACCGTCTCACTGACCAAAAACCCTGATGCACCGCGCGCCTTTGCGTCCATCACAAAGGCATGCCCGTCATTCGATTCACCCTTCATGGCGATGAACAACTCTCCGCCAACAATTTCACGTGAATCAAAGGTCACGGCATCGACCTTAAAATCGCCGTGAACACTGCCCCCCGTCGCCGCCGCAATCTCCTGCGCTGTCCAAAGGCTCATGCCGCACACTCCCGCGCGACCGTCACATCATCGAACGGCAGTGTGCGATCACCAACAATCTGTCCCTGCTCGTGCCCCTTGCCCGCGATTAGCACGATATCGTTGCCCTTTGCCCCGGCGATGGCGGCAGCAATCGCCTCACGCCGTCCGCCGATCTCGTGCGCGCCGGGGGCCGCAGCCATAATTTCGGCGCGGATCGTCGCCGCGTCTTCCGAGCGCGGATTATCGTCGGTGACATAAACGTGATCGGCAAGTTGAACAGCGATCGCCCCCATTTCGGGACGCTTCCCCTTGTCACGGTCGCCACCAGCACCAAAAACCAGGTGCAACTCGCCTTTCGCATGTGGTCGCAGCGCCTCGACCGCGGCGCGAATGGCGTCAGGCGTATGTGCATAATCAACATAGACTGGCGCGCCGGCCTTGCTAAGCGCGGCGCGTTCCAGTCGTCCACGTACCGGCACGAGACGAGACGCATTCGACAATGTTGTCTTCAGGTCTCCACCCGTTGCAACAACCAGACCCACGGCGATCAATGCATTAGCGGCCTGATACGCACCGATCAGCGGTAGATCGACCCTGTGCACACCATTTGACTCA